>MGMW01000076.1:0-517 GCA_001795035.1 Chloroflexi bacterium RBG_13_53_26
TGCGTCCGGGAGCAGTGAAGATCGTCATTCATACCACTACCGGATCCTTATGTCCGCCGCAAGAGGAATTGAATCAGCTCGTATACCAGGCACATGCGCTCGGATACCAGGTAGCCATCCACGCCGATGAACAGATTACGGTAGAGGCAGCACTCACAGCCCTGGAATACGCCCTATCCAGAACCCCAAGAGCCGGCCATCGCCACCGCATAGAGCATTGCTCCGTATGTCCTCCACGTTTAGTGCAAAGGCTAAAGAAGATCAACGCCCTGGTCGTCACCCAACCCTCCTTTGTCTACTACAGCGGCCAGAGATACCTGGCTACGGTGCCACCGGACGACCTGGAATGGCTTTATCCTATCGGCTCCCTCTGTGCCGGTGGATTGAGAGTGGCTGCCGGTTCGGACACACCGGTAGTGCCCCTCAATCCCCTTGCGGGTATCTACGCTGCCGTCACCAGAACCACTGAGACAGGACAAAGCCTGCTGCCCAAAGAAGGCATTTCCATCTCAGACGC
>MGMW01000076.1:548-8466 GCA_001795035.1 Chloroflexi bacterium RBG_13_53_26
GCTTCCTTCGAGGAGAACATCAAGGGGTCCATTGCCAAGAATAAGCTTGCCGACCTGGTGATTCTGAATGATGATCCCACCAAAGTGCTACCAGAGGAAATAAAGAACATAGAGGTAGCCATGACCATCATCGATGGGAAAATCGTCTGGCCGAGATAAACCAATGAATGGGAATGAGTATCAAGCTGCTCTGGACTACGTGCTCAGCTTCGCTGATTACGAAAGGATGTCTCGCTCGGCAATCGTCTTTGATCTCTCTCGTATGGAGGCTTTGCTTGAGAGGCTGGGCGACCCTCATCTGGCAGCGAAGTCCGTTCACATAGCCGGTACCAAGGGCAAAGGGAGCACCTCGGCCATGATTGCCAGTGTGCTAACAGCTTCCGGCTATAGGACAGGGCTTTATACCTCACCACATTTGCACACGATGAGGGAGAGGATACAGGTTGACGGCAAACCGATCGAGGAAAAAGAATTTGCCGACTTAGTCAACAGGCTGAGACCCGAAATTGAGACTGTGAATCGCCTGAAAATCGCTGGAGAACTGACCACCTTCGAAATACTGTCTGCCTTGGCCTTTGTCTATTTCAGAGAGAATGACGTGGATTTTCAGGTACTTGAGACCGGACTGGGCGGGCGTCTGGATGCCACCAACGTCGTAGAACCGGCAGTATGCGCCATCACCTCTATCAGCCTGGACCATACGGAGGTACTGGGTGATACGCTAGCCAGGATAGCAACAGAGAAGGCAGGCATCATCAAACCCGGTTGCCCCGTGGTCTGTGCCCCACAACACCCTGAGGCATCGGCGGTGATAGCAGGGGTCTGCCAGGAGAAAGGTGCGGCTCTGACTACGGTAGGCAAAGATGTCACCTGGCAGATAAAAGAGAGCAGCTATTCGGGGCAATCTTTTCGGCTGAAGGGGTTAAGGGCAGAGTACGATCTCTCGATTCCATTGCTTGGAGAGTATCAATTGGATAATGCCGCTATTGCCGTAGCTTCTTTGGAGGTGCTGGCCAATTCAGGAATAAGGATCACGCCCACAAGCATAGCGGAGGGACTATCGCAGGTCTATTGGCCCGGGCGGCTACAGGTTCTGCAGCACAACCCGCTGTTCATTGTTGATGGAGCCCACAACGCCGATTCAGCCTCGAAGTTGAGGCAGGCCCTCAAACGATATTTCGAGTTTGACAACATTGTTCTGATTGTCGGGACTTCCAGGGACAAGGACGTAGCTGGGATAGTCGCTGAGCTGGCAAATCTTTCTGACAACATCATCGTCACCCATTCCAATAACCCGCGTGCTGCAACCACTTCTATGCTCGTAGCAGAGTTCTCGAAGTGGGGGAAGACACCATCGACGACCGAGGCTGTGGCTGGAGCAGTAGACCTGGCACTGGCAAAAACGAAGCCTGGAGACCTTATCTGCGCCACCGGATCGCTTTTTGTGGTCTCGGAGGTAATTGCATACCTGAAAGGACTGGCCCCTGAACACTATTCAACGCAGGGGCCCAGGCAACAATCCGAAGACTATTCCTAGTCGAGGCCCAGCGAAATAGCCTCTTCAGGCAACATCTCAGCAAGTATCCTTTGCAGAGCCATAGTATGGCTGCACATTCCCCGGGTAGAGAAGAAATGGCAGGAACAGCCCCATTTCCCCTCTTCATAGCTGAGTACATAGTTGTCGTTGTCGCCCCGAAAACTCACCCTGAAGTCAGTAAAGGTGATCCGGCCTCTCTCCTGAGCATACCGCTTCGCTTTCTCGATCTTGCCAATCAGACTGGACTGCATATCAGCTCCTTCTGGGAATTCCGAGAGAATTCTAACCGTTTCCATCAATGGGGTCAATACCACGAAGGACCATGTTACTTTGCCGTAAGGGGTAGTTTCCAGAAGCCGTCGATTAATGTAACACGTGTTGGCCAGAGGAGAACCAGCAATATCTCTCGCTGGGGGAGGGCGCACAGTCAAACTAAAAGGGTGGCAAGGTCTCAACATCCTCACCACCCTTCTCGATTCACTACCTGGATTTTGCTCTAACCGGCAGACCTTGTCCTATCCAAGTCCCTCCATAATGCCGTACATGGTTGAGACAAGGGCAATCGCAATGAACGCCACCATGCCTCCCATGACCAGTGTGGTCACTGGTGCAACCAGCGAAGTGAGCATGTCAGTCCGCTCAGTCGCGTCCATGTCATAGCTCTGGGCCACCGTGTCCATGGTGTTATCCAGATTACCCGTATTCTCCCCTACTGATGCCATCTGAACAATCAACGGAAGGAACACCGGGTTCTTGGACATGGGGCGAGCCAGGCCCTGGCCCTGGAGCATCTCCTGTCTGACTTCGATCAAGGCCCGGCCAATAACCTTGTTCTGGCTGCTACTGGCACACAAGGTAATTACCTCCGGAAGAGGTACACCTGCGCGGAACAGCGTGGATATGGTCGCCGCACAACGCGACAACTCACTCAGGATTATGACGCGCCCAAACAGCGGCAGACGCAGCATTACTTGGTCTCGTTTGTACTTTCCCTCCTCTGATCTCGTAGCCAGAAAGACCGCCACTACCAGGCCGACAAGGGCAAGAATCATATACAGACCCCAGTCAGTGAGGAAGCCAGTGGTCCCCAGCAGGATTCTGGTCACCAATGGCAACTCAGTATCCAGAGAAGCATACAGATCCTCGAAGGCCGGCACGACAAAGGTAACCATGACCGCAATCACCAGAATCGCCAGCACGAAAACGATAACGGGATACATGAGTGCACTACGCACCTTCTTGGCTGCATTCTCGCCCTTTTCAAGATGGTCCGCCATCTGGCGCAACGCCTTTTCCAGATTACCGGTCTCCTCAGCAACCGCCACAGTGCGACAATAGAGAGGAGAGAAAGCCATGGGGTGACTGGCCATAGCCTGAGATGGTTTGACACCATTCCGGATGTCCTTGGCCACCTCGCTGACAGCACGCTTAAGAGCACGGTTGGGAATCTGGGACTCCAGAAGGTCAAGGGAAGCAGCAATGTCGAATCCTGACTCTATAAGCAGGGCAAGCTGCTTGGAGAACATCACTATTTCCCGCGCCTTTATCGAGGAGAAAGCCGCCTTCATCTTCTCTCGATTGATAAGCGGCTTGGCCTCCTTCAAACTCAGTATCTTCAGGCCACTGTAGCCAAGCAAATCCAGCGCCACCGCTTCGGTCGGCGCATTCACCTTGCCTTTGACTAACTCCTTCTGCTGATTGTAAGCTACGTAACGATAGTCCATCTTAACCTCCGATACTGTGACTCACTTCAACGTGTTGAGCCATTCTCCTACTCCCACCAGTAGCTGTTGTCTCGATACTATTCGGCATACTCTCCCTCTGCACTTCCCCACGATAGCCTGACCTTGACCTGCGTACAGCAGTACGCAATGCCTATTCTATAGAATAGGCATTGCGCAGTACCTCAGAAACAGTCGTCATTCCCTGTTTGACCTTCAGCATTCCATCCTTCAGTATGGTAGTCATCCCTTCTTTGATCGCCGCTTGTCTCACCTCCGGGCCGGTGGCTCCCTTCAATATGATAGATCTCAGGGTGTCAGTCATTATCAGGATCTCATAGAGTCCCATCCTGCCCCGATAGCCGGTATAAGAACACATATCGCATCCACTGCCGGAGAGATACTTCTCCAGTTCTTCTCCGGTAGCACCACGATAGGCCGACATTTCCGCTTCCGAAGGCTTCACCTCACTGGCACAACTCGGGCAAATGCGCCGTACCATGCGCTGGGCTAGAGTTCCGCTAATAACCGAGGAGACAAGAAACGGCTCCACACCTAGGTCGAGGAGACGATAGACAACTCCCACGGCATCATTGGCATGAATGGAAGAGAGAACGAGATGACCAGTGAGCGCAGCTTTTACCGCAATGGTGGCTGTCTCTGCGTCTCGAATCTCACCCACCAGTATCACATCAGGATCAAGGCGCATCATGGAGCGCAAAGTGCCCGCAAAGGTGACACCAGCTTTTGGGTTGACCTGAATTTGCTTTATGTTCTCAAAGCGGTATTCCACAGGGTCTTCAACAGTGATGATATTTCGTGTTACCTTGTCCAGTGTATTCACCGATGCATAGAGAGTAGTCGTCTTGCCCGCGCCCGTAGGCCCGCTGACCAGGATCATGCCGAAGGGCACGGTTAACACCTTCTCGTACTTCTTTAGAGCTTCAGGCGAGAAACCAAGTTGTGTTAAAGACAACACAGCCACGGATTTGTCCAGAAGGCGCATCACCACGGTTTCGCCGTGCACCGTAGGGCTGGTGGCTACTCGGATATCTATACCCTTACCTTTTACCTCAACCGAGAACTGCCCATCTTGCGGCCTGATATGGTCAGCAATATTCAAATCAGACATCACCTTGACACGGGAGGTCAATGGCGGATGTATTTTGATGGGCAGAGACATGACCTCTTGCAGAACCCCATCGATACGGTAGCGAATACGCAACCTCTTCTCTTCCGGCTCGATATGTATGTCCGATGCCCTCGCCTTGACGGCCTCTTCAATAACAAGATTCAGAGCGGCTGCCACTGGAGCATTGGCGGTGGCTGCCACCAGGTCCACGCTCGCATTAGCGTCAATACCAGTATCGATGCGCGCGATCTGCTCGGCAATCTGGCCAAATTTCTTGTAGTTGAAATCAATGGATTCCTCGATTGCACGCTTCTCAGCAGCAACAGCACGTACCCTCATCTTGCTCCGACGTTCCAGAACCTGGATAGTCACAATGTCGCTGGTGTTAACCATAGCCACTTCCAGGACGTTGTCCTCAACACTGAGGGGAATAACAGTGAACTTCCTGGCCATGTTTTCGGGGATCAGCCGCAGAGCATCGGGGCCAGCGGCTTTGTTCAGCTTCACCTTGGGCTTTTCCACCACCTCTTCTACGACTGGCTTCGGGGGCTCCAGTACTTTCGACTCGTCAACTGCTACCTCGCCAACCAACGGCTCGACAGGTTCCAAAACAATCTGGGTTCCATCCTCTGCCTCCACCTGTCCAGGGAGCGGCTCTTCACCCGCAACGGTGTCAACCTTCAATCCCGAGGGTTCCAGCACTATCGCAGGCTGCTCAACCTGCGTGGTCAGTTCCATCGACGATATGTCCTCAACCAGTGTCACATCTCCAGCGCCTGCTATCTCCTCAGACTTGAGTTCTCCCTTCTTCACTACTTCCTCAGAAACTGTTGCACTCCCAGATACGCCCTTTCTGTCTGTCTTTTTCTCACGACGCTTTGGCTTTGACCGCCCTATCAAAAGCTGATCAACAACGCTCCGCATTGTGAACGCATTTGGAGAAGGAGACTCCTCTACGATATCAACCGATTCGACTTGCCCATCCAGACTGGCCAATTGTATCCCGTGCTGTACCGCAAACTCCTTGGCTGCAGCAGTAGGCTTCCCTGAGACCAAGAGTATCTTCTCCCTGATGAAAGTATCACCGCACTTAACGTCAAACAAAGATACTTGACCCAGATCTACGACATCGCCATCGGCATGATCAATCCCTATCCTGGATACCAGGAAACCATCATCCAAGAATGCTATGGCCTCAAAACTATGTACTGTACCGGAGCTGCCCTCCAATGTAGCATCTTCCTTGATCTGATAACCGGCAAGTCGCAAAGCCGCGATAACCTCGGATTTCTCCTTGAACCCCGATGGCATCCCTTTCGGTACCTCCCGGGCCACAGGTGGACGATCCAGGAATGCCTGCATCGCCGAGTTATCAAAGACTTTTACCCCGTCCTTCTGTGCAAACTGGCCAGCTACAGAACTGAGGTGGGGAACTGCAATGATCACCCGATGTTCAATCCCGCAGTCCAGACACTTGTCCTCAAAAGCAAAAAGCTTCTGAAGACTCACCTCTGGATCTTCGGCATTGGTAATAGCATCAATAGCAATGGTGTAGGTTATTAGACCATGCTGCCGATGCACCAGGTAGTCAAAAGTACGTTCTAAGCCAGACTTGCCATGTACTGCAGCAGCCTGTGCGACAAGATACCCCTCGGATTTCAAGCGCTCGACAAAACTATCGATCACTTGATCCATTTGTTTCTGGGCCAGCAAACTAGCCTCCTCCTATACTCTAACACACGGAGCTATGCCGGAAGCACGCCAAGGGTATATGCTAAGGGCTGGCAAAGTACCTGTCAAGATGAACAAACTCTGCCTTCCAAGCTAGCCGGAAAACTGTGACAAAAATGAGAATAATTCGGGTTCGGTTGAGACCAAATTACGTACAGAATATAATGTGAATGCGATAAGAGAGGAAGACAATGGGTTATCCCGATAGCATTTTATGTAAAGTCACCAGGCCGGGACGCTATACCGGCGGTGAATGGAATAGCATAGTGAAGGATTGGCAGGCAGCCGAAGTGAAGGTTGCACTTGCCTATCCAGACGTCTACGAGATAGGCATGTCCAACATGGCCTTGCCTATCCTCTATGAGCTGCTCAACAGGCAACCCCATGTCCTTGCTGAAAGAGTATTTGCGCCCTGGATTGACATGGAGGCTGCAATGCGCCAGGAAAAAATTTCTCTCCTCAGCCTCGATTCCCAGCGAGCGTTGAGTGAATTCGATATTATCGGTTTCTCCTTGGGTTATGAGCTCACCTACACCAATGTTCTCAACATGCTCGATCTAGCCGGTATACCAGTATTGGCCAGCAATAGAGATGAATCCCATCCCCTGATACTAGCCGGGGGTACTTGCGCCCTTAACCCTGAGCCCATGGCAGACTTCATTGACCTTTTTGCAGTTGGGGATGGAGAAGAGCTGGCTGTAGAGATAGTGGAGACCTTTCGAAAATGCAAGGAAGAGGGCTGCAAGAAAAGCGAGATAGTATCCAGACTGGCCACGATTCCCGGAGTGTATGCGCCTGACCTGCTTCCGACAGATTGCCATTCCGACGGAAGCACTACCGAAATTGGTGCCATGCCCCTTCAGGCAAAGCCAGTAGTCAAGCAGCGCAGACTAGCATCATTGCCCCCCGCGATCGTCAGACCAGTGGTTCCTTCCATTGCAGTAGTCCATGACCGCGGTGCCATTGAGATTCAACGTGGTTGCACACGTGGCTGTCGTTTCTGCCAAGCAGGTTTTGTTTACCGTCCTCAACGCCATCGAAGTCAGCAAGAAATAGTGGAGGCAGCAAAGCAGCTTATCCAGAACTGTGGCTACAGCGAGTTATCCCTGGTTTCCCTCACCACAAACGACTATCCGGAAATCGACTGCTTGTTGAGCACCCTGGCACACGACTGTGGTGACCGCCAACTGGCAATCTCTCTACCCAGTCTGCGCATTGATGCCTTTTCGGTCGAACTGGTAGACTGTCTCCGCTTCGCCAAGAAACCGGGGCTTACCTTCGCACCTGAAGCAGGCACCGAGCGGCTAAGGAAGGTGATCAATAAATATGTGTCTGATGCACAGATTATCGACACCGTGACCGTCGCTGCTGAGAAAGGGTGGAGGAACATCAAGCTATACTTCATGATCGGCTTGCCAACTGAAACCATGGAAGATGTCGAAGGTATCGTCAACTTAGTGCGTAAGTTACGTCACATAGGTAGAGGAAGTGCACCCCGGATAAAGCTCAGTGTATCAGCCTTCGTACCCAAGGCGCATACCCCGTTTCAATGGGTGGCTCAGGACAGCCAGGAACAACTGAACCTCAAATATGATGTGCTGAAGAAAGGCCTCCGCAACCTGCAATGTCATCTGTCCTGGGGAAATCCTGAGACAAGCCTGCTGGAGACTATCTTAGCACGTGGTGACCGTCGAATCGGCAAGGTAATATTCTATGCCTGGCAGGCCGGTAGCACCTTCGATGCTTGGAGCGAACACTTCAGGTATCACAACTGGCTACAAGCCTTTGACAAAGCAG
>MGMW01000077.1 GCA_001795035.1 Chloroflexi bacterium RBG_13_53_26
CTTGAAACCAAAGATGCTCATCAGGTCATGCCCATCAATCAGCTTAGGAGGAGACACTATGCTCTTCTCTTCCTCCCGCTGAGTCAATATGTACTCCATCAATCGGCAGTGCCGCTTCCATTCATACACGTCCAGGTCCGGACCCCGAGTGGCCAGAAAATCGGCCAGACTGAGAAAGATGACATCGATACCCACGTCGCCTGTGTCACGAAAGTAGCGATAGATGGCTCTTCGGCTGGGTATTCCCTCTTCTCCACCCATCTGCCACAGTCGAAGATGGGCCTCTATCATCTTCTGCACCATCCGTATCTCTCGCGTACCGAACCTGAGCCTCCGAAGGATATCCCCAGCCACCATTGCCCCCTCCTTAGTATGTCCGAAGAAGCGGGCTCTGCCATCCGGTTCCATGGTCTTGGTCTGTGGCTTGGCGATATCATGAAGAAGTGCCGCCAGCTTTGTCACAACAGCTCTGGTCACCCCACGGCCGATCTCCTCCTCAAAATGGCTACCGGCATACAGTCGGTGAGGAACACAGGCCAGAACGTCATCCTCTCCGCATCTGTTGAGCAGACGTTCCAGAGCAGCCACCGTTTCTATCGAGTGGTGAAATACATCCCAGAAATGTTCCCTGGGCTGTTCCACCCCTTTGGTAGCAGCTAGCTCAGGCACAATAATCGTCAGTAGCCCAAGTCTATCCATGTGGATCAGAGAATGGGCCGAGTTCGGCACGGCCAGTATACGGCAGAGTTCTTCCTTCACCCTCTCACCGGCAACCTGTCGGACAAGCTGGCTCCGCTTCCCAAGGAGGACTTCGCTCTCAGCCTCAATCGAGAAGCCGTACTCTGCAGCCAGCCTCACCGCCCGTATCAGGCGGGCCGGGTCGTCCTCAAAGACAGTACCACTTACTATCCTGAGAAGACGCTTCTCCAGATCCTCGCCCCCCTGAAAGGGGTCAATCAACTCAACCGATCCTGCCCTCCTCGCTGCTCTCAAATCAACTGCCATGGCATCCATAGTGAAGTCACGACGGGCAAGGTCTGCTTCTATACTCTCGTGGATAGTTGAGAGATCTAAATGCCACTGGATGCCCTTCTCTCGATCGCCTTCTGTCAGTATCACCCTGACTATTCCGTTGGTTTCATCCAGCAGCACATACTTGCCCTGTAGTGTATCTGCTAGCTTCCGCCCCACCTCTGGAGCCGCTGCGGTCACAGCAATATCGACATCTCTTGTGGAGCGACCCAGGAGCGTGTCACGGATGTATCCACCAACAAGATAAGCTCCGATGTCCTTTTGGATAAGGAAGTCAGTCACCTTCCGCAGGACTGAAGGCTCCTCTAACCCCAGTGAGATCTTCGTCACAAGCCCTGCTCTTCCTCAGCTTCGATCTCATACAGCTTGTCGGGGCTTTCAAGGTAATCGAGATAGAGCACCCCGTTGAGGTGATCCAGTTCATGCTCCAGTGCTTGGGCCAGGAGTTCTGTCCCCTTGACTCTAAACTCCTTCCCCTGGCGATCACGAGCTTTCACTGTCACTGAAACGGATCGACTGATCTCCCCCCGGTATCCGGGCACGCTGAGGCACCCCTCCACCACAGTGCGTTCGCCCGACCTTTTGACTATCTCCGGATTGACCATGACGATGGGATCTTCATCCGCAAGGCCGATCACAGCGATACGCAGAGAGACTCCCACCTGGGGCGCTGCCAACCCCACACCAGAGACGGCCGGCATGGTCTCCAGCATATCATCTATCAGCTTCTGTATAGAGCCATCAAGGCTGCTAACCCGCTTAGCTCTTCGGCGCAGCACCGGATCCGGTGCACAACAGATGGACAGTACGGCCATTCAAAAACCTCCAGGGGAGACTACGTAGCTATACGAAAATTATAGACCTGTGAAATCGCAGCCGCAAATACCTCCGAAAGGAAGAGTAGCCTTCAAGCGTCCATTGCAGGTCCCAACACAACCCACACGATCACGCAGCATGCCCGGGATACCTTCACAACAGGTTGATCGGGTCCACATCAACCACCCAGCCCTGGGGCAAAGACAGATCGCCCATGAGACGACTGGGGTCGGAGCCTCGCAGGATGATCTGCCATCGAAATCGGCCACGCACCCTTCCGAAGAACATCGGGGAAGGGCCGATCAGGGCTATGTCCATGCCTCCGGAAGCCCTCCTCTCCACCAGTTGCTGATGCATTCTCTCAGCCCCACGCCGACATGCCTCGGCATTGCTGTGTGTGTAGACAAGGGAAACCAACCGATTGAAGGGAGGATTCTTTAGCTGGCGACGGTAGTCGATCTCCTGACTATAGAAGGAGATATAGTCATGCTTTGCTCCCCAAGCTACTGCATAGTGTTCAGGGGTATATGTCTGCACCACAACGCGTCCTGGACTGGAGCCGCGACCAGCCCTCCCTGCCACCTGACTCAGAAGCTGAAAGGTGCGCTCGCAAGCGCGAATGTCAGGAAGGTGAAGTACGGTGTCAGCAGAGAGTATCCCCACCAGCGTCACCAGAGGCAAATCCAATCCCTTGGCGATCATCTGTGTCCCAATGAGAATATCCGCCTCGTGCGCCAGGAAGGACTTCAGAATCCTCTCGTGAGCGTTTTTCCCTCTGGTTACATCCCGATCCCAGCGTAGTAGTCTCGCCTCAGGGAAAGCTCGGGACACCTCCTCCTCCACCCGCTGGGTACCAAGGCCGAGGAATCTGATTCGCCTGCTCAGGCAGCTAGGACAGATCGCGGGCACCGGCTTTTTGTGGCCACAGTGGTGACACACCAGCATATCCTCCACCCCATGATAAGTCAGCGCCAGATCACACCGATGGCATTTCAAAGCAAAGCCACAGTCTCGGCACTGGACGAAGGTGGCTGTCCCCCGACGGTTGAGGAAAAGAATGGCCTGATCCCCAGCAGCAAGTATCTCGGTAATGGCTTTGCGCAACGAACGGCTGAAGATGCTCCTGTTTCCTGCCTTCAGCTCTTCACGCATGTCCACCACCTCTACCTCAGGAAGGGGCGACTCACCCCTCACGGTGATTCGCTGAGGGAGCTGCAGCAGTGTATGACTCCCCGTCTGAGCGCGATAGTAGCTCTCAACATCAGGAGTGGCGCTGCCGAGGATGGTCACCGCTCCGCTGAGCTCCGCCAGCTTGAGGGCTACCTCCCGGGCATGGTAGCGGGGTGATTGTTCTTCCTGTTTGTAGCTCCACTCATGTTCTTCATCGATGACTATGAGCCCAATATCCGGCTGGGGGGCGAAGATCGCTCCCCGAGGGCCGATAACCACATCAAAAGCCCCTTCACTTATCCTCTGCCACTCATCGAATTGCTCTCCCAGAGATAGCCTGCTGTGAAGAATAGCCACACGACCGGGGAAACGAGAGGCAAACCGTTCGATGGTCTGTGGAGTGAGCGATATCTCGGGCACGAGGACAATGCCACGCTTGCCCAGAGCCACCACTTCCGCCAGAGACCGCAGATAGACCTCGGTTTTTCCGCTGCCAGTGACACCGTGTAGCAGAAACACCACCGTGCCATTTTCTCGTGGCTCTCTCAGAGCAGCGCGGATCTGGCTCAGAGCTGCTTCCTGTGCTGCAGTGGGGATAGGAGGTACACTGGGCAGGAAAACGCGATCCACAAGAGGGTCGCGCCAAACGTGGACATCTTCAATGACAATCAGGCCCTTGACCTGCAACGCCCTGGCTGTAGCAGCAGTGCGCCCGACCTCTCCTTCGGCTTCCCTCAAAGAAACAGGGCTTCTTCTACCCGCCAGAAAT
Organism: Chloroflexi bacterium RBG_13_53_26; assembly: GCA_001795035.1. GTDB lineage: Bacteria > Chloroflexota > Dehalococcoidia > UBA2247 > RBG-13-53-26 > RBG-13-53-26. The sequence goes on from MGMW01000077.1 coordinate 3,788, forward strand.
TTGAGGAGGGCTGCCTGTTTCGGTGCTCTACGCGCCAGGCGTTCTGCTGCCTCCATGGCCGCATGAGCATCAGCTACCAAGCGTAAATAGGCCAGAACCTTTGGCCTGACCCGCACCCTTTCCAGTTCCTGGCTCTTGGTCACCAGCCCCTTGCTGAGGAGCTGCCTTAGTACCAGTGCAGCCTTCTTCTTACCCAGGACCTTCTCCAGTGCCCTCTGAGCTACCTTCCCCTCCTTCTCCAGAAGTGTCAACAGTTGCCTCTCTTCAGAGGTAGGAGCGCCGGAGGACGCAGATGCAGGACACTCCGGAGCAACATGGAAAAAGGTGACTAACCTTCGCTCGAATCCTGGCGGCAGCATCAAGGCGACGGCATCGAAGAGAGGCGACAGGTAGTACTCACTTATCCAGCGTGCGAGTTCGATCTGAATGGGTGAGAGCAGTGGACGGGGGTCAATAACACCGACTATGTCTCTTGTCTCTTCAACCTCAGGATAGTCGGCTAACTGTAAGACGATACCTTGAAGGACCTTGGAGCCGAAGGGAACCCATACGGCTTGTCCGACAACGGGATTGAGAGACGGCGGAATACTGTAGCTAAAGGTTCGACGCTGAGCTACCGGTGAGTTTACAGCAACCTCGGCATAGCTCATGTCTCCCTTTCCATTCTTCTATTCCGGCGCCTTTTCCCCTTCCTCCGGTTCTGGTTGCACTTCCAACAACTCTGGTTGATCTTCTATGCTGATCTCTTCTCCCACCAGCAACTCTTGCCCCACTACTTTGGTCTTGGCCTTCAACTTGGCACGGGTGGCCTTGCTGCTGAGACCGCGCAGATAAAAGAGTCTGGCCCGTCTTACGTCTCCGTGCTGTACCACTTCTATCTTCTCTACGTACGGGGAATTCAGGAAGAATGTTCGCTCCACCCCTATGCCATACGCCACTTGCCTTACCGTGAAACTGGCATTGTTGCCACCCTTCCGCATCCTAATGATCACACCGTGGAAGATCTGAGTGCGCTCCTTCTCTCCCTCTTTGGCTTTAACACTCACCTTCACTCTGTCGCCAGGATGAATCGGAGGAATATTCGGCCTTCGTTTGCTCTCTACCAGCCACCTAATATCGTTGCTCAATTGAACCCCCTTCTTGCCCTTATTCTATCTACCAGCTTCTTCTCCTCTTCAGACAAAACGGCCTTTGACAGGAGATCAGGCCGACGAAGTAGAGTGCGCTCAATAGCTTCCTCGCATCGCCATCTGGCAATTTCCTGGTGGTTCCCCGAAAGCAATACCTCCGGCACTTCCCACCCTCTATACACACGAGGTCGAGTATACTGCGGGTATTCCAGGAAACCCTTGGCATAAGAATCGTTCTTCACTGATTGCTCCGATCCCAAAACGCCGGGCAGCAACCTGACCACAGCATCCACTACTACCATGGCCGCCAGCTCACCGCCGGTGAGCACATATTCGCCAATGCTGATCTCATCCGAAACCAGATTCTGCCTGATCCTCTCATCCACCCCTTCATAGTGCCCGCAAATAAGAATCAGGTTTCTTTGCTTTGACAACTCCAGAGCAACCTGATGACAGAAGAGCCGCCCCTGAGGAGTCAGTAGAACAACCGGAACGGCATCCTCATCCATAAGCTGCTTTATCGACTCCACTGCCTCAAAAATAGGCTCCGGCTTCAGCACCATCCCCTCCCCACCACCAAAGGAATAATCATCCACAGTGTGATGCCTGTCGTGAGCATAGTCCCGAAAATTGTGAATGTATATGCTCACTGCACTCCGATCAACTGCCCTTTTGACAATGCTCTCGCCGAACGGGCCATCGAACATCTTTGGAAACAGGCTGAGTATATCGATGCGCATGCTGTCTCGCTCGCCCTCCCTAACTCTGGGCACACTCGGCCGCTTGTCCTCGAACGGTCTCCAGGGCATGAGGGAGAGCAGGCAATATGGCTCCAAGACATTCCTTTACTGCCTTGGGGCTGCCAGGCAGATTGATAATCAGGGTTCTCCCACGGATCCCAGCTACAGCCCGGCTCAGCATGGCCAGAGGAGTGTACTCGAGACTCTGTGCCCGCATCGCCTCGCCAAAGCCAGGAACAATCCTATCAACTATGTCAAGAGTAGCTTCAGGGGTCACATCTCTCGGTGCCAGCCCAGTGCCTCCTGTGGTAAGTATCAGATCCACGCCCTCGTCAGCCCATTCCTTGAGTCTATCTGAAATCGATTCCCGTTCGTCCGGCACAATCTCATAGTTCGTGTTCTGAACTCCGAGGGAAGCAAGGCACTGCTGGATGACCTTACCACTTTCATCCACACGCTCTCCCCTCGACCCCTTGTCACTCACCGTGAGAACACCAACAGTAAACATGAAATCCTCGTCGCAATTCGCAACCTCTAATCATACCATAGTGAGTCCCTGCTGCAAAAGCTTGCGCTGCAAAAGCTTCCTGTGCTATCTTGTGCGGTGGCCAGAGAGTGCGGTTGGAGGAGCCAGTGTCAAGAAAATATGACGTGGTCATCGTCGGTGGAGGGCCGGCAGGCATATTCGCCGCCCTGGAGCTGTCCAGATCCCCAGGATTGAAAGTTCTTCTCCTGGAGAAAGGCAAGGACCTGGACAATCGCAATTGCCTTGTCTCACACAAGGATATCAACTGCCTTTCGTGCGCCCCGTGCAACCTGGTCAGTGGATTTGGAGGAGCTGGAGCCTTCAGCGATGGCAAGATGACGCTCTCTCCACACGTGGGAGGACACCTCAAGGAATACCTGGGAGAGAAGGAAACGTGCGACCTTATCCGCCATGTGGATAGTATCTATCTCCAATTCGGGGCAACCGACAAGCTATATGGCGTTGGCGAGGAAGTGGAGCAACTCTCTCGAAGGGCAAGCATGGCAGAACTGCGTCTCACTCCGGTGCCCATTCGACATCTGGGGACAGAACACTGTCGCGATATCATCAACGCAATGCAGAAATCGCTTTCCGCTAAGGTGGAGATTCAAGTAGAGAAGACAGGCTCTGCCATCTTGACCGACAATACTGCGGTGAAGGGAATCGAGACCGAGGACGGTGAACGACTGGAGTGCGACTACTTGATCCTTGCTCCGGGCCGAGAAGGAGCCGATTGGCTGGTTCAGGAAGCCGATAGATTGAAACTCACCCTGTACAACAATCCTGTTGACGTTGGCGTGAGGGTAGAGTTGCCCAGTGCAGTGCTGGAAGAGCTAACCGATATTCTCTACGAGCCGAAGTTGGAGTTCTTCACCCAGACTTTCGATGACCGCGTGAGAACCTTCTGTATGTGCCCTGGCGGCGAGGTAACCCTGGAGTCCACCGGGGGCAGCGATCCAGTGATCACCGTTAATGGACATAGCTACGCTCAC
>MGMW01000078.1 GCA_001795035.1 Chloroflexi bacterium RBG_13_53_26
GTACAGTGTGGAGTCAGCCAATGGGATACGGAGGATGATTGTTGGAAACCAGTAGCCTCCTCTCCAACTGGGCCATAGCGCTGGCCGCGGTGCTGGCAGTCCTCATCGGTTTGATCGCTGGCTTTGGTGCCGTCGGTTATTTCGTCGCCGCCCGCCGGATCAAGCAGCCCTTTCTCCGCTTCCTCATCCGCTACGCCGTTGTCTTCCTGCTCCTCATCGGCCTGGAGGTGGCAGTCGCTGCTCTCTTTCCCTCCGTCCATAACACACTGCGAAATGCTACGGCATCATTCGTGGGCTGGACCCTGGGACTGGCCGGGGTAAACCACTCGGTTTCAGGTCCGATCATAACGGTGAACGACCCTCTCCTCACCTTCGATGTCACCATGGCCTGCCTGGGCGGGGTGCTCTTCTGGGTCTACTTGGGGCTGGTCCTGGCCGAGTCCAGGGTCACCCGCCGACAGCGGCTTATCGGCCTCACTGCGGGCTTAGTGATACTGGTGGCTTTCAATCTGTTCCGGATCACCATTAGCATCTACCTGGAATGGCGCACCGGCGTCAATGTCCACAACTACTTCTATCTCTTCAACATGCTGTTTGTCTTGCTGGTCTGGGCAGGCTGGGTCAGAACCCTGAAGCCCAGCGCCGCAAAACCTGTGCCAGTCACACCATAGCAGGAAAGCGGCTGCAGTCCTCCTTTGGCAAGGCAGAGATTCATATTCTGCTGGGTGTCAGGGACCTGACACCCAGCAGGGGTCTTCCTCAACTTCAGGTTTGAGACAAACCACGGTATACTTTAGTCCATCATGCACGGTAATCCGGCGTCACCCGACATCAAATCAGCAGACATTGGACAGAATGTCCATGAAGTCCAGCGGCGCATCGCCAGAGCGGCCACAAAGGCTGGCAGGTCTCCTGCCGACTTAACCGTCATCGGAGTGACCAAGACAGTGGATCCGCTGCTCATTCAACAGGCTTTCCAGGCAGGTATCAGGCACTTCGGGGAGAGTAGAATCCAGGAGGCAAAGGACAAGATGGCTCAGCTATCGGTGCTTCAGCCGCGTCCCACCTGGCATATGGTGGGCCATCTGCAGACCAACAAGGTGAAGACAGCTATAGAACTCTTCGATGTTATTCACAGCGTTGATTCCATCAGACTAGCCGAGGCCATCAGCGAACACGCTCAGCAGGCTATCCCCATCCTCATCCAGGTCAATGTCTCTGGCGAAGCCAGCAAATACGGCTTCCCTCCCAACAAGGTTCGCTCAACAATAGAGCAAGCGTCTCACCTTCCTCACCTGGAGATAAAGGGGCTGATGACCATCGCTCCATACACTGACAATCCTGAGGACATCCGACCTATATTCAGGCAGCTCAGGATGTTGAGGGATTCCCTGGGATTGGAGCATCTTTCTATGGGCATGACCGATGACTTCGAGGTGGCTATCGAGGAAGGGGCCACTATGGTAAGAATCGGACGGGCTATCTTCGGTGAGAGGGAGGACTAGCATCATGAGAATTGCCTTCATCGGCGGCGGCAACATGGGCGAGGCTATGATCCGGAGCATTCTGGACGGAGGTGTGGCCGAGGCCACAGATATCGCGGCCAGTGATGTCAGCGAGGCCAGGCGTTCCTACCTCAGCCAGAAATACGGCATCGCCGCCCTTCCGAACAACCGCTCCGCCGCAGAGAAGGCTGAAGTCATCATTTTGGCCGTTAAACCAGTCTCGATGCCTGAAGTGATGGAGGATCTCAAAGGTTCCATCAAACCAGGGCAGACGGTCCTCTCCATAGCCGCCGGGATAACCCTGGCCAAGCTGTGCCAAGGGCTGGATCGTAAGTCGGTTGTTCGGGCCATGCCCAACATGCCCGCCCTGATCGGGGAAGGGATGACCGTATGGACAGCCACCGGCGACACAAAAGAGGAAGATAAACAGAGAGCACGGTTGGTACTGGGGGCACTGGGCAAGCAGGTATTTGTCCCCGATGAGAAGTATATCGATATGGCTACGGCAGTGAGTGGCAGCGGGCCAGCCTACATTTTCCTCATTATTGAGTCTTTAGTCGATGCCGCAGTACGAATCGGCCTCCCCCGTGACCTGGCCCACGAGCTGGTACTGGAAACGGTCTCAGGATCAACACATCTGATCCAGAAGTCAGGCAAACACCCCGCCGAGCTGCGAAATCAGGTCACCTCTCCCGGAGGGACAACAGCCGAGGGTTTGCACCAACTGGAGGAGGGAAGCTTGAGAGCCCTCCTGGCCCGGGCAATCATCGCTGCTTACGAGAAGGCAAAAGCGCTCAGAGGGGAGTAGAACCATCGAAACACTGGTGACTACTGTCGTCATTCTATGTCAATATCCGGGCCATCCTCTCCTGGTTCCCGATCAGTCCCGACAACCCCATAATAGTCATCCTTAACTACATTACCGAACCGATCATTGCCCCTCTGCGCCGCATAGTGCCCAGAATCGACATGATCGACTTCGCCCCATTCGTAGCCATTGCCATCCTGATGATCATCACCTGGCTATTGTCCCGGCTAGTCCTCTAAACTTGACCATCCGGTATCTGGTATATGATATGAGTAGCACAATCCAGACTTGGCTATCCCGCTGAGCACTTACGAGGTGAATAATGAACTGGGTAGATGGCGTAATTATCATCATAGCGTTGATCGGTGCCTTCTCTGGATTCAGGCAAGGGCTTATTATGTCCTTCGTCGGTTTTCTCGGACTGATCGCTGGCGTAGCCTTGGCCGGCTGGGCCGCTGATCCCCTGGCCGACAAGATTTCGCCTGACGGTGCAGGGTGGGCATACATACTGGCCTTTATCATCGTCCTGATCATTGTCATGGTGATATTCCACATAGTGGGCACCATCATCAAGCAGTTCATCAAGCTGATAATGCTGGGATGGCTGGATTCACTCGGGGGAGCGCTGCTGGGGCTGTTTGTTGGCGCCCTGCTCGCTGCCGCCGTTCTCATAGCTGTAGGTAGATGGGCAGCCGGCGTCGGGGCATCTGGGGTAGAGGAGGCTATTGGCAACTCTGCGCTGGCCGAGTTACTGATGGACAGCTTCCGTCTGTTGCTACTTCTCCTCCCTGAGAGGTTCAGCGTGGTCAGGGAGTTCTTTGCCTGATGTGCGGGCGGGCAGAAAGGCCAGAGCCTTCCTGCCCATCAATTGCAGATCGGACTAGGCAGCGGCTGGCGTCTTCCCCGGATTCTGCTTCTTCCACTTCTCGAGCAACTGCTCCTTGGTCTCTTTGTGGGCCGGATCAGGCACACAGCAATCCACAGGGCACTGCTCCACACATTTAGCAGTCGAGTACCAGCCTACACACTCAGTGCATTTGTCAGGGTCGATGACATAGATTGTATCCGCTTCCTTGATGGCAGCGTTCTTGCACTCTACCTCACAAGCCCCACAGCTAATACACTCCTCCGTAATTTTGTAGGCCATTCAGTTTCCTCCTTCTGTGTTTGTTCTACTTTTTTCTTCTGTTCTTCTTCTCAGGCTTGAGCGACAGCTTCTTGATCAAGGCTCTGGCAGAGCAGTCAGGCACAAAAACACTGACATCTCCACCACCATGAGCCGCCTCTTTGAGCAAGCTTGAGCTGATGAACTGGTAATCTGCGTTAGACATAAGGCAGATGGTGTCTATGACCGGTGCCATCTTGCGGTTCATCAGAGCCATGTCAAACTCTCGCTCAAAGTCAGAGCCCATCCGCAAACCACGCACGATAAACTTGGCACCTATCCGTCTGGCGAATTCGATAGTAAGAGAGCTATAGGCTTCAACGCGCACATTAGGCACGTGAGCCGTCGCTTCCTTAACTAGAGCCACCCGCTCTGCAGTTGTGAACAGGAGGTTTTTCGGAGGCGTGTCGAATACGCCGATGACCAGTTCATCAAAGAGGGATGCCGCTCTGGTGGCAACATCCACATGTCCTTTGGTTACCGGATCGAAGCTGCCGGGGTAGAGCGCTATTCTCAATTATCATCCTCCTGTCGATAGAATGAAAGGCAGGTGTCCCCATAACGCCGACTCTTAATGAGGTGAAATGATTTGAACTCCTGGGGCAAGGGCTGGTGTGTAGAGTGTTGTACCACCACTGTGGAGTCTCCTCCAACAAGACGAGATTCGAAGAGATTGCTCAGGGTGCTCTCCAGTGAGGTATCGGAATACGGGGGGTCCAGAAAGACCACATCATACACTTTGTTGACTATGGAAAACGCTCTATTGACACTGCAACAGTAGACTGCCGATTGCGATGTCAAACCTGTCTTCTTCAGATTGTCCCTGATCATATCGCAAGATCGCGCGTTGCGTTCAACAAAATCCACCCAGCGAGCACCACGACTGAGGGCTTCAATTCCCAACGCACCGCTGCCAGCATAGAGGTCAACGGCTTGCCAGTCCTCGCCAACCATGGGTTGCAGGATGGAGAGTATTGCCCCACGAACCAACTCAGTTGTGGGACGAGTATAGCTCTTTGGAGACCTGAGTCTTGCTCCCTTCACACTGCCAGCAATAACTCGCATCCTCAGTCTAACATTATAGCTAAATTCGCTTCTCAGTCAAAACTTTCAGGGATATCCGCAGCCTATTGGCCACAAACATGGGGAGATGCTTTGCCGTAGTGAAGAGGAAGGTCAGCTACACCTGTTCTGGAAGCTGAACCATACACGACATCATGCCCTTATGTTCTTGGTGATCAAATCCCCCATCTCGTTTGTCCCCACCCTTACGCTCGCCTCATCCATGATATCATACGTACGGTAGCCAGCCTCCAGAGCACTGACCACTGCCTTCTCAACAATCTGCGCTTCCTTCTCCAGCCCGAACGAATAGCGTAGCATCATGGCGCAGCTCAGGATAGTAGCCACTGGATTGGCCATATTCTGGCCCGCCCTCTTGGGAGCACTGCCATGAATAGGCTCATAAAGCCCAAAGGCCCTCACGCCCGGCTTGGGCACCGCGGCCAGGCTGGCTGAGGGTAGCATCCCCATAGAACCAGCCAGCATCGACGCTTCGTCAGTCAAAATATCACCAAACATATTCTCGGTTACCAGAACATCGAAGTATGTAGGACGCTGGATCAGCCTCATGGCACAGGCATCAACCAGCATGTGCTCCAATTCCACTTCGGGATAGTCGGTTGCCACTTCCGTGGCCACCTGCCTCCATAACCGCGACGACTCCAGAACATTGGCCTTGTCCACTGATACCAGCTTCCTCCGCCTGCCCATAGCCAGCTCAAACCCCACCCTCAGGATGCGTTCGATCTCCTTTTCTGAGTAGAGCATACTGTCCACCGCACGCCTGCCCTTGGTAGTCTGCCAGCGCTTCTTGGGTTTGCCAAAGTAAAGCCCGCCGGTAAGCTCACGCACCACTACCATGTCCACTCCTCTGATAATCTCCGGTTTCAGCGTGGTGGAATCGACAAGCATAGGAAAGACCTTTACCGGCCGCAGATTGGCGAACAACCGCAGCTCCTTTCGCAACGCCATGAGGCCATCCTCCGGGCGGACTTTGGCCAGGGGATCGTCCCACTTCGGGCCACCTACCGCCCCGAGCAGAACGGCATGACATCGCTTGCACATCTTCAGGGTGTCTTTAGTCAGCGCTACTCCATGCTGGTCAATAGCAACACCACCAATCTGACCATGGAGAAGACGAAACTCGTGACCGAATCCCTTGCCAACCGCCTCCAGAACCTTCACCGACTCAGCCACTACCTCAGGACCAACACCATCACCAGGCAGCATAGCTATGCTGAACTTCATCGAACCACTCCCCTTGCCTTGAGCCTCTTCCTGGTATGTTCTACCAGTCCTCCCGCCGCAATAAGCTCCAGCATGAATTCGGGATAAGGTTTGGCATGAAAAGTCCTGCCTCTGGTGATGTTCTTGATTTCACCAGTTTCAAGTTCTATCTCCAGAATGTCACCAGACTGCGTTACCTCCACCGCTTCCTCACACTCCAGAATAGGCAAGCCAATATTGATAGCGTTGCGGAAGAAGATACGCGCAAAGCTCCTGGCGACAACGCAGGAGATACCGGAGGCCTTGATTGCCACAGGGGCATGTTCCCTGGATGAGCCACAGCCGAAATTGGTCTCGGCGACTATGAAATCCCCCGGGGCTACTCTCTTCACAAACTGGGCATCAATGCCCTCCATGCTGTGTCTGGCCAGCTCATCAGGGTCAGAAACATTGAGGTAGCGCGCCGGAATTATGGCATCCGTATCCACATTGGCGCCATACTTGTGCACCTTACCTGTCAACTTCAATCCGCTACCTCTTCCGGGCTGGCGATCTTCCCTAACACAGCGCTGGCCGCCGCAACAGCCGGGTTGGTCAGGTAAATCTCGGAATCAGGGCTTCCCATTCTGCCCACGAAATTGCGATTCGTCGTCGATACACAACGCTCACCAGCCGCCAGAACACCCATGTAACCTCCCAGGCAGGGGCCACAGGTAGGCGTACTAACGGCTGCTCCCGAATTGACGAAAGTCTCGATCAAACCTTCTCTCAATGCTTCAAGGTAAACCCTCTGGGAGCCAGGAATGACTATGCAACGCACCCTGGGATGCACCTGCCTGCCTTTGAGTATCTGAGCTGTAATCTGCAGGTCCTCCAGCCTGCCATTGGTGCAACTGCCGATGACCACCTGGTCAATCTCGATTTCGCCAACCTCACTGATAGGTTTCGTATTAGAGGGCATATGAGGGAAGGCAACCTGAGGCTCGAGCCTGGAGACGTCGTACTCCACAACCCTCGCATACTCGGCATCCTTGTCCGCCTCATAAACCTCGTATGGGCGCTTGGCCCTCGGTCTGACATACTCAATGGTCTTGTCATCCACTCCCAATATACCTGCCTTAGCTCCAGCTTCAATGGCCATGTTGGCCATGGTAAAGCGTCCATCCATAGACAGCATCGCCACAGCCTCGCCTGTAAACTCCATGGCCGAATAGAGAGCACCATCCACCCCGATAGCGCCTATGGTATGCAGAATGAGGTCTTTGCCCCCGGTCCATCGGCTCAGCTTTCCGTGATAGACGAACCTGATGGTTGGAGGGACTTTCATCCAGATCTCACCGCTAGCCATGGCTGAGGCAATATCTGTTGAGCCCATCCCAGTAGCAAAGGCTCCCACCGCTCCATAGGTACAGGTATGAGAGTCGGCCCCAATAACCACGTCGCCGGGAAGCACCAGGCCTTGCTCTGGGAGGAGCACATGCTCAATTCCCATCCTGCCCACCTCGAAATAGACCAGGCCTTGCTCCAGGGCAAACTCACGTACCAGCTTGGCCTGCTCCGCTGAAGGAATATCTTTATTGGGAGTGAAATGGTCAGGGACCATGACCACCTTCCGAGGATCGAAAACCCTTTTGATTCCAATGCGTTTGAATTCTTTGATAGCAATGGGGGCCGTAATGTCGTTAGACAAGACAAGATCAACCCTGACATTTACCAGTTCGCCAGGGGTGACTTTTGTCTTGCCAGCATGGGCAGCGAGGATTTTCTCAGATAGAGTCAACCGAGTTCCTCTTCTTGGCCGCCAACAACCTGTTGAGGGCATTCATGTAGGCTCTGGCGCTGGCAACAATAATGTCGGTGGCAGCTCCACGCCCTGTGTAACTCACGCCATCGCTCTCAATCCTGATCAGCACCTCACCAATGGCATCGATCCCGGCTGTAACCGAGCTGACGCTGAACTCAGTAAGCTTGTTCGGTACACCGATTATGCGGTTGATGGCTCTATATACCGCGTCCACTGGTCCGGCGCCCAGGGCAGCATCGGCAAAAACCTGGTCATTAGGTCCAATCAGCCTCACCGTAGCCGTCGGTATACCATGGTCACCACAGGAAACGCCAATATGATCCAGGTGGTAGATCTCTGAAGCAGTACGCATTTCCTCAGCCACAAGGGTTTCGAGGTCGCGGTCCGTCACTTCCTTTTTTTTCTCGGCAACCTCTTTGAAAGCATCGAAGGCCCGATTCAGTTCTTCTTCAGCTAAGGCAAGGCCCAACTCCGCTAATCTCTCTCTGAAGGCATGGCGACCGCTGAGCTTACCCAGTACCAGTCTGCTGGCCGGAATCCCCACATCCCGCGGATCCATAATCTCATACGTGATCGCCTTCTTGATCACCCCATCCTGATGGATGCCTGATTGGTGACGGAAGGCATTCGATCCAACAACAGCTTTGTTGGGCTGCACCATAAAACCCGTCAGCTCACTAACCAAGCGACTGGTCTTATAGATTTGCGTAGTATCAATCCGGGTGGTCAGATTGAACAGGTCATGTCGTGTCTTGAGCGCCATCACAATCTCTTCCAGGGAGGCATTGCCCGCCCGCTCCCCAATGCCATTGAGAGTGCATTCAACCTGCCTTGCCCCCTGGCGAACAGCCTCCAGGCTGTTCGCCACCGCCAGCCCCAGGTCATCATGGCAATGAACACTGACTATGGCTCTGCCGATGTTGGGTACATTGCGGAAAATGCCCTGGATAAGATTGCCAAACTCCTGAGGAATGGCATAGCCTACAGTGTCAGGGATATTCACTGTGGTTGCGCCCGCCTTAATAACCGCCTCCAGAATCATATAGAGATAGGCGGGATCAGTACGGCTGGCATCCATTGGCGAGAATTCCACATCGTTCACATATGTCTTGGCCCGGGCTACCATATCCCGCGCCTGCCCGAGGACTTCTTCACGACTCTTCTTGAGTTGATAAGAGAGATGGACATCCGAGGCGGAGAGGAACACATGGATACGGGGGTGTTCAGCTTCCTGGATTGCCTCCCAGGCAGTATCAATAGCCTTTGCATTAGCGTGGGTCAGGGCACAGATGGCTGACTGGCGAATCTCTCTGGCGATAAGCCTCACAGCTTCAAAGTCACCTTTGGAACTGGCGGGAAAGCCGCCTTCGATAACGTCCACGCCGAGCTTCTCCAGTTGCCTGGCTATCTCCAGCTTCTCCTGAACATTTAGCATCCCCCCCGCCGCCTGCTCTCCATCACGGAGGGTCGTATCAAAAATAGTGACTTTGTCCATGCCGTACAGTACCGCTAAGAAGCAGTATCCTCCACTCTCTCCAATTCCATTACTTTAGCCTTGGTTATGGCTATTGCCATTTGTCACCAGGCTTTGTCTCTCCAATAAGTGGAGAGCATCAGCCCTTAAGCCAAGGCATCATGTCCCGCAGTTTCTTGCCCACGATTTCAATAGGATGTGTCTCCTCTTTCCTCTTCATGGTATTGAAGCAGGGGCGGCCAGCCTGGTTCTCCAGTATCCATTCCCGAGCGAAGCTGCCATCCTGTATTTCATCAAGAATGATCCTCATCTCTTCCTTGGCCATTTCATCGACAACCCGAGGTCCCCGAGTATAATCGCCATATTCGGCGGTATCACTAACCGAATAGCGCATGTAGGTCAAGCCACCCTGATAGATGAGGTCAGTGATCAGCTTCAACTCATGGAGCACCTCAAAATAGGCAATCTCTGGCTGATAGCCCGCCTCAATCAAGGTTTCAAAGGCAGCCTTTATCAACGCCGAGACACCACCGCAAAGTACTGTCTGCTCCCCAAAAAGGTCGGTCTCCGTCTCTTCCGCGAAAGTAGTCTCTATGACCCCTGCTCTGGTGCAGCCGATGCCCTTGGCGTAAGCCAGAGCCACATCCTTCGCTTTGCCAGAAGCATCCTGGTAAACAGCCACCAGAGCCGGAGGTCCCTTGCCCTCTGTATACAGCCGCCGCAGCATATGTCCTGGACACTTGGGAGCA
>MGMW01000079.1 GCA_001795035.1 Chloroflexi bacterium RBG_13_53_26
CGGTTTGGTGAATAAGGCCGTGCCGGCAGATAAGCTGGATGAGGAGACGCTGAAGTTGGCGAAGGCCATAGCTCTTCTTCCCCGCGATGGCATCGCCATCGGCAAGGCAACCCGCCATATTATCTACGATCGGATAGGACTGATCAGCGACTTCATACCCGCGTACATTTCGCATACTCTCTTCACTAACCTGAGATGGGAAGATGATGAATTCAACTTCTTCAAGGAGAGAAGGGACAAGGGCAGTGCCAGAGATGCCTTCCATGCAAGGGATCAACGCTACAAGAGCCTGGGGTTATAGGAACAGTACAAGCTCGTCCTTTGCTTTGGAAAGATATGCGCCACGAAACGATAGGTTTCGCACGTGCGAAGCCTATCGTTTTTTCCTCGTTGAACTCGTTTTTCGGCTGAAATTCGCTGTGTTATACTGGGCTGTCAAGAGCTAATTTCGGAGGGTCTTTCATGATTGACGAATTGAAGGTATTTACCGGCAATGCCCACCCTGCTCTAGCCCAAGGAATTTCCGATTACCTGGGGATACCTTTGGGGAAGGCAGAGGTCAGTGAATTTGCCAATGAGAACACATTCGTTCGCATCCTTGAGAGCGTCAGAGAAAGGGATGTTTTTGTCGTCCAGCCAATCTGCTCACCGGTGAACAGGAGTCTGATGGAACTCCTGATCATGCTCGATGCGGTGAAACGTGCCTCGGCAGGGAGGATAACCGCGGTGGTTCCCTACTATGGTTACAGCCGCACCGACAAGAAGGATCAACCGCGTGTCCCGATAACGGCAAGGCTCGTAGCCGACCTCATCACTGTAGCAGGAGCCAACAGACTGCTGACCATGGACCTGCACGCCGGACAGATTCAGGGCTTCTTTCAAATACCTGTGGACGAACTCACCGCCCTCCACCTTATCAGCCGCTATTTCAAGAAAAAGGCAATTGAAAACCTTGTAGTGGTGGCCACCGATATCGGAATTTCCAAGAGGGCGCGGGACCTGGCGGAAAGGCTCAACGCTCCATTGGCTATTATCGAGAAGAGGAGAGTGTCAAATACTGGCAAAGCCGAAACTCTCAATGTTATTGGTGAAGTGAAGGGAATGCGCGTTCTAACTGTAGACGATGAGATAGACACGGCAGGATCGCTTGTTGGTGCGGTAACTGCCCTGCACCAACAGGGGGCAAAGGAAATCTACGCCTGCTGCACTCATGCGGTGCTGTCTGGAGCGGCAATGGAGAATATTCAATCCTGCCCGGTGAAGGAAGTGGTGGTTACGGACACTATCCCAATCACCGGGAACAGGAAGATAAAGAAGATCACCGTACTGTCCGTGGCACCTCTCCTGGGAGAATCAATCCATCGCATCCACACCGGTCTATCTATGGGTGCTATGTTCGAAGAATTCGAGGGGTAGTTCAGAAGAGATGTTGAAGTGGTTGGGCAGCCTGGTTGATTCCAACGAGAGAGAGCTAAAACGGCTGCAGCCCCTGGTTGCCAGGATAAACGCCCTGGAGCCAGAATTCGAGGGTCTTACCAGCGCAGAACTGCGCAGCAAGACCGATCAGCTCAAAGCCCGTTACCAAGATAAGAACAAGCTCGATGAACTCCTCCCCGAGGCTTTTGCCGCCGTGCGGGAGGCAGCCAGGCGCACCATCGGTCTGCGTCATTTTGACGTGCAACTGGTGGGGGGAATCGTCCTTCATCAGGGAAAGATCGCAGAAATGAAGACCGGGGAGGGGAAGACGCTGGTGGCTACCCTGCCTTTGTACCTCAACTCCATAACTGGTCAGGGATGTCATCTGGTCACCGTCAACGACTATCTGGCAAAGCGTGATTGCCATTGGATGGGTCCTATCTATCATGCATTGGGAGTAAGCGTGGCCACCATCCAACATCAGGATCAGTCAAACACCCAGCCTTCGTCTCTTGTTTACGATCCCGAGTATGAATCCGAAGACCAGAGGTGGCACCACCTGCGACCTGTCTCCCGGCGGGAAGCGTACCAGGCTGATATCACCTATGGCACCAACAATGAGTTTGGCTTCGATTACCTGCGAGACAACATGGTGCTCGACCTTTCACATTGTGCACAGCGCCCCTTGAACTATGCCATAGTGGACGAGGTGGACTATATTCTCATCGATGAAGCCCGCACCCCTCTAATCATCAGCGGCGCGGCTGAAGAATCGGCACAGAAGTATGCCATCTTCGCACAGCTTGTGCCCCAGTTGGTGAAAGAATCGGACTATACCGTAGACGAGAAATCGAGATCGGTTGCTCTTACCGACAACGGCATAGGCAAGGTCGAGAAGCTGCTCAAGAAAGATGGACTGCTCAAGGCACCCAACCTTTACGATCCCAGCAATTATGCCCTTACACATTACCTTGAGAGCGCTCTCAAAGCCCACGTTCTCTTCAGGAGAGACAAGGACTACGTCGTAACTAAGGGAAAGGATGGGCCAGAGGTTGTCATCGTCGATGAGTTCACCGGGCGGCTGATGCCGGGGCGAAGATACTCTGAAGGGCTGCACCAGGCGATAGAGGCAAAAGAGCGGGTAAAAGTACAGCGAGAGAGCGTGACACTGGCAACTATTACTTTTCAGAACTACTTCAGGCTTTACAAGAAGCTGGCTGGGATGACAGGCACGGCAGCTACAGAGGCCGAGGAGTTCAGCAGAATATACAAGCTTGAGGTGGTGACCATTCCCACTAACAAAGAGATGATTCGTGAAGATTACCCTGATCAAATATACAAAACAGAAGAGGCCAAGTTTCGCGCCGTATGCAATGAAGTAGAGAAGCTCTATACCGAGCAGCGCCCGGTTCTGATAGGTACCACTTCCATCGAGGCTTCGGAACGCCTCAGCGAACTGCTGCAGAGGAGGGGGGTACTCCACCAAGTACTGAACGCAAAACATCACGAGAAAGAAGCCCACATCATCGCGCAAGCGGGCAAGCCAGGGGCAGTGACAGTGGCAACCAATATGGCTGGACGGGGTGTCGACATCATCCTGGGCGGGAATCCTGAGGAACGGGACAAAGAGGAGTGGCTGTCAGACCACAACAAGGTGGTAGCTCTCGGTGGTCTCCATATAGTAGGCACTGAGAGACACGAAGCCAGGCGCATTGACAACCAGCTCCGCGGTCGTTCAGGGCGCCAGGGTGATCAGGGGAGTTCTCGCTTCTATATTTCCCTCGACGATGATGTGGTGCGTCGTTTTGGAGGCGACAGAATCAGAGGGATCATGAACTGGGCCGGAATTGACGACAATGTTCCTATAGAGCATTCGTTGGTGAACAAGGCTATCGAGAGTTCTCAGGTTCGAGTTGAGGGCCATCACTTTGAAATCCGCAAGCATCTAGTTGATTACGATGACGTGGTGAATAAACATCGAGAGGTTATCTACGAAGAACGAAAGAAAATCCTCAACAACACTGATATCAAAACCCATATCCAGTCCATGATTCGCGATGAACTCAGCCAGCTCGTGGCAGCACGTATTGATGGAGAGCAACCTGACATAGATGGCTTACTGGAAGACGCAAATCGAATTATGCCTCTACCTCCCGAGCTAAACAGCCAGACAATCTCACAGTTGCGCCCAGAAGAGATCGAGGGAAAACTGATCGAATATGCAGCCTCTCTATATGAGAAAAAAGAAGAGGAGATCGGTGCCAACAACATGCGCATACTGGAGCGCCTGGTGATGCTGCGGGTCATGGACAACCTGTGGACAGAACACTTGACCATGATGGACCACATGCGCCAGGGAATTGGCTTGCAGGCTGTAGGACAAAGCGACCCTTTGGTTGCCTACAAGAAAGAGGGGCACGCTCTTTTCCAGAGTCTTCTGGCCAACATTCAGCATGACCTGGTAAACACCATCTACCGTGTGGATATCGTGAAGAAAGAGACCACAAAGGCAGAGGCCAACAAACGGAATGCGGTTCCTGCCAACAAGACCATAGGTCGCAATGACCCCTGTCCCTGCGGCAGCGGCAAGAAATACAAGAAGTGCTGCGGCAAATGAATGAAGAACAGCGAAGTCGCCCAGGTATTTCAGGACATCGCTGACCTCCTTGAACTCAAGGGCGAAACCCTCTTCAAAGTCAGGGCATACCAGAAGGCCGTCCGCTCCATCGAGCATCTGCCAGTGGAGTTGGCGCAACTCACAAAGGAAGGCAAGCTGAGAGAAGTCCCCGGAATAGGGGATGCGATCGAGAAAAAGATCGTAGAATTGTTGACTACCGGACGCCTCAAGTACTACGAAGACCTTCGATCTGAATTTCCCGAAGGAATCATCTCACTGCTCCAGGTGCCGGGCATCGGCCCCAAAACAGCCATGCGGCTTTCAACCGAACTCGGGATAAAGTCATTAGAGGATCTCGAGGCAGCAATCGTCGATGGCAGAGTGGTCGGATTGTCCCGCCTCGGTGAGAAGACAGCCGAGAATATTCTGCGCCACCTCAGGTCGGTGCGCACCAAGGAACAAAGGATTCCCATTGGCACAGCTCTTCCCCTGGCTGAAGATATCATGATGTCCCTCCAGCAGCATTCCCAGATACGCAATCTCACTCCTGCAGGAAGTCTACGTCGCTTTAATGAGACAATAGGAGACATCGATCTCATGGGGACTGCAGATGATGGCGAGGCAGTCATTGCGGCCTTCACCAGGCTACCTCAAGTGAAGGAGGTACTGGCCAAAGGTGGGACCAAGGCAAGTGTGGTCACTCATCGGGATCTTCAGGTGGACCTTCGAGTAGTAGAGCACGACGCCTTCGGCTCACTACTCCAGTATTTTACGGGAAGCAAGCAGCACAACATCGTGCTGAGAGAAAGAGGACAGCGGCAGGGACTCAAACTGAGCGAATATGGTATCACCGACCTCCAGAATGGGAGATTGGAGAAATTCGCAGCAGAGGAGGACTTTTACCATCGGCTAGGGCTCCAGTTTATCCCACCGGAATTGCGAGAGGGGCAACACGAAATTGAAAGAGCGGCAGAGAACAGTATCCCGGAGCTGCTGGGTATTTCGGACATAAAAGGGGACCTTCATATTCATACAGAGTGGAGCGATGGGCGTGACTCAATAGAAGCTATGGCCACAGGTGCTCGCAACCTGGGGTATCAGTACATAGCGGTAACCGACCATTCCAGAGGTCTGGGAATTGCGCATGGCTTGAATGAAGAACGCTTAAGAGAACAAATGCTAGAAATCGGAAGGCTAAATGAAAGGCTGGAGGGCATCCATATCCTTACCGGCACAGAGGTAGATATCCGCGCTGATGGCAGCCTTGACTTCGCCGATGAGCTTCTTAGAGAACTCGACGTGGTGATCGCTGCAGTCCATTCTTCCATGGGGCAAGATCAAGACAGAATGACTCAAAGGGTTCTTAGAGCGATAGAGAACCCCCACGTGGATATGATTGCCCACCCCACATGCAGGCTGCTGGGCCAACGAGAGCCTGTCGCTCTGGACTCAGAGACCGTTTTCCGCGCTGCAGCCCAAACCGGCACAGCCCTGGAGATCAACGCCATGCCAGATCGCCTTGATCTCAGGGATATCCATATCTTCAGGGCAAGGGAACTTGGCGTAAAGCTTGCTCTAGGCACCGATGCTCATAGCACCGAGCACTTGCTGTACATGCGATTCGGTATGGGGATGGCCCGTCGCGGCTGGTGCGAAGCCAAGCATATCCTGAACACTCTGTCAGTAGAAGAAGTCTTAGCATCCCTGGCACAATGATAGAATACACCGAAGCGCAATCCGCCCAAGGTAAGACTCTTTCTATTGACCAGGCTGGATTCTCTCGTTTAACATAGCTTGTTCATGAAAAGAAAGCAGCTAAGGTGGGATAGTGAGCAAATCCGCGCTCTGCGACAGCATTTGGGCTTCACCCAACAGCAGATGGCTGATGAACTGGGCACTCGACAGCAGACCATCAGCGAGTGGGAGACAGGGATGTACGAGCCTCGCGGTACCTCTTCAACCCTGCTTACCATGATTGCCGAGAAGGCAAGTTTCGACTACGAAACGACGCCCGCTCGGAAAACAAAGCCCCGAAAAGCTTGACGTGATACACGTAACCGTGTAGAATCAAGCACATGGTAGCAGGGGAGTACATATCCCACAGAATAGGTCAATAGCGAGCGCCAAATGCTTCCAGCGACCGTTGTCCACCACAACCCGTACTCTGTGGGACAGGCACCCCAGCGATGACTGAACTCATATCCTCAATCAAGCAACCGGAGGTCTAAGGAGAGACAGGTCTCCGCCAATATCGCCTCGAGGCAGAACCGAGAGGATAATTGAAGCAAGACCAAGGGACATCAATCAAAGAGAGTCTCCTCACCGAGGTCTGGCGACAACGACTAGTAGACAAAGCCTCCTTATCGACCAGTGATGGGAAGAGGATACGAGTTCTACACCCGGGCAGAAAGAACATCGACAGCGGTCCCGATTTCTGCAACGCGCTCATCACTGTCGATGGAGAACGGCTGAAGGGAGATATTGAGATTCACGTAAGCTCCCGCCAGTGGCAAGCTCACGGGCATCATAAAGACCCAGGATTCAACAGTGTCATTCTTCATGTGGTCATGTGGGATGATGATAGAGGAACCAGTCCTCTCCATAGTGGAGGAGGCATACCTATCCTAGCCCTCTCCCCATATTTGAATGGATCAATGGAGGAACTGAGCCATGCTATGCAGTCATCAACAACACCTGATGAGCCTTGCCGCAAAGCATTGAAGCAAAATGGCAGGGCATCAGTACTCGACGTGCTCAACAAAGCCGGAGAGGAGCGCTTCTATTCCAAAGCAACGAAATTCAGAGCCGCAATGACCTCCAACGAGGCGGAGCAGGTCCTCTATGAAGGCATGTTGGCAGCCTTGGGCTATGCCAAGAATAAGGAACCTTTCGAGGAGTTGGCTCGACTGCTGCCGTTAAGGCTGCTAAGCAAGTTTGCCAGGAGAGGAAAGACCCTGGAAATCCAAGCTTTGATGTTAGGCGTAGCCGGGTTGCTCCCTAAGAATCTCCAGATGGTGAGCAGGAAGACACCATCTGGCATGCACAATGATTTCGAGGTGGATCGACTCCTGCAGACATGGAGTTCTTTCGGCATCAAGGACACAATGAATAGATCCCAGTGGCGATTATTCAGGGTCAGACCGGAGAATTGCCCAACACGCCGCGTCATAGCTGCCAGTCACTTACTAGCCAGATGCAGAGGAGATTTGATGAGAAGCGTGCTTGTTCGATTGAGCCAACCCTCCAGCAGCAGGGCCCAAAGGGAACTCGAGCGAAGTCTCATGGTAAAGGCTGATGGCTACCGGGCATCTCATTTCCGCATCGGGGTCGAAGCTGGTCAGCGTCCAAGCTTGATTGGACAGAGCAGGGCTAGAGACATCATTGTGAACGTCGTATTGCCGTTCTGCTTCGCTTGGTCAGAGACAAAGCCCGACGCCTGGCTCAGGAAGCGGTCGAAGGAACTTTATGTAAACTACCCCAGGCTGCAAGAGAACTGGATTACAGAATATATGCGAAGGCAAATCTTCGGTGATGAGTCTGCAGCCGGGTTACCATGCACAGCATGCCATCAACAAGGCCTCATTCACCTGTATATGGCCTTCTGCGCCGAGCACAGATGTCATGCTTGCCCACTAGCTTGCGGGGATGCCACGGGTCATTGCTAGTCGGCCAGTGCGGGCTATCTCCCTGATCCCAAAGCTGCCGAGCAGTCGAAACAAGGAGTTCAATTTCTCTTCATCCCCGGTCACTTCGACAATGAGGGAGTCAGAGGCAACATCCACAATATTAGCCCTGAAGATGTCCACAATCTGAATGATCTCACTACGATTGGCTGATGTAGTCTTCACCTTAATCAAAGCCAGCTCTCGATCTACTACGCTGTCTTGAGTAATATCATGTACCTTAATCACGTCGATGACTTTGTCGAGCTGCTTTCGTACCTGCTCCACCGTAGCCGAGTCACCATTGACAACAATGGTCATCCGAGAGATGCCTTCTTTCTCGGTATGCCCCACGGTGATGCTCTCAATGTTGAAACCCCGTCGGCGAAAAAGGCTGGCTACTCGATTGAGCACCCCAGGCTTGTTGGCAACCAGAGCAACCAGGATATGCTTTTCGGAGGCCATCACCATCCCCCTTTCAGATTTCGGCCCATACCTTCAGGGCGCTGCCAATGAACAACCTTGGTTTGACAAATGAGATGCAAGTCATTCGCTCACACGGTCACTACCAGGAGCCACCAGTTCCGTCCTCGGCGCCTCGATGAGATCGGCAAGCGCTGCACCAGGAGGCACCATAGGGTAGACATTCTCTTCTGGCTCGACCACGAAATCGATCAGAAATGGCCCTGAATGCTCCATGGCTTTCTGGATTGCAGGAATCACTTCCAATCTAGTCCGCACTCTCATGGCTGGGATACCATAGGCGTCAGCAATCTTGACGAAGTCTGGACCACTCAAGGGAGTGGCTACATAGCGGCGCCCGTAGAAAAGCTCCTGCCACTGCCTAACCATTCCCAGAAAACCGTTGTTAATAATAGCTATCTTGATAGCCGTTTTCTCCTGGGCTACGGTTGCCAGTTCCTGTATGGTCATCTGGAAACCACCGTCGCCAGCTACACACCAGACCGTTTCACCCGGGCAGCCGACCTTGGCTCCTATTGCCGCTGGCAATTCGAAACCCATCGTTCCCAAACCACCAGAGGAAATGAGTGTGTTTGGCTTCTTATAGCAGAAACACTGCGCCGACCACATCTGATGCTGCCCTACACCGGTGACAATGATAGAGTTCCCCTCAGTGACCTCGCAGATACTATGAATCACATACTGAGGGATGAGATCGTCCCCTTCCCTGACAATCCTTGGTGGGTGACACTGCCGCCATGCCTCCATCTGGCTAATCCAGTCAAGGCGGGCCCGAGTGATAACCTCTTTGTTCAAATCCTTCAGGACGTCTCTGGCATCCCCCACAATAGGAACATCCACTCTTACGTTTTTCCCGATTTCAGCAGGGTCAATATCAACATGGATGATGCGGGCCTTCGGAGCAAAGGCACTCACCTTAGCAGTAGCCCGGTCATCAAATCTCATGCCGACTGCAATGACAAGGTCAGCTTCATTCACCGCCATGTTGGCATGAGCCATGCCATGCATTCCCAACATACCCAGGCTCAGCATATGATTCTCGGGGAAAGAACTGATGCCCAACAGGGTGGTGATCACTGGTATCTGGGCTTTTTCTGCTAGTTCTCTAAGTTCCTCATATGCTCGGGAAATCACTACACCTCTTCCGGATATAATCACCGGACGCTGGGCCTCGTTTATGAGACGGGCTGCCTTCTTGATCTGGGCAGCATGCCCGCGGAGGATCGGTTTGTAGCCAGGGAGATCTACCTTGGCAGGATAGTGGAATTCAGCCTCCTCGACAAAGACATCACGAGGGACATCGATCAGCACTGGACCTGGTCTGCCCGTGGTGGCAATATGGAAGGCTTCCTTGAGAACATTAGCCATCTCCGCAGCGCTCATAACCACGTAGTTATGCTTTGTAATAGGCAGTGTAATGCCAGTTATGTCTATCTCTTGGAAAGCATCCTTGCCGATAAACGGTCTGGCTACCTGTCCGGTCAGGGCTATGACAGGAGAGGAATCGAGGTAGGCATTGGCAATCCCGGTTACCAGATTGGTGGCGCCAGGTCCTGAAGTAGCGCAACATACCCCAGCTCTTCCCGCAGCCCTGGCATAGCCATCGGCGGCGTGAGCCGCCCCCTGTTCGTGGCGAACCAGTATATGCCTCAACTGCGGATACTGGGGCAGCGTGTCATAGAAAGGCAGCAGGGATCCGCCTGGAAAACCGAACATGACCTCTACGCCCTCTTTTATCAGGCTTTCACAGATAATCTGGGCACCCGTTAGTCTCATTCCCGCTCCCTACGATACAAAGACTGCCCCACTGCTTGCTGAACTCACCATCTCAGAATACCGCTTCAGATAGCCAGCAGCTACCTTGGGCTCGAAAGGAGGCAACTTCGACAATCGATTCTTCAGCTCACGATCGGAAAGTTCAATGTCAAGCGTGCGCCTGGCGATATTTATGCGTATTATATCACCATCTCGGACAGCGGCGATAGGCCCTCTAGCCGCTGCCTCCGGTGAAACATGACCAATTGCTGCACCCCTGGTTGCACCGGAAAAACGTCCGTCTGTTATCAGCGCCACCTTGCCATCCATGCCCATGCCGGTGAGGAGTGAAGTGGGTGTCAACATCTCCGGCATCCCCGGGCCTCCCTTTGGCCCTTCGTAGCGGACGACCACTACTTCGCCAGCCTTGATGCTTCGGCTCATGATAGCCGTCGTAGCTTCCTCTTCCGAGTCAAATACCCTGGCCGGACCTCGATGCGAAAGCATCTCAGGTGCTACTGCAGCAGCCTTCACTACCGCGCCCTCAGGAGCCAGATTCCCAAAAAGAATGGCAAGGCCTCCCTTTGCAGAGTAGGGAGCAGATGTGGGGTGAATTACATTCTCATTCCTATTCCTGGCAGTGGCATTTTCATCGCTGAGCGATCTCCCTGAAACCCTGACCACTCTGGGTCTCAGTAGTTTGGCTTTCGACAGCTCCGCCATCAATGCAGGAACACCGCCGGCAAGGTCGAAATCCTCGATATGATAGTCTCCTGTCGGGCTGAGCTTACACAGGTAGGGAGTCCTATCGCTTATGTCATTGACCATCGATAGCGGGAATTCAACCCCAGCTTCGTGGGCAATGGCCATAAGGTGGAGAACAGAATTAGTGCTTCCACCCAGCGCTGTATCGACCACAAGAGCATTGTAGATGGAGTTCCTGTTGATGATGTTGCGCGGTCGGACGTCTCTGCGAAGGAGCTCCATGATGGCCAGGCCGGTGGCCTTGGCCAATCGAATGCGCCTGGCATCCACAGCAGGGATGGTTCCATTGCCACCAAGCGCCATCCCCAGCGCCTCAGTCAGACAGTTCATGGTGTTGGCCGTAAACATTCCCGCACAACTGCCACAGCCAGGGCAAGCGATCTCCTCCAATTCTCTCAGCTCCGCCTGGCTCATCTTTCTTCTGGCCACTTTGCCCACTGCCATGAAGACCGAATTGAGATCAACTGACTGAGCTCCCATTCTGCCAGCCAACATAGGTCCACCGCTGACAAAGATGGAAGGAACATTGAGTCTTGCCGCTGCCATGATCATCCCTGGAATGATTTTGTCACAGTTAGTGACGAATACCAGCGCATCAAAGGCATGTGCCTGGGCCACTATCTCTACTGAATCAGCAATAATTTCGCGACTGGGCAAACTGAATCTCATACCGAAGTGATTCATGGCAATACCATCACAAACAGCAATGGTATTGACTTCAAAAGGCGTACCTCCAGCCTGACGCACCCCGCTTTTCACTGCCTCAGCAATGCTGCGCAAGTGAATATGTCCAGGGACAACCTCAGTGAAGCTGTTTACAATACCGATGAAAGGTTGCCTTATCTCCTTCTCGGTACATCCCAGGGCTCTCAGCAGAGCGCGGTGCGGAGCACGCTCAATACCTGACTTTACGATATCGCTCTTCATTGCTGCCTCACCTCTTTTCATACATCACGGCCTTTTGAGTGTGCCTACTATGATAACGTACCGCCAATGGTTTGCAAAGTGTTTGCTCCGTTGCGAGTTACATAGTAGAATCTAAATCAGGCACTGTATCATAGTCTTGCGACAGGGCTAGTCTCTCCGAGCTAGCCCTTATAGTGTTTGGGAGGTAGTTCATTAACTTATCTTGCTTGACCTCTACAACAAAGGAAATTCCAGCTTACCGCCGCTTCATTTCCGAATTCCGCGAGAAAACAGCGAGACACCCGATAGCGGTTCTTCATGCTGCTCAGCCGTATCTGGTGGCAGCATTACATGAGGAACTGGGGACTCCAATACTGGTGGTGGTACCAACCACCGAAGAAGCCAAGAACTTCTACGAACAACTGCTCGTCTGGCACAGTGACACATCCAGGATACTGCTGTTTTCAAAACCTGACGCCCTACCCTATGAGCAACTGCCCCCCGACCCGCTAAAGGAACAACAGAGATTGCAGGTTTTGGCCGGCTTGGCAGAGGCCCAAGACAACCCCAAGTCAGATAATCAATCCCTCATTGTGGTCAGTTCCGCCACCGCGCTGGTAAGGAAAACCATCCCACCAGGTGAGTTTAGGGCTGCCTGTCACAGTGTGAAGCAGGGCATGAAGGTCGCTCCCCTTGAACTACTGACCAGATGGAGTAGCATGGGATACGAGAGAGTCGAACTGGTAGAGGCACCAGGCACAATGAGCCACCGTGGGGGCATTCTCGATGTCTATTCGCCCAATAGCGAACTACCGGCCAGAATCGAATTCTTCGGCAATCAAATAGAGAGCATCCGTCTCTTCAACCCCCAGTCGCAGCGCTCCCTGAAACTGGTGCCATCAATAGAACTGGTAGTTGCCCGCGAGACTGCCTGGCCGGGCACTGCGACGCTGATTAGCTACTTGCCACCAGACTCCCTCATCATTCTGGTTGATCCTGGAGGGGTAGAAGCCTCTGCCAATGAACTGGACTTGCAGTCAAAGCAGACGCGCAGGCAACAGGTGGAGAAAGACGAATTGCCGGATGATACTCCAGTGCCTTACTTCACCTATCCAGAGCTGGAAGCGAATCTCGATACAATAGAGCGCCGTTTGATCCTGACCAGGTGGGCTGCTGAGCATAGTGAGAATGATCCAATAACCTTCACCTCTCCTCACAGCTACGCCGGGCAGTTGGAGCACTTTATTGAAGACATGAAGCAACTCCTTCAGGAAGGATACCGTGTGCTCATTGTTTCGCAACAAGCAGCCAGAATCAGTGAACTGCTTCATGAAAGCAACGTGATTGCTACTCCTCTCGCCAGCATTGACCATCCTCCACAAAAGGGCTCTCTTACTCTGATTCACGGTTCTGTCTCCGAAGGCTGGATAATGGGCCATGAGCTAGCGGTGCTAACCGATGCTGAGATATTCGGCTTTGCCAAGCAACTGCGGCAGACAAAACCACGACCGCTGCAAGGCAAAGGCATCCTCCCTGAGCTATCCCCGGGGGATTACGCAGTGCACGTTGACCACGGCATCGGCCGTTTTGTTGGCATGAAGAAGCTCTGCTTTGACCACGCAGAGCGGGAATATCTAACACTGGAATATGCCGCTGGAGATGTGCTCTATGTCCCGACTGATCAGTCGGATCGTGTCAGCCACTACATCGGTTCAGCAGGGTCAACCCCTACCCTGAGCCGTCTAGGTACCCAGGAATGGGCAAGAGTCAAACAGAGGGTCAGGGAATCAGCCAAAGAGATGGCAAAGGATCTGCTCAACCTATATGCAACAAGAGAGGTTGTTCGTGGTTTCAGCTTCTCACCTGACACTGCATGGCAACAGGAATTGGAGGCATCCTTCCCTTATATAGAGACTCCCGACCAGGTAGAAGCAGTGAACCAGGTCAAAGAAGATATGGAGAGACTCAGGCCCATGGACCGCCTGGTCTGTGGCGATGTAGGCTACGGCAAGACAGAGGTCGCCATCAGAGCATCCTTCAAGGCAATGAGCGATGAAAAGCAGGTGGCCTTTCTGGTCCCTACGACTGTGCTGGCACAACAACACTTCAACACTTTTGCACAGAGACTGGCTGCCTTTCCCATAAAGGTGGAAATGCTGAGCCGATTTCGCGCCGACAGGGAACAACGAGCTATCATCGAAGGGCTAAAGAATGGCAGTGTGGACATATGTATCGGCACTCATCGACTGCTGCAGAAGGACGTGATCTTCAAGAATCTGGGATTGGTCATTATCGACGAAGAACAGAGATTCGGTGTAGTCCACAAGGAGCTTCTCAAGCAGCTACGAAAGGAGATCGATGTACTCACTATGACAGCAACACCGATCCCGCGCACCCTCCACATGGCGCTGGTAGGTGTTCGGGATATGAGTACTCTGGAAACACCTCCTGAGGAGCGACTGCCTATCAAGACCTACGTGGCTGAATACAGTGAACCGCTCATCCGGGAGGCAATAGTCCGTGAACTGGAACGCAACGGTCAGGTCTTCTTCGTCCACAATCGAGTCCAGAGTATCGCCCTTGTGGCCCGTAGAATCAGGGAGCTTGTGCCGGAGGCAAAGATAGCCATTGCCCACGGGCAAATGGATGAGGCTGAGCTAGAGATGACCATGATCGACTTCAATGAGAGTAAGGTCGACGTTCTGCTATGCACTACCATCATCGAATCGGGCCTGGATATACCTAATGCAAATACCCTTATCGTCAATGACGCCAACAAGCTGGGGCTGGCGCAACTGTATCAGCTGCGTGGCAGGGTGGGACGGGGCAGTAACCGTGCCTATGCCTACTTCCTGTATACCAAAGGGAAGCACTTGACTCCCACGGCAGAGAAAAGGCTTCAGACAATCTTCGAGGCCAGCGAACTGGGTGCCGGTTTCCGCATAGCCATGAAGGATCTGGAGATCAGAGGAGCGGGTAACCTGCTCGGTTCGGAGCAGAGCGGACATATTGCGGCAGTGGGCTTTGGACTCTACTGCCAGCTACTGGCAGAGGCAGTGCAGGAATTGAAGGCAAACCAATCAGGAGATGCCGGAGCAACCATGAAAGTCCTACCCAACACTGCTCCCAGCATAGACCTGCCACTCTCCGCTTACATCCCAGAGGACTATGTGGCAGATCCGACTACACGGCTGACCCTCTACCAGAGAATGGCAAGAACTGTATCATCTGCGGAGGTTGAGGAGCTGCACAACGAATTGAGGGATAGGTTCGGCAGATTGCCCCCACAGTTAAGGAATCTGCTCTACCTGGTGAAGATCAAAGCGACAGGTGCTCAAGCCAAGGTACAATCAATCACAAAGGGGAACGGCCAGATAGTGATCAGACTCAGGGAAGGGTATAAGCCCGACCCAGGGAAAATCGGACCCGCCAATCAAGGGGTTACAGTACAGTCAGCCCAGGTGCGATTGGATACCAGGCTCCTGGGTGATCAATGGCAGAAAGCGCTGGAAGACGTGCTATCAAGACTCGGCTGAAGCCAGAAGCCCGAGTGACCACTGATCCCGGAGCGACCTGTGGCGGCTGATGCCCACCGGTTACTGCAGTCACTTCGTCAGCTTCGTCCGAGGATTGTACAGGAACCAGAGGGCAGTGCTCTCGTTAAGACCAGAAAACACAGCCTTAGTCATGGTTAGCCCCTGTTCCTATTTTACGCTATACTTGAAGGCAGCCTCAAAGACGAGAGAAGCAGTATGTTCAACATGCTACACCAATCGAGAAAGTTATTCGACAATCTGATTTGCTGCACATGGAAAGGCAGAGGAAACAACGCCAATACGTACCTCTTTGCCAATCTTCTGCGAGGAGACCGACCGCATGTCATCATCGACCCCGGTTTTGTGGTCAACGAGTTGGGAGAGCGCTGCTTCGAGTCCCTGATTACTGCAATGCGACGGGATGAGATTGAGGTAGAAGACATCGGTCTGATAATAAACACGCACACTCATCCTGATCACTGCCAGGCAACGGAAGCCATCGTTGAGAGAAGCCTGAAGAAAGAAAGCAAGGGCAGAGTCAGCCAGGCGCTCACTGCTCTCTCCAGAGAAGAAGAAGAGTACTATCGAACAGTGGGGGAAAAGATGTTTGGCATGTTCGGCATGAAAGCAGCCAAACTCCAACCCTTCATCTACCTAACAGAAGGGACTCTGACTCTGGGTAGAGATGAGAGCAGACTAAACCTGCAGATCTTGCTCACGCCCGGTCATTCTCCAGGCTCCATCAGCATATACTGGCCCGACAACAAGGTGCTGCTAACAGGTGATCTGATATTCTACGGAGGCGTAGGAAGAACGGATTTCCCTGGTGGGAGCATAACTACTCTCAAGCTAAGTATTGAAAAACTGTCAGCACTGGAGGTAGAATACCTGCTCCCCGGTCACTCCACCGAGTATGGTAGTATCGTAGAGGGCAAAGAGAAAGTGGAACGCAATTTCAGTGCAGTCAAGCTCTTGATTTGACAAACGGTAGCATGAGTCCTGGTTCTTGCCTGAGGTCAGGTTAGGATGGAAATCGACGACAGAATCCGATATGCCATCGAGCATACAGAGCTGCTAAGGCCTCCCAAGCAGAATCTGGCCACATTCGGCATCACCGACATCCATTACTATCTG
>MGMW01000080.1 GCA_001795035.1 Chloroflexi bacterium RBG_13_53_26
AGATTAGAGGCTGAATAGGTCAAGGCATCGCCATCGGGATCGGTTGCCGCAACGGTGAAGGTAAGACTCTCCCCTCCGTTGATTGTCTTATCGCTGATAGCACCAAGCACCGGAGAATGATTGGTTAGAGGAGGTGATGTAGTCCCATACCAGTTGTCGTAAACCTCCATATTGATGTAGGGAGTCAGACCGAGATTCTCCAGACGTTGTTTGAAAGTAGTAGTAGATGCAGAGGAGGGCCAGTATGTCCAGTTATTGTAGACTCTGCAGACATCTGCGGGCACACCTCTTATGCCGACGCTGATTTGAGAACTCGACTTGAACGTATTGTGATGGATCAGGATAGTTCCCCCTGCCGGCACCCTGGCATCCGGGCCGTCATCGAATCCCCATGAAGGGGTGTCATTCCCGCCATGCATATCAAACATAGAATTGGTGATGTTGGGTTCGACGATGTTGAAGCGGGCTTCATAGTTGGAAGCAGGGTAGTCCCTTTCTCCGGCGATGGCGTGACGGCAGTAGTCGAAAATGTTGGCTTCGATCAAAGCAGATGCCGCAGCCACCTGCACCCCGTATCCCAGTCCCGACCGGCGGCAGTGGTGGATGTAGTTGTGGTGGATCTGGGCTTTGGAGGAACTGCCGAGTCCAGGTAACTTGTCGGAGTAATAAGCGATTCCAGCATACGGCCAGTTGTAGATTTCGCAATTCTCCACCACCAGGCCAGTCTTGCCCGAGCAGTAGATGCCGTCGATCAGCGGATCGCTCCCGGAAGTGCCGATTTCACCGTCTGGGCCTTCCAGTCTTATCCCATTGAAGGTGACATTATTGCCCACTGCCAGGAAATGCTTGTAATGGGGAAGGGTAGCAGGCATTGACCAGTATATGCGTCCACCTGAAGAGCTGCCCCAACCTCGATTGGAGGCTATGGTGATGCCGCTGGGGACTGACAGGCTGAGAGTCCCATAAGTCCCGCCGCCCATGTCTATGTTGGCACTTTCCTCGATATAGATGATCTTCCCAGTCCGTGCGCTCTCGCTCATGCCAGATAGAGTTGAGAGAGCTGCCAAGAATTCTGTCCGACTGGTGACGGTATAGTCTCCCGACGTGATGATGTTAGAATAGCCTGCTCCACCCCCGATAGGATTACCGGTGGGATTCACCTCTGCTCCATATCCGAGGGTACTCGTATCGGCTTGTGCTGTTGACGTTTGGCCAACGAGAGTGGCCGACACAACGAAGAGAAGGAGAATCACCCCCAGGTAAGCGACGATAGTCTTCTTCATGTCTGTGATATCGATGTCCGGGAAGAGCTTTGCGTTCAGAAGTATCTGTGTGTAGCTATGTTGCTAGCCTTACTTTTTGTTGAGATGAAGTCTATACCACCGACCTCACATCTGTGTCTCATCGAGCGACCCAGAAATCACAAACAGCCCTGATAGGGCGCTGCGTCATGACCTTGTCTTGCCTTCAAATCATGCCCAATTGCCCTAACCTCACATTTGTGTCACAGGGACTATTTCGGAAGTCACAGACGGTCCTGCGCTAGCACAGGCATTCATGATTGGAGGGCAGGAATCGGTTGAGCAGCAACCATTGTGTGATTCATGTTTAGTCTTCTATGTGTTACCATGCTAGAATATGGAACGCTCATGAAGAAATCATCCTGCATCAGCAGGAGCTGCTGCTACTCTGGGGTGGGTGTGACCAACGGTGTATTGCAGAGTGAAATCTGCACAGGTTATTATGGGCAAGACGGTGGGGCTGTGGCCTCTGTAGTCTGATTCATGGAGAGGTGGCTAGGATAGACAGAATGGTGAGGATCAGGGTTCAGAATGAACTCCTTGTCATAAATCTCTGTTCACTAGTCCTCATCACTATCATTTCCTTTGCCGATATCGAAGCACTGCGCATCGTTTTGGGGCTTCCATTTCTACTCTTTTTCTCCGGGTATGCACTTGTCGCTGCCCTGTTTCCAAGGAAAAGCGATCTCAGCACGATCGAACGGATCACACTTTCCATCACTTTCTCGATTGTCATCATACCTCTCATAGGACTCATACTGAACATGGTGTGGGCAATTCGTCTCTATCCTATTCTTGTTTCTGTCACCATTTTCATTGCAGCAATGTCAGTCGCTGCATGGTATCGTAGACGTGGGATAGGCCAAGAGGATAGACTCCATTTTGTCATCGATCTTCCTTTTCACAGAGATGGCCGTCGCAACGTGCTGGACAGAGCTGTCTCCATCACCCTGGCGATGGCTTTGGTGGGGGCCATGGTTATTCTGGTCTACGTCATCGCCAGCCCGAAGGTGGGGGAAAGATTCACGGAATTCTACATTGTTGGGGCAGAGAGCTGGCCCGACGAAATAGCCGTCGGCGAAGAAGCGACTGTGGTTTTGGGTATTATCAACCGTGAACACGGCACAATGAGCTACAGAGTGGAGGTATGGGTCAGAGGATATTCATTGACAGCAACCGACCTGATAGAACTGGATCATGGGGAAACGTGGGAGGGCCAGATCGGCTTTGTTCCAGATGAGACATGTGCCCGCACCGAGTTGGCTCAGGATGTGAACATTCCCTATGGCCCACTTCCAGATGAAGTCAAGAGCATCCAGGTCGCATCAACACAAAACCTCGACTACGGAGACCACATTCTGATTGGACAAGAGGCTGCTCAGATCCAGGAGGTAGAAGATCATATCGTCATGCTCACCGAAGGATTGAAGAAGTATCATCCCTCGGGTACAGAAGTCATCGAAGTCCAGAAAGTCGAGTTCAGGTTGAGTAAGGTCCGTAAGCTGGGTGACGAAGATCAGAGCTCTCTTTCCCTTTGGTTGGGGAAGGAACACCTCAGCGCCAGCGTTACAAACCAAGGCCATAGCGAGGCCAGCTACAAAATCGAGATCATGATAAAAGGGAGCCAGAGGGAAGAGACGAGAGTCGAATCAAGAGGTCCGGTGGTAGTGGCTGTGGGAGATGAGTGGGCGCAGGAGATCGCCTTTCCTTTTTCGGAGATCCATGAGGTCGAATTATCATTGTACAAGGATGGAGGGCTATTGTACCGGGGATCGGAATCGGGGAGCTACCCGAGTCTCTACATGTGGACCCATATGAGAGACAATAATCCCGGGGATTGAATTGGCTTCATTTTGGACATTGTCATCTTCATATGTCCCAGGAAGTGTTTCGAACAGGAACCGTGGCCTCGTCGCGATCTCAGGCACGGGGGGTGGCGATCTAGTGAAAGTCGGGCGATAAGGCACGCAGATGGCTGCTGATCCACGACGGTTTGTCCGCGATGTAGGACTGTCCTTTGCCAGTCTGGCCATCTCTTCCCTGGTCCATTTCCTGCTACGCATATTCCTGGCACGATACCTCGGGCCTGCTGACCTGGGGCAGTATACCCTTGCCTACACATTCTATTCCTTCGGCGTGCTGCTTTCCGCCTTTGGCATCGGTGGGGCCGTGGGCAAGTATGTTGCTGAAAACAAAGAAGATGCCTTAGCGTTGCCCACAATGCGAAAGGGGCGGCTGCTGTTCATCGGTGTCGTATCCTCTTTCGTGATTGGCTGCATAATGTGGCTCATCCTGCATTTTTCCTCCCCCTGGATAGCGGAGCGCTTCTTCAGAATGCCCGAACTGAGCAGTCTTCTGCAGATAGTGGCTTTCGCGTTTCCGTTCATTGCGCTGGAGAAGGCGACACTGGGATTCCTGAACGGCATGAGGCGAATGGGGCTCTACGCCTTCGTCAATGTTGCCCAGAGTGTCCTGATCATGGTTCTGACGGTGGCGCTGGCTCTTCTGGGGTATGGCCTGGAGGGCGCTGTGGTAGCCCTGGTACTGCCGATAGTTCTGCTCAGCTTGTTCTCTGTGGTGGCGCTGCATAGGCAGATGAACAGACCAACGCGGGCTCAATCTGCTCGCATATTCAGGATTCTTCTGAGGTTTGGCGTATTTGTGGTTATGGGAAACGGTATGTACATGCTCTTCTACAATGTGGACAGAATACTCCTGGGCCGTTTCACTGACGATGTAGCGGTGGGGATATACAGCACTGCGGCCATACTCTCCGGGCTGGTGACATTGATCCCTTCAGCACTTCAACTGGTTACCGGCCCCACAATAGCGTCCTACTGGGGGCGTGGTGAATCCGACAACATTCAGACTCTGGTGAACAGGACGATGAAATACACAGCCATACTCATTGTACCTATCTCTCTTGCGGGCATATTCTTGAGCAGAGAGTTGATCAGCCTCATTTTTGGAGAGGAGTACGTATCGGCTACCGCTTCCCTTCAAATACTGCTTGCCGGCTTCATCTTTGGAGGCATATTCATCAAGATAGCCTTTGACTGGAGATGGTTTGCGCGGTTCCTGTTTGTCAGCGCTCTTGTATTTGCAGGCAGCTTCGCCCTGGGTCTCATCGTCAACCAGTACCTTGGCATGGTCATCGGGTTGGCTATCATGGTGTTCATCATACTGCGGTACTTTGTTACCGATGAAGACCGAGAGGTGATCAGAAGGGTGGTGTCTCTTCGGAGGCCGGCTTCGTAATTCTGTCACTTTGGGAAGGTGCGGAGACAGTTGGCGATGGCCTGGGTCGTGGTCTGTCAAGTCTCGTCAGAGTCGCCTATCTGGAGAAACCAGTTCTTCGGGTTTTGCAGTTGTCCAGCGATACCGGGTGAAACTGAGCGACCGGTGACGCGCATACCCTTCACAAAAGGCACGGGCACAAATCCATTCCGTCGAAAAGCCCTAGCGAGGGATGTGCCTGCCATCCTGGCACCATAGAGAAGGTCCAACTTCTCTTGTCTGCAGCGTGTTACGGCTTCCGAAATCAGGCACTGTGCTACCTCTGCCGATTCGGCGAAGACATCAAGAATGATGCCTATTCTTGCCTGATCCGCCTGCTTACGGCTTAAGACCAGATAGCCGACAACAGCTTCCGCCTGCTCGGCCACACATATCAAGTAGTCCGTGTCGGGTACAGCCACGTACCTCCAGTTCAGATATTCCTTGTTTCTCACCACTACCACTTGATATTGAGATGAGACTCTTTTCCAGAGTTCATCGACTCGCTCATCAAAACGAGGCACTTGGGCAATGGTCAGACCTTCCTGAACAGGTGGCTTCCTGGCTCTGAAGAACATTGCGTCCAGCAAACCACCTGCTGCTGCACCGATGGTCATCAGAAGCTTGTTCTTCGTTTGAGTCCTCATTGCATTGCGCCAATTGAGTGGCTTGACCACCTTCTGCATGGTGGCAATGTCGAAGGCACTCAACTCCATCATCTGTCCGGGGTATGAAAGCTTGTTGGGGAAGGCGTATGTGGCACGTATGCCTCGCGCCTCTCCTTGCGTGCGTCTGGCTTTCACTACTGCCAGATACATCCCTTGACGCCTGTACTCAGGGTGCGTCATGGCGTCTATTCCCAGGCCGACAAGCACGTTCTCACAGCCGATTTTCATCACCAAAGGCACTTCTGCAGCGTGTCCCACTATTCTGCCATGGTGTTCAGCCACACATATCACACCGATCCCTGTAGGATTGGCCTTATACATCCAATGCCACCATCTCAGCCACTGCTGTCGATCATACGGATTCTCGGGATAGACGGCTTTCCAAAGCTCGAATATCCCTTCCTCATCGCCATGTTTGTAGGGTCTTATCGACCACTTTCGTTCAGTATTGCTCATCTTCTCCTCAATCGGCGGCTCATAGCCATCAGATCCGGATAAAGGCCGGAGACACTCAGGCGAAAGGTGCTGAAATCCAACCTGGGTGAGATTCTCCCCACCTCGTACGGGTCTGTTCCGGGGGAAACAAAGGCATCGGGAGTACCGTAGACAGCACAGACGAAGCCGTTTTCTCTCAGGATCGCCTTGATGCCATCGTTAATGTTCGACAGCCGCCCGTCGGGATAGGCGAACGTGTCGACCGGCCGATCGAGATTCTGTTCGATACGCCTCTGCGAATCGACTATCTCTCTTCTTGCTTGCTCCGGTGGCATCCCGATCAATGTTGGGTGGTTGACGGTATGAGCGCCGAAATCAATGCCATTCCTGGACATTTCTCTGACCTCATCCCATGAAAGGAACAGCTCTCTGCCCAGGGATCGAGGCATATCTACACCCAATTTGCTCACCAGTTCTTCAATAACCAGGTTCTTCTCACCGTCTAGCAAGTCCTTCAGTCTCTCACGAATGGTGCGCGCTGCCAGCCACCGCTCGGTGGTGCTTCTGAAATGGTAGATTCCGAACTGGTTCAGTTCGAGCTTCTCTCGGGCAGTATTGTGCATGGCATAGCTAACTCTGTCCCACCAAAATGGAGTCCCGCTATCAATGTGGCCTGTTGCCAGAAAAATGGTGGCCGGCACACCATATTTCTTGAGTATGGGATACGCCTTCACATAGTTGTCCTTGTAGCCATCGTCAAACGTTATGACTGCGGTGTTCGCCGGTAGGCTTGTGCCCCTCTTGAGGGCATGGCCCAGTTCACTCAAAGATATCACTTGATACCTTCGACTCAAGTACCTGATCTGCCTCTCAAAGTCCTCTGGTACCATCAGCGGCACGTCGGAAGGGAATTCGTAGTCGCTGCCCACGCGGTGGTAGGCGACAATGCGCGCCGACGATTTGACCACATATCGCCGCAGCAGACCGTAGGCTTCCAGGAAACCCAATGCGCTCAAAGCACGTACAAAGACCAGACTCAATCTCTGGCCGAAGCGCAGGGGTACGCGCGGACGCCCATGTTCCTTCGATATAGTCGCTGGCCCAGTTGTCATATTGCCTGTCACTCTCTCAAAGTCTCGGGTGGTCTGGAGGCGTGGTTCGCGGCCCTGACCATTCTTGTCGTTTCAGTTCTGCCTGCGTCTACCTTGCGGCGCTGCGGACCAGCGGGTTATCCAGAACCAGTTATGAACAGACAATCCATCCCACCGTTGGAATAGATTCGGTTAACGGTGGGATCCTGCTCCAACCTGGCGAAATCAACATCGTTGAACCTGTCCAGCCGCCACCACACAGTCTGGTAAACCGCCTTGTCATATGTGTGGATGCTGGCGTATTGATTTTCTACGTATTGCTCTCCCAGAGTGCTGTAATAGTCAGAGCCGAAGTGATCCATGAATTGCGTATCGTACTCTATGTCCTTTCTACGGTCTGCTGCATGAGTTCCCAGGATAGCCTGAGCGAATCTCTCAGGAGGGGTGGCAATATAGAAAGCGTAGACCGTAGGGTCCTTCTTTTCGAGATACCATGTCATTCCAGTCATGTCCATCTGGGTTACCTGCTCACCGGGGCGTACTATATAGGGTGAGCTGTAATGGCCAGCGATGTTGAGCATTGATGCCAGAACCACCACCCCGAATACGCCAATCCAGGCAACGTGCTTGAAGCTGGTCTGTCTGGACAACTCCCACAGGGCAAACGCCATCAACGTAATACTGACCACTTCTATGTATACCAGGATTCTATCGGCAGCAAGTGCCTCTGCGCCGGGAATTCCCAGGAAGTAAGCAGCGTAGAACAGGCATGCAAGCAGGAGCAAGACACCCAGGGAAAATAGGCGATACTTGCCGCTGTCACGATCGCCGGACCGAAACTGTCTGAGCAGCAAGACAATTCCAACAGCGGCAAGAAGCACGAGAATCAGGAACTCACCGTACATCTTCATCCCGAGGATGACGACGTCAAGCCCCTGCGCTCCAACCTTACCCAGGGCCTCTCCGGTCTTGGCGATCTCCTGCCCTCCACGGCCAGTGGTCAACTGATGCCAGAGCTGGAGCACATTCGTCCTGAACCACTCGCGAGTGAGAACCCAGGGGAGAAATATTGCCAACTCCAACAGCAGTGGCCACAGAAGCGGCTTTGAATCCACCCACGAGGGTGCCTGCATACGAAGCCGCCTGAGTAGACGGGAGTAGATCGGCTTAGGCAGTTCCATTACGGCCAGAGCCGCTATGATTACCAGGGAGGAGAGGGGGTGGAAGAAGGGATAAGCTACCAGAAGCAGTAATAGCAGTACCTTGAAAGGCGTTCTGTCAACCTTGAAGTAGCAGTAGAATAGCAGAGGCAACATGAGTATGGACCAGGTATTTGGAACCAAATAGTAGCGCTCGATCCCAACTATGGCTCCGCCAGCGATGAGTGCAGCCAACAGCCGTTGCCCTCTCTGAGGCAGGACAACTGTAGCAAGGAGATATATCGTCAAGACGAATATGGGGAGGATCAAAGCCGTGTTGAGATTCAGCACCTCAATACCTGGTACGCCGGTGACGGAGGCAATCTCAAAGAACAGGACATGCGTTATCGGATAGGCGTTCAGGCCACCAGTATGTCCTGTCAGGGAGATATCTTCCACAAAGCCGATATGGGCCATCTGGTCGG
Organism: Chloroflexi bacterium RBG_13_53_26; assembly: GCA_001795035.1. Taxonomy (GTDB): domain Bacteria; phylum Chloroflexota; class Dehalococcoidia; order UBA2247; family RBG-13-53-26; genus RBG-13-53-26. Next base: position 8,396 of record MGMW01000080.1, read on the forward strand.
CTCTCCAGGTGGTATAGTCCCTCACAAATGGCAAACACAAGAAAGCGACCACGGTGAGCAGAGTCACCGCAAAGCCGACCAGATAGGTTCGACTTTCCTGGTATCTTCCGGTGGCCAACTCATGGATAACGACACCGATGCCTCCGACAAGACTGAGGAGCAGCAGGAACCAGACCAAAGCCGGGGTGCTATTGTATATTGAAAGCTCATAGCCGACGGCTGGCGATCGATGAGCTACAACGAGGGCCAATGCCACCGAAGCAGCACAGAATGCAGCTATCAGCTTGAGCGCGATGTCTCTAGTCATACCCATCTAAGTTTATCACCCCAAGCGGCGACCATTGTCTCCCGTGTTGCTGGCAGTTGTGGAGGGTGAGAGAGACTCCTCCACAAACCTGATAATTTTCCGCACACTCCCATCCCAGGAATACGCTTCAACCATTTCCCTGGTTCTTGGGCTGATATCCCGAAAGCTCTGGCGAACCTGCGAGACCTTTGCAGCCAGCTCTGACGTGTTCTCGACATAAAGAAGTCCACCCTTCTCATCAGGGAATAGGTCAGGCACCCCTCCAAATCTTGTACTCACCACCGGCAGATTGCAGGCCATAGCTTCAAGCACTGACAGCGGCTGACTTATGCAGGCTTTTTCAGACAGAGTGGGGAATACGTAGCAGTCAGCCAACTGATACACCTCCTCAATCTGGTCAAGGTATCCTGTGAGAAATCTGATCCCGTGAGCCTCAAGATCGCGAATCAAAGGAGCGTCATGAGAGAAGAAAGTGCTTCCAGCTATCAATACTTGATTTCCATTGTTTTGTATCTGCTCGAGTGCTTTGATGTTTCTCCCCTGATTCATGTGGCCGACATGCAGCGCTATGAAATCTTCTGTGCCAACTCCATACTTGGCTCTAAGCCCCCTTTTTCTTTCAGGGTTTGTCGGGGTGAACTTCTCAATATCGACACCCAAGGAGACGAATCGCGTGGCACATCCCATGCCCGCCAGGTCTCGTTGATCTTTCCTGGAAGCCGTAAGAATGAGATCCGGCTTCAGCAGAGGCACGATCTTCCTGGACAATGGACCAAAGTTATTTGGCTGCATAGTCAGCATCGTCACGGGTACCCCCCCCCCGTAACACCCGAGAAGTCTCGCAATCCAGAAACTCTCAGGAGAAGCCCCGGATCGAGGAATGTACAGTATGACGTCCGGAAGAAACCTTCTGATAGTGGCCCGCAGACTCAGGTTCAAGCCCGAGGGATTCGTGGGGATTCTTGTCAGGCCTTCCTTTTCGGCATGATCTCCCATGGAGAACAATGCCAGAACTTCATGATGCCTGGCCGATTGGTGGATCACTTCATGCGCGACTTTCATAAAGCCTTCGTCGATCTGCTTCGCCAGCCTTTTGGTGTAGATACAGACTCTCATTTGTCCTGCTCCCAACCGAACCAGACGCACTTCCTGCTATAGTATCCCTGAAGCATGTGGCTGACCAAGTCATCGCATACGTCTTGAAACTCACGGTACCCGTTGTCGACAAGCGTCAGCTTCAAGCGTTCCTGTATTTGGCTGTACAGACGAGTCTGTGCCTGAACGGAATCCATGCACTCGGGATCGGAGGATCGCCTCAATGCAAGGTCCTCTGGCGCAGTCAGGAGGATACTCACTGCCGGCCTGGGCAGAAACCAGCTTAGCAGCTTGAGCCAGATTTGACTTGGTCTTCCCTGGTCATAGACGTGAAGATCCACGAACATGTCAGGAATAAATCTGTCACAGACCACGATCTGTCTCTTCAGAAGCTTCAGGCGAAGCGTCAGATTATAGAAAACGCAGAGGTCCACCATGTTCACCGTTTTCCAGGCAATGTATCGCCATCTATTGCTGAAAAGCCCTTTCGTCTTCTGGAAACGCTCGGAAGCTCCAGGATGATCCCCTGAATTGCTGGATCTGGCGGACCTTCTGGTCAGCCACTTCGCCAGAGCCTGGAATCCTTTCTGAGAGCCCACCCTAGTCCAGATGTAGTGAGCATCCAATCCGCAGCCCCGAAGAGCTTCCATCAAAGCATGAGCATAGGTGGTCTTGCCACTTCCGTCTACTCCACTCAGGGCTATCAGCATACCTCTTTGCGGATTGACTTTCAAAATATGGATGAACAGGACCTCAAACAGGAGCTTGGCAAGCTGCCATATTCGCCTGTGCAGTCCTCCAAACTCAGCGGACTGCGCTATCTTCTTGTAGCCAAGCAGCTTCGATGTCACCAGAGGCAGATAGAATGGCATGGTGACTTTGCCATGCTCCAACCTGCGCACAGCCTTCCGCAACAAGATTCGTTGGTCAGTGTATTGTCTGGCATGCTTGAGTACATCTTCGGGGAATAGCAGTCCACCGAAGATGGCATGGTGGAGATGCGCATAGGCCAGCACCGACAAGTGAAATCCATCTTCCCATTTGCCAGCTCTTGCGGTGGAGCTAAGATACTGCCATTCTATCTTCTCGTTATCTACCAGGTGTTTCACTATGCAGAGATCCAACAACCTTATTCCAGAGTTCTCGTAGAATGAATGGGCAAAAGTTGTCAGCATACAGTCCTCAGCACTCAAAGGGAATACCACATCATCAAAGAGGCTCTGGCCGTTGGTTCTGGACCACGCTGAATCCGAATTGATGAATGTGGCACCCCAGAAAACCCTGCCGTGGAGATGGATAGCCACAACTTCCTTCCCGCACTCAAATTGCTTGTAGAGGTATTTGTGTGGCTCCCTTATGTTCCTCAACTCTATGAAGCCGATCTGCTCCAGCAGGTGACCGGCTCTGGCGAAATCTTGCTCTCTGACCATAACGTCAAGATTGCCACTGGTATACGGGAACAGGGAAGGGCTTTTTATGAACAAATACCTCACCCCGTTAGTGAGGAACACATCTCTGACTGCGCCGAAGGCCTTCTTCCATCGATCATACTTCTCTCGATGTTTCCCAACCTCGTCAACGAACTCAGCCGACTCTAACAGTGGTGACAGTACGGAATAGCTTTTCCCGTGCAGATAGGCCAAAGGCATGGCATTTATGGACATTATCCCAGTGACGGCTGTGGCATTGCCGCGCCATTGCCGACCGGAAATATCCTGGTGGTCTGAGAAGGCCAGCATACCCACCATCCCAGCCATCGCCAGGTCGTCCTGGGATTGCACCAACTTCTTACGTCTGATCACGTTCGGCCCTTCTCATACCAGGCATAATCTCCTCATTAAACCCTATGTAAGCAACTTCTTGTACAGGTCCACAGTACGCTCGCCGATCTGATCAAAACCAAATGCAGTGGCTCCTTTGACACACTGGCGTCGTACGCTCGCCATGTCCTCACTCAACAGAATCTCAATGATCGCCCGAGAGAATTTCTCTGTGTCCTTGGGCACGATTCGTCCGTTTATGTTGTCTCTGACAACTCGGGCAACGTCCCCCACTGGCGTGGTCACCACTGGCACGCCGCAGGCCAGAGCTTCTTTGACCGTGGTGGGACTGCCTTCAAATAGCGAGCACAGGGCCAGTACATCAGCGCAGTTCAGAATCTCAGGTACAGAATCTGGTTGCTGCGCTCCAATGAAGAGCACCTCCTCGAGGCCCATATCCTTTGCCATCTCTTCCAGTCGCTTCCTGTCCCTTCCATCACCAACGAGGACAAGTCGCGCCTCAGGAACCTGTCTCACTACCATACGGAAACTCTCGATCAGGAAACCAAGATCCTTTTCGATTTCGAGGCGGCCCACATATATGACAATCTTCTGGCTGCTCTTGAATCCCCATTTGGCGCGCGACTTGGCCCTACCCAACACCCTGAATTTCGCCAGGTCTATGCCGATGGGGATTACCCGGATTCTCTTCCGCAGCCAGGGGTATTCTTTTTCGTAGAATCCCTTCGTGCCCTCATCAACCGCGATCACGGCGGAACTATGTCTGAGGCAAAATGACTCGACCATTCTGTAGATCCACGCCACAACCCGTGGCTGTTTGAGTCTGACTCCATGCAGTATCCTTCCGTGGAGTGTAATCACCTTGGGATTCCTGCGACAGAACAGAACGAAAGGCAAAGCGTACTCTGGACGTTGGACATGGACAATAGCCCCTGGCGGCACTGAGGCAAAAGAGCGAGTGGCCATCAGTCTCAAGACGAAGCCAAGATTGCTGAGGGATGCTTTGTGGGTAACAGGCACGAAGGTGAACGAGCTTTGGGTTGACTGACTGTTTGATGTTGAGGACCCGATGAAGACTGTGGGAACCCCTATCTTGATAAGATACTGGAGAAGGTTGAGCGAGTAGGTCTCACCTCCTCCGATTCCCGGCAGAGCCGGGTCCATAGCCTCAACGATTACGACTTCCATCAGCGCTTACAGGCCTCATCAAAGCTCTGCCGGTGACCGGTCTTTGTGGGTGAAGCTCAGTATGTTGCTGACGATTACTTCAGTCGTATCATCCCATTCACGTAGCAGGGCTTGTGTCACTATCCCCTGAGTCTTCTCCTTGATGTTCTGTTCAATGACCCTGTCAACCAGGTTTGTTACGGAATTCTGCTCATCTGGTTCAAAGAATATGCCTTTTTTTACCAAGTCTGAATTGACGGACATGTATCTGCCCCCAGTATAGATCACCGGGGTACCGGTCAGACAGGACTCGCGAGCCATGGTGTCCCCAGAGGAAATGGTAAACAAAGCAAAATGCATCAGAGAATAGATGTCTCTGACCGGTTCCTGAAGTATGGTGCAGTAGGGCGCAAATCGATCCGTAAGCGACTTGTCTTCCAGAGAGAGAACGACGTTCAGTCCCAGAGTCCTCAAATGGCTGCAGACACCAGCCAGTTGGCCAGTCTCCAAGTGCGCATAGTTCATGCTTATTTTGCTGACTTCCCTAATGAAGACGTACTTCTCAGCGGTCAGTTGATACTCATGTAACGCGCCTTCATCAGGTTCGAAGTAGTTTGGATGCAGATAGGCCAACTCCTTGAAACCCCTGTAATTGACGATATTCTTGCCGTGCAGTGGGATATGCCCCGGCAGCAATATTCGAGTGGCAAAAGGCCTGTAAGGGTAGAAACCCAACCCGTATTCTATATCATCATCGAAGATGACCGACGGTTTTCTGAGGATGTATGTGGCATGACTCACGCCAATGCCCCCGAAAGAAGCAACAACATCGAACTTCTTTCGGTGAATATAGCCCAACAGACGCAAGCATCGGTACCCAGCACCAAAAACCTTGCCTGGCAGGGACTTTCTAAATGTGCCAATGGAAGTGAAAGGAAAATCTGGCAGTTCCCGCTGAAGGATGGGGACAAGCTTGCCTCTGGGTTGGACAGTTATCTCAATATCACAACCATGGCGCTTTGCCAGCAGCCTGATGGCGTTCTTGAAGAAATTGACATCAACGGGATGGTTCAGGTCCACCAGTATCTTCATCGCTGCTCCCAACCGAGTAAGCGCCTCTCGCAGATATTCAGTCCAGTTGCCGGAAGATTGTGGGGCTCAGGACTCTCACAAGAGGGAGGGGGACTCTTCTCCAGACACCAGTAAAGAGTCTATACTTCATTCCGCTTCTGTTTGAAGATACCAGAACTGGCGCCTTCGGATAGTAGTGAAAGTGCAGCTTCTGTGGCTCAGCCCCCCACTTCTCCTTGAAATGACTCAGTCCGGTATTGTCTGGGTCTGTCTTGCCAAGGTCGAAGCTGTGGAACCCTTCATTGTGGCTATCTTCTATGGCCTGCCACGCAAGGAGATCGTTAGGACATTGCTTCAGGTAGCGGCTGTCTGAGGCTGCATAGGCATACCCGGCTACTCCGTTGAATCTGAGCATTAGAGCACCGGCAACAAACTTATTCTGAAGCTCAGCCAAATAGAGGCGGACGTAGTCTTTCATGTGTTTGTGGATGGCCATGAAGAATTCCCTGTGGTGCCCGGGTACCCCGAGCCTTCTCTTGGTCTGCAGGTTCAAAGCATGAAAGACTTCAAAGGCTTCGGAGGAATCGTGAGTCTTAACCACCACGCCCTCTTTTCTTGCCTTGCCAACTGCCTGCCGTGCCCTCCTGTCGACCGTTTTCTGCCACATCTCCTTCGGTTCAGACAATTTCAGAACATGACCAAAGAAGTGGTCGTTCACCTCCAGACCCAGCGACAACGGCTGGGTCGTCCTGATCTCCATATATGAACATGACAGCTCGTCACAAAGGCTCTTTGCCCTGTCCACCAAAATCTTGATGGTGTCTTCGGAATCAGCTATGGGGCCGCATGTGTGGGAGAATGGCAGGGAAACCAGTCGCTTGCCAGTCAGAATACTTCTGATCTGGAATAGAGGCAGAATTCCACACATCTTCCCCTCCCCATTTTTGGCGAAGAGATAGAAGGGCTTGTGGTTCAAGCTCTCCTTGATGACCTCTTGCCATTGAGGAAGGTGGTAGTAGGTCCCTTCAGGGTGGTTCTGAATGTAAGTCCGCCACTCCTCAACCGGAACCTCAGGATTGACTTCGACAGTTGTCATTATTGGTTACCTCGATTTCAACGACGATTTCAGACTCAGTGCCCGCTTGACGATGTTCACCGCGTAGTCACTCATGAAGGAGACCACCCAACCCAATGTGCTATCTGCCCATCTCTCTGGATGCGTATTCAGATATAGACGATGATGCTGTCCTGTCTCGATTAGCTTAATAAGATCATATGTGGTATGCAACCCAGACGCGACCCGGTCTCCTTCTTCACCATTATCACCGGGGGGAAGCCAGTCCTTCACCTTGTATCCGTGGCCCCATGTCCTGCCCGTATCAGAAAGATAGACGACCTCACCCAAGGAGAGGTAAGCTTCCCCCAGGATTCCGAGGGTTTTGAAATCATATTTGCGCCACAGGTCCCGGTTGTCCCAACGTGTCAGCGGGTTCCCATGCATACTGACCGTCTTAACCTGAACGAATTCTCTGAACGCGCTGATTTCGCGTTCAAAGATTTTCATGGCATGCTCGTAGTCTCCTTTTGCCTTATCAACTACCTCATAGTGATACCCAATTTCATGTCCCATACGGGCAATTTCCCCTATCACGTCGGGCTTGAAGGTCCCGCTTCTGAATCTGAAGTAGTATGTCGCGCTGATTCCCAATTCGCTCTCTAACTGCGCCATCCTTTTTGCATTGCCAACTGTCCGGTCAACATCATGCCTCATGATGGCGAATCTACCAGGCGCCTTTTCTGCCTGTAGATAAGCCAGTACGGTCATAGGGGCATATCCTGACCGGAGTATGGTATTACATAGTTCCCGATATCTTCCCAGTGTGAAATCCGGGCTCATAGTCTCTACATTGAACTGCTGGGGAACTGATTCAGGACTTGGCCTAAGGAACCTGCGCTGTGGGCAGGAGTCCCTAAGTCACGCATGTCGTGGGTGTACAGGCGGTAGAAATCTTCTGTTGGTTGCCCCGGCTCACTTATCTCGGCTGCTAAACCGTGTCTCTGTGCCTTTGCAGTGTATTGCTGATTGGCTGGAAGGTTTGCTGTGCCACCGGAGTCAGCAAAGCACTGCATTTCGATGTGGCTCACGCCTGAATCCATCATCAATCGGCGTGCTGCTGACAATAGCCGCTCTGGAGCACTCCTACTTCCAGAGTCCCCGCCTGTTTCCTCCGTTGGATCCACGAGGGTTCCAGGGGTTCCAAACAAGACCTGTCCCTGTGCACGGCGCATCTCTCAGCAAGTCTTTCCTTTCACAGCGACCAGAGGAAGTCCATTCGGTGCGCTTTCTCCACACAAAATCCCTCAGAAGAAGCCAGGTCACCTTGACGATGTATCTGCTGTATCTGATCTTGGATTTTTCCCCCTGGTATCGCGCCGGCATGGGTACTTCAACCACCCCTACTCCGGCAACGGCGAATTTGACCAGCAGGTCATTGCAGTAGCCATAATATGTGTAAACACTATCCATGTCGATTCTCCGCAGTGCTTCTGCAGAGACAGCCGCATAGCCGTTCTGAGGATCCATGATCTTGTAGTTCCCCGACGAAACCCTCGTAGCCCATCTAAGAAGCCAGTTTCCGAACCGCCGCCATGTGGACATGCCCTTCATGTGCTTCAGGGACGACATGCGGTTGCCTTTGCTGTAACCGGCTCCCCCTTTGATGATGGGTTCCAGCAAACTGGGTATCTGGGCCGGGTCCATCTGGTCGTCTCCCGCCATGACCACGGCAATATGCATGCCGTCTTCGAGGCACTTCCTGTAGCCTGTGAGAATGGCGGCTCCCACACCTCCATTCGTTGTATGCTCGACAAGCACTATCTTGCTATTGTGATGGGACATCTGCTCCACGACACGGTGGGTAGCATCTGTGCTGCCATCGTTGATAACGTAGATCTGGTCCACGTACGAGGGTATGTTGTTGATCGTAGAAGTAATCAACACCTCCTCGTTGTAGGCCGGGACTACCACGCCAATTCTTCTGCCTTGAAACATATACTCCCCCTTATTATACACTATGCGACCGGTTGTGCGGCTGAAGGCTTTCGCCAGGTGCCGTTTTGGCTTTTCGATGCTTCCAGGCACAACTCCAACACTCGCGTACCTTCACGACCGTCGACCAACGGTGAGCAACCGTTGGTCACGCATTTCAAGAAATGCTCCAGTTCAAGCTTCAAAGGCTCAGTTTTCTGTGCCACTGCTTGCCATCTTTCTGCCCCGTTGTGAACTACGAGCGTCTGTTCGATGTAGTCCAGATAGGCAATGCCCTTACTTCCTGTTGCCACCAGACTCCTTACTTTGTGAGGAGTGAACCAGTTCACTTCAATGGATGCGGTGGCACGTCCGAAATCCAGCATAATCACTGCATGATCCTCCTGGGTCGGATGGATTAGCCTGCCGGATCGTGCGATTATGCCGATTGGATCCCTGCCCACAAGATATCGGGCAACATCGATGTCGTGTGAAGCCGAGTCCAGCACGATGCCTACGTCTCTGATCCGATGGGCAAAAGGCCCGACTCTCCGGGTGGTGACGATCATGATCTCACCCAGAATACCTTCATCGATGATAGCCTTCAGCTTAGTCACGCCAGGATTGAACCGCTCGACATGGCCAACAGCCAGCTTGGCGTGCGTTGTATGAGCAGTCCTCAGCATCTCTTCGCCATCTTCAATGCGTGAGGCGATAGGTTTTTCTACCATGCAATGAACCCCTCTGCTAAGGAAGTCCAAGGCCACTTCGGAATGCAGACTCGTAGGCACCACAACGCTGACGGCATCAACCCGCGGGATCAGCTCTCTGTAGTCAGTGTAGTATGGGATACCATACTGCTGGCCGACTTCCCGGGCCCTGTCTGGATCAACATCAGCCACTCCCACCAGTTCACATTCCAACTGCGAGTAAACTCTGGCGTGGTGCTGACCCATCGCGCCCAAACCTACCACTGCTACCCTGGCCATGGCAAACCTCCGACTACCCTCATTCTCATTTCCCGATCACCTCAAGATCGAGGCGAAAGCACTCCTGACTGGATTGTCTCCCTGGAGCAGACTTTGATCTTGTTGATATTCCCCTTCCCAATCCCTTTGAAGATGAAGCCATGATCGAGGAACTCCTTAGGATCAAACATATTTCGCCCATCAATCACGACTCTTGATCTCAACAGACCATTCAGTCTTTCCGGTGTAACAGAGCGATACTCCTGGTGCTTCGTCATCAGCACGACCGCATGGCAGTCATTCAAGGCCCTATCGATATCGGGCTCAATTTGATGTCCTTCATCTTCTTTAATGAAGGGATCGTGAATCACGTATGTTGCTCCCCTGCGCCTCAGTTCCTGCAAAAGCGGCGCCGTAGGTGTATTTCTAGAATCATCACAGTTCTCCAGGAATGCATAGCCCAGCACACAAATGCGCGATCCTCTAATTCTCACCCCTGCTTCCCCAAGTGCCGTCTCTAACAGATCCACCATGTGAATAGGCATCCAGTCGTTCAAATACCTGGCTCCGGTGAGGACTGACATTGGATATGCATGCTTCGACTCGGCGTATCTATCGTACCCATGCATCAGGAGCCAGGTGTCTTTCGGTAGACAGTGCCCACCCACGCCAGCACCGGGGAAATGCATGTTTCGAACCGGATTAGCATGCGGTGCCGAAGGATCGTTGGGAAGCCCGTTGACCAGTTTCCTGACTTCGTGAACGTCCGTGCCCAGAGATTCGCAAAGTAGGGCGACCTCATTGGCAAACGCGATCTGTACGTCCCGATAGGCGTTCTCAACAGTCTTGGCGACCTCGGCTGTCATAATATCCGTCCCGCACACTTGTGCTCTTACAATGGAGCGGTAAAGCTCTATGGCCATGTTTCTACTCTCGTCATCTACAGCGCCAACGATCTTGGGATACTCCCTCACATTGTGAATGAGCCTGCCAACCATAACCCGCTCATAGGAGAAGCACAAGCCAAATCCATCCGGGAGGCCAGTTCGCAAACCAGACTCTTGTTCAAGAATAGGCTTGACCACATGCTCGGTTGTGCCTGGCGCAACGGTAGACTCAACTATGACGAGACTTCCCTTCCTCAAGTACTTCCCGACATGATGGGATGCTTCTTCAAGCGATTCGTAGATTGGAGCATGAGCCTCGTCCGTGGGTGTTTGAACATCAATCAAAACTACGTCCACGTCTCGGAGCACCGAATAGTCATCCGTCGCCATGAACCGTCCCTCCCTGACGACCCTTTGCAGTATCTCCGGGAGTTCCGGCTCATTCCCACCAACAGGGCATCTTCCTTGATTCAACCAGTCGATTTTCCAACCAGATCTCTGTGATCTGCGCTGAATGCCGACTACGTTGTGCCCGGCATCAGCCAGGAGCACGGCAGCAGGAATGCCGACATATCCCATGCCGATCACGGCGATTCTCTTCTTATTCATGATCTTGACCTTGTCGGTTGCCCGCCAGCCTTTGCGGGAGAATCGTGGAAAGACCTAGCGGCAGTACTGCTGTTTGTTTCCCTGGCGGGATTGCCTACCACCACTGCTTTATCGGGAACATCCTTGGTCACCACTGCGCCCGAGCCAATAATCGCATCTTCCCCAATCGTGACGCCGGGCAGAATGGTGGAATTTGCCCCAATTCGAGCTCCCCTCTTGATTGTTGCCCCCACGAGCTTGGCTCCATATTCCATGTATTTGTCGTTCGTGGTGACCGCACAAGGTCCAAGGAATACCTCATCCTCAACCACTGTCTGGGCGGTGAGATACACGTTCGTCTGCATAACCACACGATTTCCGATCCGGCAGTGCCCGTCAACTACTGTGTTTGTTCCCACAAGTACATCATCACCTATCTGGGTTTCTTCTCTGATGAGGACATTGTGACCGGTCTTGAGACGTCTTCCGATTGACACACCGGAGTATATGATTGCCCCAGCTCGAATGCGCGAATTCTCGCCTATGGAAAGTACCCCATCGTCGCGATGGCCCAGGATCACGTTCTCTTCAACAAATGTTCCCGTGCCGATGTGTACCTGCCCGTGGATAACAGCATCCCCTGGCATATGGGTTCTCTCCAGGCGATTCCCATCTGAACCGGCCTGCTTCGGCTGCGCGGGTGGGAGTACCTCATCGATAGCCTCAGGTTCAGATGTGCGTGTTTGGTGGCAGCCGCCGGCATTACGGGCTTCTTTCAGACTCTGGACAATGTATCTGAGATCCCGATCATTCAATCCTGGATGCACCGGTAAAGAGAGAGTCTCTTTTGCGGCCTGCTCTGAAACCGGCAAATGGCCATCATATCCAAGATCCTGATAGAGCGGTTGCCTGTGAATGGGTATGGGATAGTAAACCCCCGTCATGATCTCTCTATGCCTGAGGGCTGCCGCCAGGTCATCCCTGGACATGCCAAAACGGCTGGTTACCCTGACGGTGAACTGATGGAAAACATGTTTGCGCTCTGACTCAACAGTGGGGATTGTCAGGCCCTCGATTCTGGCAATCTCACCCGCGAGGAACGCCGCATTCCTGCTTCGCCTGTCGTTGAGTTCATCCAGTTTTCCCAGTTGGCAAATGCCGAATGCCGCAGCGATATCAGTCATCCGGTAGTTGAATCCTAGAGTCTGGTGGAGATACCTTTCGCTTTGTCCATGACTTCGTATCATCCTTGCTTTTTGAGCAATATCAGCACTGTCGGTGGTGACCATCCCCCCCTCGCCCGTGGTGATGTTCTTGGTAGCGTAGAAAGAGAAGCAACCAATTCCGAACGATCCCACCTTCCTTCCACCATATTCCGCCCCGTGCGCTTGGCAGGCGTCTTCAACCAATATCAGATTATACTCGTCGCATATGCGTGTGATCTCGTCCATGTCACATGGCTGGCCATAGAGATGGACGACAACGACTGCCCTTGTCCTCTCCGTGATCGCATGCTTCAGAAGCGATGGGTTGATGTTAAAGGTCTTTCCGTCGATATCAGCGAACACCGGCTTTGCGTGGCAGAACAGAATCGCATTGGCAGTAGAGACGAAGCTGAAAGGTGTGGTAATGACCTCATCGCCATCGCCTATCCCGGCCGCCAATAGAGCCGTGTGAAGGGCTGCCGTTCCACTGTTCACTGCGATGGCGTGTTTGGTACCGACGTAGGCTGCAAACAAGTGCTCAAACCGAGCAACTTGCGAGCCCTGAGCCAGCATTCCTGACTTCAGGACATCCGTCACTGCTTGGATCTCGTTGTCTCCCAATGACGGATTAGAGATTTGTATCATGTTGTGCTCCCCCCTGGACCACTTCTTAAGACCTCTTAGCCCTGGTTACCACTTTCAATCATCTTCATCGTACAGCGGTTCA
>MGMW01000081.1 GCA_001795035.1 Chloroflexi bacterium RBG_13_53_26
ACCCTTGGGCTCGATCAGGATGAAGAAGATGACCACAAGAGCAAACAAGATCAGGGACAGAGCAGACGGGATCTGGTACCCCAGCGATGGGAAGGCATCCGTCAGCAATGAAGACACACGCGGAACCAATTTGTCGACTAGCATAATCACCCCAGCCCCCATGACCACCCCAGTGGTGCTGCCCATTCCTCCGATGATGATCATGGCCAGGAACCAGAGAGACAGACTGAAGGTGAACAGATCGGGGTTGATACGTAGGAGATGATGGGCCCAGAGCCAGCCGGACACACCGGCAAAGAAGCAGCCGATGAAGAAGGCTAGAAGCTTCGTTCGGAAGAGGTTGATGCCCATGACCTCAGCCGCCAGGTCGTTGTCCCGCACAGCCACGAACTTCCGGCCCGTGGCCGTCCTCTGGATGTTCTTGGCGAAGAAGAGCATGACCACCGCCACCCCCAGCGTGAGCCACCAGAACTGGGTGTCATTCAGTGCCGAGCCCCCAATGGTGATGGCCGGCACATCAAGCCCATATGTTTGCCCCGCCCAGCTCGGCTGCCTTATAGCCCACATGATGACGAACTGAGCTGCTATAGTGGTCAGGACGAGGTAGAAACCCTTAATCCGCAGAGCCGGGATGCCAAAAATCAGCCCACCCAGCCCCGCAGCCAGGCCCGAAAGCGGCAGGGTCAGCCAGGGGGATAATCCGTACCTCGTTCCAAGCAAAGCCGTGGTGTAGGCACCCAGCGCCATGAAGGCAGACTGACCCATGGAGAACTGGCCGCAGAGCCCAGTCATTATGTGCATGCCAAGGGCGGCGACGGTGTAGATGCCCACCATGATCAGCCAGACCACCCATTCATCCGGCGCGTACAGCGCCACCGTAACCAGGAAGATCAGCCCGGCGGCCAGCAGCAGCCACTGGGCCCTGGTTCTCACTATGGCCATGTCCTGCTGTGGCCGTGTATTGAAGACACCTGACGGAAGCATGGCTCTATATCCTTTCTATCCGCTTCTCTCCGAAGAGCCCGTAAGGCCTGATCAGCAAGATCACCAGCATTACCACCCAAGGGACGATCTCCTTCAGGCCCGGCTGATAGTAGCTTCCCAGCGCCTCCACGAGACCAATGATTAGCCCGCCCACCACGGCACCTGGAATGGAATTGAGCCCGCCCAGCAGCAGGACCGGAAGGCCTTTACCCAGTGTCAATTCTCCCATCGTCGGCGTCACCGTGAACACCATGCCCACCAGAACGCCGCATACAGCGGCAAAGGCGCCGCTGATAGCCCAGGAGAGAGAAAACACCCGCTTCACTCTTATACCCAGGCTCTGAGCCACTTCGTGGTCAGCAGCCACGACCCTCATGGACAGACCCACCTTGGTGTAGCGGAAGAGGACGGTCAACAGCAGGAAGATGACAATGGCCACGACAAACGAGACGGCGGCCCCGGGAATGACATTGACGGGACCGATGGCCCATTGCCCGCCCGGCGTGAAAGGCAGGACAAAAGAATCGCTACCCCATACTAGGACGATCACTCCTTTCAGGAGAAAAGACAACATGAGGGTCATCATCAGCAGTGACAGAAAGGGTTGCCCCAGCAGCGGGCGTACTGCCAGCCTCTCCATGAGAAAACCCAGGATCGCTCCGGAAGGGATGATCAGCAATATGCCAATCCAATCGGACAATCCCCAGGAGGCAAGCATGTGATACAAAAAATAGGCGAGTACAGCAATCATCTGCCCGTGGGCCAGATTGAGAACCAGGCTGGATTTGAAGACCAGAACGAATCCCAGCGCGATCAGGGCATAGACCCCACCTACCAGAAGCCCTTGCACCAGAACATCATCCATACAACTGCCTCAATTCACGTGATTGACCGTAATCTCCGCCTTGACTACGGCCCGCCTGCCATCCCGATAGAAAACCGGCACATCCATGGAGACCTTCTCATTCTCTCCATACAGGGCGGCTATGAAGTCCTTGTACCGGTCCTCTACCAGTCGCCGCCTCAACTTCATGGTACGGGTCAGCTCCGCCTCGTCGGGATCGAGTTCCTTCGGCATGTTGATGAATCTCTGGATTCTCTGTCCCCCCGGCAGCTTCGTGTTGAGGTTCTTCACCTCGCTGCCTATCAACTGGCAGACCTCCGGCTTCTGCGAAAGATCGGCAAAAGTCGTGTACGTGATCCTCTTCTTCTCAGCCCAGTGTCCTACGTTGTCGTAATTGATGTTGATGACAGCGCCTATATAGCTCCTGGTCTCATCTCCGACAACAAAAGCATCCTTGATATAGGCGCTGAATTTCAAGCGGCTTTCAATGTACTGGGGGGCAAATTTGGTGCCATCGGAAAGGCGGCTCATGTACTCCACTCTATCGAGATAGTACAGATGGCCATCCTCATCGAGATGGCCGGCATCGCCGGTATGATACCAGCCCCCGGCAAAGGCCTCCTCAGTGGCCTTGGGGTTCTTGTGGTAGCCCAGTACTTGAGACGGTCCCCTAGCCAGTATCTCGCCATCATCGGTGATCCTCACCGTGGTGCCGGGGTATATCAATCCCACGGAGTCAACCTTTATGTCGCTGCCGGTATGTTGCGAAACCCCTATTTCGGTCATCCCATAGAGCTGACGCAAGTCCACCCCTATGGCTGTGATCAATCTGAAGACGTCCGGCCCCAGTGCCGACCCGGCAGTGAACGCAACGCGAATCTTGAGCAGGCCGAGCTTGTCCCTCAACGGATCGAATACCAGGAGCCTGGCCAGCCAATGTGGTATCCGCCACAGCCAGCCCAGGTTCTCCCCACTGCACTTGGAGTCGGCAGCCCTGTATGCTATGGGCAAACAGAGTCTGAACGCCTGTCTCTTGAGGAAAGTGGTCTCCGCGATCTTGTTCTGGATGGTGGCAGCGGTCATCTCCCAGAGCCGGGAGGGATACATCAAGACAGTAGCGCCAATTTCGCGGATGTTCTCCTGGACTGTTGTCTGAGACTCAGGGAAGCTCATCTTCACACCGCGGTTCAGGCTGGCCAGCAGACCAAGCCCCTGCTCCGCAGACCATCCTGGCAGAATGAAGGAGACCCACTCATCAGCCTCCGTAATAGGATTCATAGAGTAGAAGGAAGTGTTTGAAGCGACGAGGCTGGCATAGCTTACCATGGCCGCCTTGGGCAGCCCGGTGGTGCCGGAAGTGTACATCAGCAAAGCGAGGTCGCTGATTTTGCCTTTCGCAATGCTCTCTTCAAAGGCTCCGGGATGGTCCTTACCATATTCCAGTCCAGTCTCTGCGATGGAGTCGAAACTGGCCAGGATGGGATCGTCATAGCCACGCAGTCCCTTGGTATCCCAGTAGATCACCTTCTTCAGCAGAGGTAACTCATCCTTGATTTCAAGGATCTTGTCCACCTGCTCCTGATCCTGAGCCATGACGATCTTGGCGTCGGAATGCTCCAGGAAGTACTTCACTTCTTTGGCTCCGCTGCTGGAAAACACCCCGGTGACAGCGCCACCAGCAGCCTGGGCTGCCAGCTCAGCCCAGAACCAGTGCGGGTCGTTGTCTCCCAGGATCGCCATCACGTCACCGCGCTGGAAGCCAAGGCTCATGAGTCCCAGAGAGAAGTTCTTGATGTTCCCGCAGGCCTCCTTCCAGGTGTACTCCCTCCAGAAGCCAAGCTCCTTCTTGCGCATCCAGACCTTGTCTGCCCATTTCTGCTGGTTCTCCAGCAGCAGTTTGGGTATCGTGAAATCGGTCTCGGTACCGACAGCTACGTCCATCTCGTGTCCAAAACCTTCTTAAATTCTAGTGGCAATGTGCCCCTGGGGAGAAACTCGATCGTATCCATCCTCAGCTTGAAGACTTCCTGGCAGCGCTGGTTAATGGCCTGGGACAGCGATTTGCGGTCTACTCCAGGTTCGGTCTCAGCATTGAGTGTTATCTGATCCTTGTGCCCGTCAAGCTTCAGCACCAACTGGTATTTCAAGACCTCCGGCAGCTTGGAGAAGGCTTCATCCACCTCCTTCATATGCACAAACATGCCTTTGACTCTTACGTGTTCGCCGATCATGCCTAGGATTCTGGTTATCCTCGGTGCCGTTCGGCCGCACGGACAAGGTTCGTCAGTGTATGAGGCCAGATCGCCGGTGCCAAACCTGACCAATGGGTAGACCTTACTGAAGAGCGTGACTACGATTTCGCCTTCCTCCAGAGGCCTGACCTGCTTTCCCGTCTGCGGGTCGACAATCTCTATGATGCACTCTTGATCATCGTAGTGATAGCCCTGGCCCAAGCCACAGTCATAGGCTACTGCCCCAATGTCAGCGGTGGCGTAGCCGTCGCCCACCAGGAGCCCGTATTTATCTTCAAACACCTTCCTCAGGATCTGGATATGTCTCTCCCCGCCACCAGTGGTGAATTTGAGATTGAAATCTCGCTTGATGTCGTAGCCCATCTCTTCGGCCTTCTTCAGTATGGTCATGGTGAAGCTGGGGAAACTGAAGATAGCTGTAGCCTTAAGGTCGTGGAGTATCTTGACCTGAAGTTCGGTCTGCCCAATGCCCGCCGGCACTACTGTGCATCCGAGGACATCCAACGCATCGGTCATGAACAACCCGGCAGGAACCATATGGTAGGCTGTGGAGACCATCACTATATCGCCGGGCTTTGGCACCCCCATTCTGACAAACCCTCTGACGGCTGCCGTGACGCGCTCCGCGCCCCAAGCGTCGTAGATAGGGCCGGGAGAAACATATATTCTTCCCAGGGAATTCAAGGGAACGGCCAGCAGCCCTCCAAATGGTGGGTCTGCCTGTTGCAGCTTGACCAGATCGTCCTTCGTAGTAACGGGCAGTCGCTCCAAATCCCCGATGCCTCTGATAGCCCTAGGGGAAACGCCGGCATGATCAAACTTCTTCTTTACTGCCGGGGCATGGCTGTAGGCGAAACGGAGCTGTTTCCTCAGCCTCTGGTTCAGCCACTCCGCTCTCTGGGGCAGTGGCATTTTCTCCTTTGACTCATCATAGAGGACTATCAACTGTCTGGAACTCAGCCGACGCAACATCATTTACCTCCCGAGCAATGCTTCTGCGAAGAACATCCCAAGGTAGTCAATGGCATCTCATCACAACCGTCCAATTGGGGAGATGTTTCGACTGGGGGGCAGGAACCAGGAGACGACTGCAAACCTCTGGTATAGCTGCCATTGGCAGCACCTTGCTTTCGAACCAGGCAGTGGCATGTTCCTCCTTATGGTGGGTTGCCACATCGTCCTCATCGGCATGCAGCAACCGCGCTCTGGGAACAATGCCAAGCAGTCCGTCAGACTTCGTTGACCAGACTACTCAGGCATGCTGGTATGTTACGAGTCTTCTATGCTCTCAATATCTCAAAGAGGGCTATCGTTGTCAAGTCAAGAATGTGCGGTGTGTTCTGCTTGGCATGCGGTGAGACGACAGACGACATGATATGGAAGACTCAATCCAGGGCGAGCATCCCAATCATAGCAGGTGAGCATACGGGAAAAGACCGGGAGCACCTCAGCGGTGCCCCCGGCGGACCAAGTAAACCTGTAAGCCGGGTTTTGTAGCCTGACCTGTTAGCCAGGCTGGTGACCATCTATCTAGCCCTGGCGTTGCCACCAGGATCGAGCGACCAACCCGAGGACATCGGTCGGGCAGCCTCACGGTCCTCCTATTTGGTCTTGCTCCAGGTGGGGTTTGCCTAGCCGGCTGATCGCTCAGCCGCTGGTGAGCTCTTGCCTCACCGTTTCACCCTTACCCTGGCATAGCCAAGGCGGTATGTTTCTGTGGCACTTTCCGTAGGGTTACCCCTCCTGGGTGTTACCCAGCACCTTGCCCGATGGAGCCCGGACTTTCCTCCCTTTCAGGGTTAATGTCCCCTGAAACGGCGGCCACCCAGTTTACTTGGTTCTAGTCCAAGTTTATCATTTCCTGGCCATGAATTGAACAGCGTGGCGATTATCGAGGGCTCTATTTGCTAGTGAGTCGGCATGGGCATTCTGGTGGCGTGGGATGTGGCTTATAGTATATGTCTTGTAGGTTGACAGCAGCCGAGTTGCCTTTTCAAATAGCGGTTTCAGTTTGGCATTACGGACCCTGTAGTTGCCCTGAATCTGCTCCACCAT
This sequence comes from Chloroflexi bacterium RBG_13_53_26, assembly GCA_001795035.1. GTDB lineage: Bacteria > Chloroflexota > Dehalococcoidia > UBA2247 > RBG-13-53-26 > RBG-13-53-26. The sequence goes on from MGMW01000081.1 coordinate 6,136, forward strand.
CAGTTTTGAGTCTGTCTTGATGTCTACATGGTCGGCCGCGAATCTGGCAACTTCCTCCAGCCCGGTGATGAGAGCTCTATATTCTGCCTGATTATTGGTGGCTTCTCCAATATAGTGTGAAATCTCCATTCTGGTTGAGCCTTCATGACCTTGTATAACAATGCCTATTGCTGCGGGACCCGGATTGCCTCGGGAGGCACCATCCACATATATAATCAGGCGGTTCTCTGGACTGACCATCTTCTAGTCTCCCAGTGGATTTCAGCCGGCAGGCGATGACAGACGGCCTACAGATGCTGCTAACCCAGGCAGAGGACACGGCCGCAGCTACCGCACTGAACGAGATCTCCTGCTCTGGCTTGGGTCAGTTCGCTTACAGGAACAGCGATCCTGCAACCCTGACATCTCCCCTGTTCTATCCTGGCCACCGCCAGCCCCTGCTTTCTACCTCGCACGTTTTCATAGAGCTCGACATAGGCGGTGTCGATGGTGTGTAGAAGTCCATCTCTTCTTTGCCTCGTTGCATCCAGAACCGTGCTCAATTCAGCTTTCTCTGAGAGCAGTCGCTGTTGTTTTTCGGTGCACTCTTTCTCAAGTGCGGTGACATGGGCGGTCTTCTGGGTTATTTCCTTCTGCAATGCCTCGATGTGGCTCATTGTTTCAAGCACCTTGTCTTCTTCCTGCCTCAATTGGCTTTTCAGTTGACTCGCCTGCTGCTGCATGCTGACAAGCTCCTTGGGGTTCTGGACTGAGCCAGCGTAGAGCTTTTGCTGAATAGGTTTGAGCTTGGCTTCGAGGTCATCCACCGCCCATTCTCCCTTTTTCTGCTTGTCCTGCAATGCAGCGAGGCCTTGCCGTGTTCTCTCGAGAGCTGCTCTGGCGTTTGCCAGCGGCTCATCATGTTCAAGCTGATATTCCACTTGGGAAAGGATTTCAGTCGTTTTTGCCACATCGAGGTCGAGTTGCTGTAGTTCGTACAACCTTTTCCCGAGATTCATCGTGTGTTCCCTCTTATGGGGTGCTGGTCAGCAGAGGTTATCGGCAATATCAGTTCTGTACGATGGTGGAATCTCATTAGTTGAAAGCCTTCGTGTGTTCTATTATAATCCTTTCGTTGAGAAAGAGGGAAATCTTGCTTAGAACCCACAGTTCCAGTGATCTAACCATTGAGTCTATTGGCCAAACGGTGACCCTTGCTGGCTGGGTGCATCGACGGAGAGACCATGGGGGGCTGATATTCATCGATCTTCGCGATAGGGACGGTCTCATCCAGGTTGTATTTGACCCAAGAGTATCTGCAGGAGGGCATGGGATAGCGGATACTCTGCGGAACGAGTATGTAGTCCAGGTTTCGGGTGAGATTGGTCGCCGTCCTTCGGGTACGGAGAATCCGAAACTGGCCACGGGCCAGATCGAGTTGGCAGGCAAGAGTTGCAGAGTTCTGAATACATCAAAGACCCCCCCGTTCTATATTAATGAAGACGTGGAAGTAGATGAGAGCCTTCGTTTAGAGTACCGCTATTTGGACCTGCGCCGGCAGCGGATGAAGGAGAATATCATTCTCCGTCACCAAGTAATGAAGTGCCTGCGGGACTACTTGAATGCCAGGGGATTCCTCGAAATTGAGACTCCCATCCTGATCAAGAGCACCCCCGAGGGGGCGAGGGATTTTCTTGTGCCCAGTCGTCTTCAGAGTGGGAAATTCTACGCGCTACCCCAATCGCCTCAGCAACTCAAGCAGCTACTAATGGTGGCTGGCTTTGAGAAGTACTATCAGCTAGCCAGATGTTTTCGTGACGAGGACTTGCGTGCTGATCGTCAACCGGAATTCACTCAACTGGACCTGGAGATGAGCTTTGTGGAGCAGGAAGACATACTGATTCTGATGGAGGACATGTTTACCTGTCTGGTGGAGACGGTCAAGCCCTCAATGAGGCTTCTCAAACCTTTTCCTCGCCTATCCTATGATGAGGTAATGGCACGGTACGGGACTGATAAACCTGATGTTCGGTTTGGTTTAGAGCTCAGGGATTTGACTGATATTGCAGCGGGCTCCCAGTTTGGTGTTTTCCGCAGTGCAGTCCAAGGAGATGGGAGAGTGAAGGGCATTTGTGCTCCGGGATGTGGCAGCTATACCAGAAGTCAGCTTGATGAGTTGATAGGATTGGCAAAGACTTATGGAGCCAAGGGGCTGGTGGCATTAGCTTTGATCAGTGATGCTGAGGGGTTGGCCGTGGATAAGGCAAGTTCTGCAGCAGCAAAGTTCATAAGCCCAGAGGAATTGAGGGGAATGGCCAATCGCTTTGGAGCAAGGGCAGGGGATCTTCTTCTGATTGTTGCTGATCAGGCGTTGACAGTTGATAAGGTATTGGATCAATTGAGGCGGGAGATGGGACGTCGGCTTGGTCTCATTGATCCTACCCTTCTTGCGATGGTTTTTGTGGTTGATTTTCCGCTATTTGACTGGAGTGAGGACGAAAAGCGGTGGAATCCGATGCATCACCCTTTCACTGCCCCGAAGGAAGGAGATATTCCGCTACTGGATACAGCACCCGGTGCAGTGAAGTCCTGGGCCTACGATGTTGTCTGCAACGGCTACGAAATCTCCAGCGGAAGTATCCGCATCCACAGCCGTGATCTGCAAGAAAAGATATTTCGATTGCTTGGCTACAGTCAGGAGCGGATAGAGCTCCTTTTTGGGCAGCTACTTCGGGCTCTGGAGTACGGAGCACCGCCTCACGGTGGAATTGCTCCTGGTATTGACAGGATAGTGATGATTCTGGCAGGTGAGGAGACCATACGCGAGGTAATACCTTTCCCAAAGAATCAGAGTGGCTGCGATCTGCTATTCGATGCCCCTTCCGATGTCTCAGAAGAACAACTAAGGGAACTACATATTATCGTCAAGAAGGAGAGGTAGCTTGGAGTGCTGTTATGAGTTATTATGGATTAGGATGAGAACTAGACAGGTGGCAATATGAAGATATCGACACAGAGTGTAGAGAACAGCCAGGCAACACTTCAGATTGAAGTTGAACCTGGAGAGATGGAAGAATCGCTCGATAGAGCCTACCATCACCTTGTGAAGAGAGTGGGAATCCCTGGCTTTCGCAAGGGCAAGGCTCCTCGATCTGTACTGGAAACCTATGTTGGCAGGGACGGGCTTCAAAGAGAGGCTTTGGAGGATTTAGTGCCCCGTTTATGCGCTCGGGCCATTGAAGAGCAGAATATGGAGGTAATTGCCCAACCTCAAATAGAAATCATGGAACTTGACCCTGTGGTGTTTAAGGCGATCTTTCCTCTGCGCCCGCAGGTTGAGTTGGGAGACTACCATAGTATCAGTATCGCTCCACCGCCTGTAGAGGTGAGTGACGAAGACATCAACAATGCTATGGACAGGCTGCGTGAAAGGCATGCTGTATGGTCTCCGGTAGAGCGCCCAGCGAAGTTCGAAGATCTGACAACGGTTGACATAGAGGAGGAGGTGAAGGAGACTGGTCTCAAGAGGAACCAGAGGCAACAGTTGCTTGTGGTCAAGGGTTCCTTGTTCCCCCTACCAGGCTTTGTGGAGCACCTGGAAGGCATGGCGAAGGACGAAGAGAAGGAGTTTGCCCTTGCTTATGCCGATGACTATAGGTTCAAGGAACTTGCTGGCAAAGATTTTCGTTTCAAAGTGAAGCTTATTGAGGTCAAAGAGAAGCACCTACCTGAGTTGAACGACGATTTTGCCAAGAGCCTGGGGCAATCGATGGATGACCTCGAGTCTCTTCGGAACTCGATGACTGACAACCTGAAGAAAGCGGCTGAAGAGATGACAAGAAGGGAATACGAGAGGAAAGTATTGGAGGCGGTTGCCGGTCAGACTAAGGTGGAGTTTCCCAGCATACTTGTGGATCAGGAAATAGACAGCTTGCTTAAAGAGAGGGATATGGTATTCAGAGAACGAGGGGGACTTGAGGGATATCTGAAGAGTCTTAATAAGACTGAAGCTGAGATCAGAGAAGAGTTTCGCCCTGAAGCTAACAGGAGAGTCACTGAATCGCTGGTACTTGGTAAGGTGGCTGAACAGGAGAAGATTACGGCAGATAAGGCAGAGGTGGATGCCGAGATTGAGAGTATGATGCAGGATGCTGGTGATAAGGCAGCGGACTTGCGGAAGCTGTTCGGTACAAGCCAGGCGCGCCATGTGGTAGAGGACAGGTTGGTTACCCGGAAAACAGTGCAGTGTCTTGTTGGGATTGCAGAAAGCAATGCCAGCAAAGAGAATGCCGATAAAGAACAGGAAGAGGACAGCGTAGAGTAGGAAGGAGCGGGAAGATGGACATTGTGCCCAAAGGGATAATTCCAATGGTGATCGAGTCAGGTGCAAGGGGAGAGCGTGCTTTTGATATTTATTCACTGCTGTTGAGGGAGCGCATAATTTTTTTAGGGACGCCGATCAATGACCAAATAAGCAACCTGATCATTGCTCAACTTCTGTATCTGGATCGAGAGGATCCTGATAAAGATATAAACCTTTACATAAATTGCCCCGGCGGAGTAATCAATTCTGGACTGGCTATCTATGACACCATTCAGCTTGTCAGGCCTGACGTATCGACCATCTGCGTAGGTTTGGCAGCAAGCATGGGCACAGTGCTCCTGACTGCCGGGACGAAGGGGAAGCGTTATGCACTACCCAATGCCACCATTCATATGCACCAGGCGGTGGGTGGGGCGCAGGGTCAGGCGGCGGACATAGCTATTGCAGTCAAAGAAATCATGCGCCTTCAAGATCTGCTTCGCAATGTGCTGGCCAAACACACCGGACAGCCGGTGGACAAGATAGCTCACGATACCGACCGTGACTTCTACCTCAGTCCAGAACAGGCGGTGGAGTACGGAATAGTGGATGAGATTCTGGTCAAGCAGCCGAAGTAGGTGGGCAGCCGGTCTGTCCCGGTAACGGTTGGTGACCTGCTAGAGCAGGCCTTGTTGTTCTACGATTCTATCTATCTGCGGTGATAGATCGCAGCCCATGATAGCTTCTCCGCTCGAATCGACCACCTTACTCTTCTCTATTCGGACTTTGCCCTGGCTGAAAGACTTGATGGTAGCAATTATGAGGGGAAGCTCTCTGGCCAGGCCGTGCCGGCGGATGAGCTTGAATAGAGAATTATTCTCCCCTTGGTGTTGCTTTATTTGGGCTATGGTAAGCCCTTCTATTTCCTTCCAGTGCGTATCGAAGGGTTCACCTCTAATAGGGAAAGTGTAGTAAGTCACGGTTGGGCCCTTGTCAAGCTCGGGTGTTACCAGGTGCATCATTGCTCCTGTGCTTTGAGCTTTGCCTTCGATCAATTTCCAGATTACCTCTTGCCAGGTGCCGGTTGGTCCTCCTGGAGGTGCCGGATGGAGGTTAATCATTTTGTACTTCTGGCACATCTCACTTCCTGCGATGAGCATATACCCAGCGAGTATACACAGATCCTGGGGTAATCCTTCCAACCGTTTCATCACTTCCCTATCGTATTCAAGTCGCCATTCCGATCGTGTTTCACGTCTCCGCTGAGGAGAAAATCGTTGCGATGAGAAGTGGATCAGAGGGATGTCATAGCTTCTGGCAAGCTCAAAGAAGAGATCGCTTCCCGGTGCTTCACCCGGTTCACGGTTGCTGAAAACAAAGGAGAGTCTTGCGTCTATGTTGCCCCGCTGTATGTTGTCTTGGACAACTGTCAGCAAGTCGCGTGACCCCTTACCGCGACCGGTGGAGAACCATCCAATGAGGTACATGCCCTATTTGAATAACCTCCGTTTCAGAGAGTTCCATGCACTTGGGACATGGACTATGGGACAGGTGCGGCGGCCGAAGATCTGTCCCTGTGCCAGGGAAGAGCAGAATTCCTCCTTGCCCGCAAACTGAGGTAGCTCGACATATGCGCGACCGATCTCACTGGGGACGTGAGCATCACTGCCAGCGCTGCAAAGCAGGCCATGTGCTTCGGCGAATATCCTGGCCTTCTGATTGGGATTGCCGAAAGGCAGAGCCCGGGAGTTGAACACTTCAATAATGTCAACGTGATCGGCAAGTTTCTGTAGATTTCCACAGTCGTGGTGATTTGCGCCTTTTATCCCTCTCAGACGGTCGAACGGGTGTGGAAGACATACCAGCCCTTTCTGGGCCTTGATTCTGCCGAGCGCCTCTTCGACTGGGATGGGGCTGGGTATCTCTTCGGTGAGAAACAACCCCATGATCTCTCCTTGCGGAGTGAGAATCTCTTCGCCGACGATGACTTCAAAAGGGGCTTTTGCTTTGAGCTGAAGTGCACCGGCAATTGTTCCGTGATCGGCAATAGCGGCGCAGTTGATCCCCCTCCTGGTGCAGCGGTTGATGATGGTTTCCAGTGACATCATGCAGTCGAAGGAGTATTCGGTATGGATATGAAGATCGGCTCTCAGCACCATTGTTCTTCTGGTATGACGATGAGTCTCATATTGTCCTCTGGAAGCTGGCGTTTCTTGGTGTTTTGGTTAGCAACCGTGCTTTGCCCTTCTCAACGAGCACCATGTCTTCGATTCTGACCCCTCCCCAGCCGCTCAAGTATATAGCAGGCTCAATGGTGAACACCATGTTCTCCATGATTGTACTACTGGAATTGGGGGCAAGCCTTGGTTCCTCGTGGACTGCCAGGCCAACGCCATGGCCCAGCCCGTGCCCAAACGCTTCCTGGTATCCTTCTTGTTCGATCACGGTGCGAGCAAGGCTATCTACTTGAGAGCAAGTCATGCCAACTTCCAGGTTGGCGATGGCAGAAAGTTGAGCCTGAAGAACAAGGTTGTATATCCTGGGAAAGGTGTCGCCCTGGTCACCCAGGCAAAGGGTTCGACTCAAGTCGCTGGAATAGCCGTTGACGCGTGCCCCGAGGTCTATGACGATTGGTTCGGAGTTGGAGATGGTTCGCTCTGTCGGTTTGGCATGTGGCAATGCAGCATTGGGCCCTGAAGCTACTATGATATCAAAAGGAACAGGCTCGCTGTTCCTTTCCCGTAGATACCTCTCTATGCTCCAAGCTGCTTCTTTCTCGGTCATGCCGGGATGAATTTCAGCCATGATATGGCCGACAGCACCATCGGCGAGACCAGCCGCTTCTTCCAGGAAGGCCAATTCATCTTCTTCCTTCACGGCTCGGATTGACTCCACGATCCCTGTGGTAGCAACAATGCCTGACTGCATGTTGCTGGCTTCTTCAGCCAGGTGTTGATAGTCGGCAAAACAGAGAAAGTTTGCTTCGAAGCCCAATTTCTCTATTCTTTGCCGGGATAGCAGAACTGCGAATCTCTGGGCATGGTTTCTGGTAATAACAATGTCAAAGTCCGGAGCCTCTTGTTTAGCCTGCTCAAAGTGGATGAAATCGGTGACCAGGATAGCACTGTCATGAGAGACGAGCAAGGTTCCGGCTGAACCACTGGAGCCGGTGAAGCCACTGACATAGCGGCAATTCTCGGGTTGTGTGATGATGATGGCATCCAATGACCTTTCAAGGAGTTGCTGACGCAACTTGTGCAATCGCTGGGCTATTGCCAAACCGTCCCTCTCAGTTCCGCAACCATAGCTCGCAAAGCAGCAATATAGCCTCTCCAGCCTAGCCCGCTGATCTGCGCTCTGGCAATAGGGGCAATGACCGATGTGTGTCGGAATTCCTCTCTGGCATAGATGTTGGACAGATGAACTTCGATGATAGGCAAATTGCTGTCAAAGAGAGCGTCTCGAAGGGAGAGACCATAATGGGTTAAGGCTCCGGGGTTGATTATTATGCCCTCTGCATTCGGTGACTCTTTTTGAACAAAGTCAACAAGTTCGCCTTCGCTGTTTGATTGCAGAAAACCTACTTGTATGCCCAACTCCGCAGCATGACTCTGGAGCATGGAGCTGATTTCATCCAGGGTCTTTTCTCCATAGATTTCCTTGTTCCTCTTGCCGAGAAGGTTAAGATTCGGTCCATGGACGATGAGTATTTTCATCTTGTTCTCTCCGTTGTGGAATACTACTTCTTAGTCCGTGTCTTCTTGCCGGCCCTTTTCTTGCGGTGCATTGCCTTGCCTGGACGCCGGGCAGTGTCATCGGCCTGGTCAGATTTGGACGCCAGGTTCTTGGTAGTCTTGCACTTGGGATAGCCGGTACAGGCCAGAAACTTACCGTAGCGACCCATTCTAATCACCATAGGTTTGGTACACTGGGGGCAGGTCTCGTCTGTAGGCTCATCAGGTTCCTTTATCCTTACCATCTCGACGCTGGCCTTTTTGAGCGTTTCCTCAAACGGGGTATAGAAGTCTTTGATCACTCCAACCCAATCCTGTTTGCCACGGCCTATCTCGTCCAGCTCTTCTTCCATATGGGCCGTGAACTGTGTATCGACAATCTTGGGGAAATGAGCCACCAGTACGCCATTGACTGTGGTACCAAGATCCAGTGGGTAGAACCGTCCCTCTTTGGTTTGCACGTATCCCCGACGGCGGAGTGTAGCTATGATAGGTGCATAGGTACTGGGTCGGCCGATGCCGTTTTCCTCGAGTGTTTTCACCAGAGTGGCTTCATTGTAGCGAGGCGGAGGCTCGGTGAAGTGTTGCTCGGTCAAGAGATCCAGGAGATTGAGCTTTTCGCCTTCGGTGAGGGATGGGAGACGGGCTTTGTCCTCCTGGTCGTCGCTGTCGGAATCATCTTTTCCTTCGCTATAGAGGATAAGGAAGCCAAGAAAATGGGGTATAGAGCCGGCGGCTTTCAGGATGTAGCTGTTAGCTCCATCTGATGCCTGTGCTTCGATATCCACAGAAGTAGTATCGAACAACGCATCGGCTATCTGGCTTGCTATCATTCGTTCCCAAACGAGTTGGTACAGCTTTGCCTGGTCAGAACTAAGGTAGGATCTGACAGCATCAGGCTCCCGCCACATTTTCGTAGGGCGGATAGCTTCGTGTGCCTCCTGAGCCCCCTTAGCCTTTTTGGTGAAGTGTCTGGGGTGTGGCGGAAGGAAATCGTGACCGTATTTTTCAGCTATGTAGCTGCGAGCCTCTGCAATTGCTGACTCAGCTACCTTGGTAGAGTCAGTGCGCATATAGGTGATGAGACCGGCTTCGCCTTCCTGGCCGATAGGCAGGCCTTCGTAGAGTTGCTGTGCTGTAGCCATAGTACGTTGAGCGGTAAAACGAAGCTTCCGCCAAGCTTCTTGTTGAAGCGTGCTGGTTATGAATGGAGGCGGGGGGCGGCGGGTGAGGCGTCGTTTTTTTATTTGGGAAACGAATAAGCGTGAGTCCTTCAGTTCTGAAGCTATTCGTTTCGATTCGTTTTCGTTGTGAAGATGCAGTTTCTTACGTTCACCCTTTATGGCGGCCAACCTGGCCTTGAAGCTGGGGGATTTCTTGTCCGGTGATGTCTTGGTCAGCTCGGCTTCAATGGTCCAGTATTCCTGGGGAACGAAGCTGAGGATCTCGTGCTCGCGCTCCACGATCATTCTCAAGGCCACTGACTGGACTCTTCCGGCCGAAAGACCTCTTCTGACCTTTT
>MGMW01000082.1 GCA_001795035.1 Chloroflexi bacterium RBG_13_53_26
GCATTACACCCGAACTTCTCAACATCGAATCGAGATTCGATTTCGTTGCCGTCAACAAGGACCAGATTGTATATGTTAGAGAGTTTACGGACTTGATTCCTCAATCCGCACCTGCAGAGACCGAGAGGCGGAAAAAACGGAAGCCTGAAACCACGAATGGCGAATGCCTGGAGTGTGGGTATCCGGTGGTCCAGAGCCTTAGGTGGCGAACCTATTCTCGCAGTGGCGCATTGCTTTGCAGAGCCTGCAAGTCGCCACTCTCCTAAGAGCCTGTTCGAGCAATATGTCGGCAGAATTTGGAGGACAGCCGACCATAGCTTGAACGTGGCTTATGGGTTAGTCAGACAGGCTCCGAACGTCCCTTGTGTTTTCCATCCGCTACCAAGATCTCCCACTCCCAACCTCTGGCCTGAGCAGATCCAATAAAGCCGAGTGAACCCGCCCATTGGAGAACACCAGGTCGCTCCTCTCTAACTGCCAGCGTTCGCCTTGAAACCCGGTCACTTCTCCACCTGCCTCACGAACCAGCAATACCCCAGGAGCAACATCCCACGGCTCGATCTTTGTCGTGAAGTACGCTTCACCCTTCCCGGCAGCTACCCATGCCGTCTCCAAGCCAGCTGAACCAAGCTTGCGCAGATCCATCACCTTTGGATAGACCCTGCCCATGATCCCGCCCGTCCTTGCTCGGTCCTTTTCTCCACCTTCACAGTAGAAAACATAACTCTGGCCAAGGTGAGGAACGTTCGAAACTGTGATTCTTCTTCGATTCAAATACGCTCCATCCCCCTTTTCTGCCACATAGAACTCATTGATTGCGGGTGCGTATATGACCCCCAAGACCAGATCCGATTTGTGCATCAAGGCCAAGCACACCGCAAAGAACGGGTTCCAATCAGCGAAATCGCCAGTGCCGTCCAGAGAGTCCACTATCCACAACCAATCAGCATCGCCCTTCAACAAGCCACTTTCCTCGGTCAGCAGACTGTGATCGGGGTATGCATCCCTTATCCCCTGAACAATAAGTCTATCAGCCATCTTGTCATATACGGTTGCAGCTTCCTTCGCTGAAGTCCGCAGCCTGAGCAGCTCTGGGTCTTCCCGAAAGTGTTCCATCAAGAAATCGCCAGTCCTTCGAGTAAGGTTTTCCATTACCACCTTTATCGGAGAGTATATGCTTGACAACCTTGCCCTCCTGTACCAGCATCCATACTCAATGTTGTTCTTGTCAATTCTATCACAGGTTCTGCTCCCAACCTCTGCTCCATCACAAACCTTCCAAACCATGCTGAGAAATGAAGTTGTCTGCACGTTGGTTTCGTGACGCACCAAGCAGCACATGGGCATGTTGACTTGCAGCTAAACCATGTCTTATACTTATGCACCAGTTGCCCGAGTGGCGCAACGGTAGCGCAACCGATTTGTAATCGGTAGGTTAGCGGGTTCGAATCCCCTCTCGGGCTGCGGAGGGGTGGGTGAGTGGTTAATACCAACAGACTGTAAATCTGTCGCCTAACGGCTGCGCAGGTTCGAATCCTGCCCCCTCCATTAACAAGCTTTGGGGCAGATGTGCTAGAATTGTAAAATTGAATTGATGCCCACATAGCTCAGTTGGTAGAGCACGCCCTTGGTAAGGGCGAGGTCACCAGTTCGACCCTGGTTGTGGGCTCATAAAAGAGGAGGCTGTAAGTGGCAAAGAAAAAGTTCGAACGAACGAAACCACACGTCAACGTCGGGACAATCGGGCATGTAGACCACGGTAAAACGACTCTCACTGCGGCTATTACCAAAGTACTAGCCACTAAGGGTCAAGCTGACTACCGTTCCTATGACTCGATAGATAATGCGCCTGAAGAGAAGGCAAGGGGACTAACCATCCAGATCGCTCACATAGAATATCAGACCGACAAGCGTCATTATGCTCACGTCGATTGCCCTGGGCATGCTGACTACATTAAGAACATGATCACTGGCGCAGCCCAAATGGATGGAGCCATCTTGGTGGTCAGTGCCTTTGACGGCCCAATGCCTCAGACAAGAGAGCATATCCTCCTGGCACGTCAGGTGGAGGTTCCCTGTATACTCGTTGCCCTGAACAAAGTGGATCTGATGGACGACCCGGAACTGCTCGAGCTGGTTGAATTGGAGGTCAGGGAGTTGCTGACCAAGTATAAATTCCCGGGTGATACCACTCCAATAGTGCGAGTCAGTGGTCTCAAAGCTGGCGAGTGCGGCTGCGGCAAGAGGGAGTGTCAGTGGTGCGGGGGGATTTGGAACCTCATGGATGCGGTGGATTCATTCGTGCCCACCCCGGTGAGGGAAAAGGACAAGCCGTTCCTCATGGCTGTTGAAGACGTCTTCAGCATCAAGGGACGCGGTACCGTACCCACAGGCAGGGTCGAGCGTGGCACCATCAAGGCAGGTGATGAGATAGAAATCGTTGGCCTGGAAGAGACCAAGAAAACAGTGGTCATCAGCTTGGAGATGTTCCACAAAACACTGGATTACGCAGAGCCAGGCGATGCTGTTGGAGTCTTGCTTCGCGGTGTGGAGCGAGACAATATCAGTAGGGGCATGGTACTGGCCAAACCAGGCACACTCAAGCCACACACCCGCGCCGAGGCCCAGGTATATGTTCTGAGCAAGGAGGAGGGTGGACGGCATACTCCATTCTTCACTGGCTACAAACCCCAGTTCTACATCAGGACAACAGATGTCACTGGAGACATTGAGCTGCCCAAAGGCGTGGAAATGGCTATGCCAGGCGATGATGTAAAGGTAATCATCAAACTGATCAACCCGGTAGCCATGGAGGAAGGATTGCGATTTGCCATCAGAGAGGGCGGCAGAACAGTCGGCGCAGGCGTGATTACTCAGATCATTGAATAGGGATATCAGTGGCAAAAAAAGCTGACGTTAGAACAATCATCCATCTTGCTTGTACCCAGTGCAAGGAAAGAACATATACCACTGCCAAGAACCGCAAGAGTGATCCGCAGCGTCTGGAACTGAAGAAGTATTGCCCCCGCTGTCGCAGTCATACTGTACACAAGGAGACCAAATAGTGGTCACCAAAAAGGCCACTGCCACCAAGGGGTTCGCCTCAAGATTCAACTTCTTTGGCAACATCATAGCCGAGTTGAGGAAGGTAACCTGGCCTACAAGGCAGGAAGCGATAAGATTGACCATAATGGTGCTTGTTGTCTGCGCCGTAGCAGGTGTCTTCCTCGCGTTAGCAGACTACGGTTTTGCCGAACTGGTGAAAAGGTTTTTCTTCCCTCCTGACTGATAAGCTATGGAAGACAAGGGCAATAACAGCGATCAGAGAAGATGGTACATGGTACATACTCACACTGGGCGTGAGAATCAGGTTGAAGTCAATTTGAACCAGCGTATCAAGTCAATAGACGCAGGGCAAGATGTCTTCCAGGTGATGATACCCAAAGTGGAGGAAATCGAGATAAAAGAGGGGCAGAGGCGGATCGTAGAAAAAAAGCTGTACCCCGGTTATGTTCTTGTGCAAATGAACATGAATGATGGTAGCTGGAACTTGGTTCGCAACACGCCAGGGGTCACCAGCTTTGTGAGCACTCAAGATGATCAAGGCAAGCTCATTCCCGCCCCCTTGGAGGATGAAGAGGTAGATGGTATCCTGGAGAGAGCCAAGGCTGGAACACCCAAAGTCAAGGTTGGCCTCAGCAAGGGACAGAGCGTCCGCATTACCGACGGCCCATTCGTCGACTTCGCTGGGCTGATCGACCAAATCTATGCAGAGAAGGGCAAGGTGAGAGTGTTAGTATCTTTTTTTGGGCGGGAAACGCCCGTCGAACTTGATTTTCTACAGGTAGAGAGATTGTAAAGATGGCAAAGAAGGTAAAGGCAATTATCAAACTACAGTTACCAGCGGGAAAGGCCACACCAGCCCCTCCCGTAGGACCAGCGCTTGGACAACACGGCGTCAACATAATGGCCTTCTGCAAGGAGTACAACGAGCGCACGTCATCCCAGGAAGGCAGTGTCATTCCGGTCGAGATTATGGTATATGAGGATCGTTCATTTTCATTCACCATGAAAACACCTCCAACCACTGATCTGTTGAGAAAGGCATTGGTGGTAGAGAAAGGAAGCGGTACTCCGGGGACAACCAGCGTTGGCAAGCTGTCCGCAGAGAAGGTACGGGAAATCGCCAAGATCAAGATGAGGGACCTCAATACGGCCGACCTTGAGAAAGCTACCCGCATCGTCCAAGGCACAGCACGCAGCATGGGAATCGAGTGTGAATAGCTATGGCTAAGCATGGCAAGAAGTATCAAGAAGTCGTCAAGTTAGTAGACCCAACTAAAGCGTATTCTCTTCAGGAAGCCGTCGAGTTGGCAAAAAAGACCACTTATGTCAAGTTCGACGAGACGGTGGAACTTCATCTTCGCATGAACCTGGATCAACGTTCTGCCGACCAGCAAATACGGGGCATTGCCTTGCTCCCTCATGGCCTGGGAAAGAAGCTCCGTATCTTGGTCTTTGCCCAGGGCGAAGCCGTCAAGATTGCTGAGGAAGCTGGCGCAGATTACGTGGGCAGCGAAGACCTCATCAAGAAGATCGAGGGGGGCTGGCTGGATTTCGATGTGACCGTTGCCACTCCCGACGTGATGAGCAAGATAGGCAAGCTGGGCAAAACACTCGGTCGCAAAGGGCTGATGCCAAATCCCAAGTTGGGCACTGTAGTAGCTGCTTCGGATCTTCCCAGAGTAATCAGAGACGCCAGTAAGGGCAGGGCAGAGTTCCGTCTGGATCGTACAGGAAACATACATTTGCCTATAGGTAAGATGAGCTTTGAGACAACCAAGCTTGTGGAGAACCTCTCTGCAGCAATAGAGGCCATAGTGAAAGCCAAACCAAGCGGAGCTAAAGGTCAATACATAAAGAGCGCCACAATATCCACCTCCATGGGGCCCGGCATCACCCTCGATCTGCGATCCGCTGTGACCGCCCTTTAGTCGTGTGATGGAGATAGCTTCAGAGCCTCGTTCTGACGGCAAAAGCTTTCCACGTAGCAAGACATACAGAAGATGCAGCGGGAGGGCAGGAACGGTTTCTCATGCTGTGCGTTTCACTATTTGTGCACCGAGTAGCGCAACACCAAGCTTTGTCTCCGCACAATCCACTCGGAAGTGGCAAAGAGGCTGTATCGATATCACTGAAGCCCCCAACCTTTAACTATCTATGGAGGGAAGAATGCTAGGTATAGTTTCGTATGGAGCGTATATCCCTATCTACAGGCTCAGCCGAGAGGCCATTGGCGCGATGTGGAACAAGGCCGTCGCCAAGGGCGAGAAGGCGGTAGCCAACGCCGATGAAGACACCGTAACCATGGGCGTGGAAGCCGTCCTGGACTGCTTGAGCGACACAGACCGCAGCCAGGTGGATGGTCTTTACTTCGCCACTGACTCACCACCCTACGTTGAGAAGCAGGCTGCCAGCCTGATAAGGGCGGCTGCAGACCTTCGCGGGGACATTCTAACATTTGATATCTCACACTCACTTAGGGGCGCTGGCTCTGCCATGAAAACAGCTATGGATGCCGTGAAGGCCGGATCGGCCAAAAAGGTGATGGTAGCTGCTGCCGAGCGCCGCATTCCCGCCCCCAATTCAGATTTCGAGCTACAGTTCGGAGACGGAGCCGCGGCATTTCTGGTTGGTGACACTGAAGTAGTCGCGTCGTTAGAAGGCAGCTATCATCTCTCCAGCGAATTCGTCGACATCTGGAGGAAACCCCAGGACCACTATATGCAATCGTGGGAAGATCGGTTTATCCGCGACGAAGGCTACACCAAGATGATGCCGCAGGCTGTAGCCGGCCTCCTGAAGAAACTTGGCTTAACCCCCAAGGACATCACCAAGGCAGCCTACTACGGACCCGACGCCAGGACCCATGCCTCCATCGGCAGCACAATGGGCCTCGACCCAAAGACACAGGTTCAACCTCCCTTACTCGATGCCATTGGCAACACCGGTACGGCCCTGGCCCCGATGATCCTGGTAGCTGCTCTCGAAGAGGCAAAGCCCGGCGACAGGATACTTTTCGCCACCTATGGTGATGGCGCCGACGCCTTTCTGTTCAAAGTAACCGAGCAGATTGATAAGGTCAGGAACCGGAGAGGAATCAAGCGCCACTTGGCTTCGAAGATGATGCTGCCCAACTACGGGAAATATGCCGAGATACGCGAGCTAATGGAGAGCGAACAGGGACGCCGCCCGGCTCGCAGATCATCCCTGCCAGTCATATGGCGTGAGAGACAGCATCTGTTCCCTCTATATGGACAGAAGTGCCAAGTGTGCCATAACATCCAATACCCGAGGCAAAGGATTTGCATTTATTGTCAGGCGAAGGACAACTTTGAACTCATCAGGCTCTCTGACAGAACGGGAAAGGTATTTACCTTCAGTATGGACCAGAGGGCCATGGAGATCGTTCTGCCCAAGGTATTCTCCGTGGTCGACCTCGATGGCGGCGGGAGGTTTTATAGCGTCATGACCGACCGCGATACCTCAAAGGTGGCCGTTGGGATGCCTGTGGAAATGACCTTCAGAATACAACTGGAAGGTTCGGGCCTGTATAACTACTTCTGGCGGGTTCGCCCCATCAGATGCTAAGGAGAGAAGAATGGAAAGCCTAAAGGATAAAGTTGCTATCGTCGGAATGGGTTGCACTGCCTTCGGGGAGTTTTGGGATAAGGACCCCGTGGACCTCATAGTCGATGCGGCCACTGAGGCCTTTGAGGATGCCGGCGTCACGGCAAAAGACATCCAGGCGGCCTGGGTAGGATACACCAATCAGGATAATGCCATGACTGGCATCATTCTGGCAAGTGCTCTACAGCTCCAGTTCATCCCAGTAACGCGTGTAGAGAACGCTTGCGGTACCGGTGCTGAGACCTTCAGAGGTGCTGCATTGGGGCTTGCCTCCAAGACCTATGACCTGGTGCTGGCCCTCGGCTGGGAAAAGATGAAGGATGCCGGGTTTGGGGGCATTGGCCAGGCATACCCCGGCAAATGGCATCCGGTCTACGGTGCCGCTCCCGAAGTCGGCGGGGCCGTGGCCCGGTACGCTCTAGCAGCAACCAAGTATTTTGCCACATACGGACTCAGTCCTGAAGAGGGCAAACGACTGCTGGCCAAGATATCGGTCAAGAGCCACTACAACGGCTCCCGCAACCCCAAGGCAATGCTGCGTAACAGGATAACCATAGAACAGGTGCTGAATGCCCCCATCATAGCCTGGCCGCTGGGTCTGTTCGACTGCTGCGGAGTCTGCGACGGCGCGTCAGCGGCTATCATGTGCCGCACCGAGGACGCCAAGCATTTCCGTCCCAAGGGAGATTTCATTACCATCAAAGCTTCAGCCATTGCCTGTGGACCGGGGTGGGGCAAGGAGAGAACGAACTACCAGTACACCACCTGGGAAGAGACAGAGGCGGCCGCCAGGCAGGCTTATGCTATGGCCGGAATCACCAACCCCAGGAAGGAGCTCAGCCTGGCTGAGGTCCACGATTGCTTCTCCGTGGCAGAGATGATAGCCGTGGAGTCTATGGGCATATGCCAAAAGGGTCATGCCAAAGAAGATATCGAGTCAGGAGCATGGGAGCAGGGAGGCGAGATACCGATTAACGTCAGCGGCGGACTCAAGGCCTTCGGCCATCCGGCGGGTGCCAGCGGGGGACGTGAGGTATACGAGTTCTACAAGCAGTTCCAGGGCAAGGCCGAGGATCCCACTCGTCAGTTGAAGGACGTCAAGATGGGCTTGGCCCACAACCAGGGTGGTCATCCTGGCAACTTTGTATGTGGAATCACCATCGTTGGCGAGCCGCCATCTTCATAGGAAAGCACAGCAAGGCCTTTCCTTTTGCTGTCTGTATACGCTATAATGTAGGAAAAGAAATAGAATTGTTGCCATAGATAGCAGGTGTCCCTAGGGCTTAAAGCGTTTGCCTGCCGAGGCATATCAGTCAATCCTGGAACTGAACTGGTATATATCAAGCC
The DNA here is from genome assembly GCA_001795035.1 of Chloroflexi bacterium RBG_13_53_26. GTDB lineage: Bacteria > Chloroflexota > Dehalococcoidia > UBA2247 > RBG-13-53-26 > RBG-13-53-26. The sequence goes on from MGMW01000082.1 coordinate 8,038, forward strand.
CCGGGCAACGATTCCCGGGGTTTATCTTTTCAAGCTTGGCCAAGCAAGAAGCGGCAAGGCCTCTACTAGTAAGTTAAGTGAGGTAAGAGAAATGATACGACAAAAGAAGGAAGAGTCTGTCAAGAAAATCGAGGAGATGCTCTCTACTTCCAGCGTAGTGATTGCCACCGACTATCGGGGGATGTCAGTCGGCGAAATGAGCAAACTGCGTCGCCAGTTAAGAGAGTCCGGAATTGAGTACCATGTGATCAAGAACACTATGGCCTCTCTTGCCGCCGAGAATGCCGGCAGAGAAGAACTCAAGGACTTGCTTAAGGGCCCCACAGCAATGGCCTTCGGCTATGGCGAGGTGAATGAGCCGGCCAGACTCCTGCTCGAATACATTCGTACATCCAGGGTTCCCCTCAGCGTCAAAGGCGGAATCTTATCCAAAAGGGCTCTTACACCTGAGCAGGTGACAATGCTTTCGACGCTTCCTCCCAGACCGGTACTGGTGGCACACTTGCTACGTCAGATGCAAAGCCCAATTAGTTCCCTCGTGGCAGTTCTCAGTGCCGAACTGACGGCGCTGGCTCGAGTATTGCAGGCAAGAAAGCAACAATTAGAAGGAGGTTAGATCGATGACAAAAGAGGAGATGATAGCCGCCATCAAGAATATGACTGTCCTTGACTTGGCCGAGTTGGTCAAAGCTCTCGAACAGGAATTTGGCGTCAGTGCTGCTCCCGTAGCCGTGGCAGGCCCGGCAACATTCGGTGGTCCGGCTGCAGGTGCTGCGGCAGGTCCGGCAGCCGAAGAGCAGACACAGTTCAGTGTCACCCTCAAGGAGATAGGTCCCAACAAGATCAATGTTATTAAGGCAGTCAGAGAGGTAACTACCCTGGGCCTTAAGGAGGCCAAAGAGCTTGTGGAAGCCGCTCCCAAGCTGGTGAAAGAGGGCGTTTCCAAGGAAGAAGCAGCGGCCGTTAAGGAAAAGCTCCAGGCGGCTGGAGCAACAGCCGAGATAAAGTAATTCGGCACGGACTTCTAGGAATCGCCAGGAGCACCCAAAGGTGAGAGCACATCGGCAGCGGGTTGCTTTTCAGGAGGAAGAACGGTCCAATATGACCGTCTTTGTTTCCAGAGGAATATTCGCCTTGCTGATAGAAAGTTTGGGCTGAGGGATAATATCCTTCAGCCCCAATTGTGTGGTGAACCTGTCTAGCGGTTCAAGCCATGTTACTACTTCCGTCCGGTAGTGCATGGGCACAACAATCTTCGGGTTGAGAAGCTTGGCTATGTCCGCTGCCGCCTTCCCGTCGATAGTAGATATCCCGCCAACCGGTATGATGAGTATGTCTACCTCACTAAATTCCTCTACCTGGCGTGCTGAAGGAACATGGCCTATGTCACCCAGGTGGCACAGTTTTATGTCATCTATCACAAATAGATAGCTGATGTTTTTCCCCCGGCTTGCCCCCTGCTCCGAGTCGTGGTAATTCCCAAGACCGATGAGAAAAACACCTCCAACCTCATATTCGCCTGGGCGGTTGATCACCCTTGGACCACCATTCACACCTGCCGAGTTGCTGTGGCCCGGGTGCGAATGGCTCACGGTGACGATGTTCGCCGCTGGCGTAGCCCAAGAATAGCCTATCTCTTCTTGATAGGGGTCTGTAATCAGGGTGCGTTCTTTACCCTTCACCCGAAAGCAGGAATGTCCTAGCCAGGTAATCTCCATCAGACCTTCAGCCCACGATCACTGGGATATCTCGCCTTGTCAACCTCGCCATTGTACGAGCTCTTCGGCAACAGAGCAGTAGCAATGCTGGCCACCGCCGCAGCTTTGACGATATCAAGGTATATGAACGGTACAACCGCTAGCTGCATTGTGGTCAAAGGCCCCGTATGCATTACTGCTGCAAAATAGACGGCTCCAGCCAGGTGGATAACGGCTACACCAATCAGCATGAGCCCCAGTTGAGGCCAAAATCCCCTGGCTCCTACATATCTCTCAGTTAGCCTGCCTATCAGCAGAGCCGCCAAAACAAAGCCTACAAGGTATCCTACTGTTGGAACCTGAGCAAGATAGGCGAACCCACCATTCCAACCCTGAAACCAGGGAACGCCGCAGGCTCCAAACGCAATATACATCATCTGACTCATTGCACCGAATCCCGATCCCAGCAACACGCCACTAAGCAGCACTGCAAAAACCTGCCCGGTGATCGGCACCGGAGTAAAACCCAGGGGAATCCTGATCTGAGCAAAGAGCCCTGTAACACAAGCCATACCCAGAGCCAGGGCAATCTTCTGAGCCGTACTCAGCTCATGGCACCACTTAAAAGCTCCATATCTCCAGCTTCTATACTTCTCTGCATACGTGGCTATAGCCATCCTGTTACACCCTCCATTACGGACACATTAGCTTAGTATATTATTCGATGCAGCGCCTACAGTCAAACTCAGCCCTCACTCCATGCCTCGTCGCCAATGAGAGGAACCCAGCGGCAAGGGCCAAGATCATGAGTAGTTGTGCCATGATCTTCCCTGACCACTTTCAATAGACTCTGCTCATAACGAGAACCAACAGGGATCACCATGCGACCGCCGGTAGCAAGCTGGTCCAAAAGCTGCTGTGGAACATGAGGAGCACCAGCGGCAACAATTATGGCATCGTATGGTGCTTTGTGCTGCCAGCCCAACATCGGCTCCGCCAAATGAACCTCGACATTGACATAGCCCAGTTTCTCTAATGCTTCCTTCGCCTTTTTAGCAAGCTGTTGATGCCTCTCTACAGTAACCACCCAATCCGCCAGCTCAGCCAGAATAGCTGCTTGATAGCCACTGCCAGTGCCGACCTCTAAAACCTTATCGTGTTCATTGAGATCCAGCGCTTCCGTCATCATCGCCACGATCAGTGGCTGAGAGATTGTCTGTCCCGCCCCGATAGGGAGTGGCCTATCCTCATACGCCACATGCCAGTAGGTGCTGGGAACGAACAACTCTCTCGGTACACGTGCCATTGCGCTGAGTACCCTTTCGTCTCTTATCTCACGCTGGAGGTGTTCTATCAGCTTCAGACGGGCTGCAACAAAGTCTGTCTCCAAAGGCAGTCTCCTTCTTAAGCTACGCGCCGACATGGCACCATACCCTGTCGTTCCTTTTGCAGGTACACAAGTCGCAAGGCCCAACTAGATTCTAGTCTACACCGCCTTCCCCAGTCCAGTGTCGCATCAAGTCATTATCTGCCAATTCTCCAACCTCCGTGAGTGTCACGTCCCTGATCTGACCTTATCGCTCACATTCGCCGTTTCCGACTCCTCTTTCGCAGGGCGTACTCGCATCGGCAGGATGATCAGAGTGACAGCCGACGCCGTGGCTAGAATAATGGCACCAACCAGCATTGCCCGCACCATGCCAGAAACAAAGGCCTCGTTTGCCTGATTGACGATCATCTGCGCCAGGGTCGAGTCTGGGATTTGCTGAGCCACAATATGTGCGCCTTGTATGCTGCTGCGAACTGCTTCAAAAAGCCCGGCTGGCAGGCCCACGTTGAGTGAGTCGATCCTCGCTACATACATGGAATTCATAATGGTGCCAAGTACTGCCACACCCAGAGCCCCACCCACCATGCGCGTAGTATCGTTCATGGCAGAACCAACGCCAGCTTTATTCACAGGGATGGACCCCATGATGGAGTTCGTCGCTGGGCTCATTGTCGTCCCTATACCCAGCGACATAATGCACATGCCAACCACGATCTTGGCATAGCTCGTGTCCACTTCGGCCACCTCGGATAGGTAGAAGAGGCCCAATGCTGCAACAAGTATACCCAGGCCAACCGCAAACTTTGTCCCAATGCGCTGCGCGAGCCGTGCCGACATTGCCGCCGCCACAAACGATGTGAATGCCATAGGTACCAGACGTATGCCAGCTTCAAATGGGCTGTAGCCCTGTACAGATTGGAAGTACTGACTGACAAAAAACATTGACCCCATCAAAGCAAATGCAACCAATGTCAGTGCCAGGTTAGCTCCGGTGAAAGACATGTTTTTGAAGAAAGCTATGGGCAGCATTGGGTTTGGTGATCGGACCTCCCAAAGGATGAATGCCACCATCAGGACTGCTGCAGCACCAAAGGCATAAAGCACGTTGTCAGCCGTCCAGCCATCAGCCCCCGCCTGAATGATGGCATACACCAGCGCAAACAGCCCCCCAATTGAGAGGATAGAGCCCGGCAGATCCACCTTCCGCGGATGTTCGTCCCTGGAGTCTTGGACAAAGAAGTATCCACCGATCAATCCGACCGCCGCAATCGGCACATTAATGTAGAACACTGAGCTCCAACTGAAGTGCTCCAGAAGCCACCCTCCGACAAGAGGACCAATACCCAAACCCAGCGCAAAAACCGCGGCCCAGAGAGCAATAGCCTGGGCTCGCTCCTTGCGGTCACGGAATGTGGCCGTCAGAATCGAAAGAGTCGCTGGCATAATCATTGCGCCGCCAAAGCCCATCATGGCACGCATGGCAACAAGCATCCCTGTCGACGCCGATAGAGCCGCGCCCAGAGAGAAGCAGCCGAAGACTACCAGACCTGCCTGGAGCACTCTCTTTCTGTCTATTCGGTCGCCGATTGAACCCATGGTCAGCAGCAATGCCGCAAAGACCAATACATAGGAATCAACGATCCACTGCAGTCCGCTGGCACTGGAGCCCAACTCTGTGGAAATGGAGGGTAAAGCCAGGTTCAGTACCGTGTTATCCAAAGCAATGACCAGCAGCGAGAACCCTAAGAATCCCAGGGCTATCCACCGTCTTCTATGCCATTTCGATTGCTCCATCAGGTAAAGCTCCTTTCTTTCGTGGCAATTATACATAACCTCAAAAAGCATAGCCAAATCCATCCAATCGCCATCAGCCTTCTGATGATCGGGGTATGGCAGCGAAGTTGTTTGCATAGACACAGCCAATGGTGTAAAAAGGAGGCAACTTGCCAAACGGCCGCCTTTGGATGCAACACTATCACCATCCAGGGCTCGAACTGAGGACAGAATGACGACTGAGAGTGACGTATACCGGGATTTACAGAGACATCTAGACAGGTTGCCCATAGGCTTGCCATCTGCGCAATCAGGTGTGGATATTCGCATTTTGCAGCACCTCTTCACTCCCGAAGAAGCCAGAATGGCGACACAGCTTTCCATGTTGCCGGAGCCTCTGGGTCGTATCCACAGACGCGTCAAGAAAAGTGGAGTATCTATTGAGGAACTTGAGCAGCTATTGGACCGCATGGTGAAAAAAGGCATCGTCATGTCCAGGGTTAGAGGTGAGAAAAAGTATTACAGCAATGAAATGTTGGCCGTCGGGATGTATGAACACCAGGTAGACCGGCTCACTGTAGACTTCGCCGAAGATATGCTGCAGTATCTTGATAAGGAGTTTGCCACCGAGCTATACCGGACCAAGATCCCCCAATTGCGCACCATCCCGGTAGAAAAGAGCATCCCCCAGGAGCATAGCGTTAGCACCTACGACAATATAAGAGAGATTATCGGCGATATCGATGGACCGATTGTAGTAGCCAATTGCGTCTGCCGACAGGCCAAGGACATCGTTGGAGAGAGCTGCCGTCAGACTGACCTTCGCCAGACCTGTCTGATATTTCGAGAGTCGGCTCAGAGCTATCTGGATATGGGGCTTGCACGCCCAATCACCAAGGACGAAGCCTTTGATATTCTTCAGAAAGCTGAACACGCGGGCCTCATTCTGCAGCCCATCAACTCACAGCGGCCGCAGGCTGTCTGCTGCTGTTGTGGAGACTGCTGCGGAATCCTGATGGCTGCCAAGAAATTCCCCCGCCCGGCAGAACTGTATGCCACCAGCTACTATGCAGAGGTGAACGCCAAGTTGTGTAATGGCTGTCAGACCTGTGTCGACCAATGCCAGATGCAAGCTGCGGTGTGGCTCGGTGATGTGTGCCAGGTCAATCTTGACCGCTGCATAGGCTGCGGGATCTGTGTTGCCAACTGTACATCAAAAGCCATCCGACTACATAAGAAAGAGGTCGAGTCACTGCCTCCGAAGAGCACCGGCGTCATGTACAAGAACATCCTGTCCAGAAAAACCGGCAAGTGGCACATGCTCAAGTTGGCGATGAAGCGTCTGGCAAGGTTGCAAGTATAGTATTGGCAGCTCATTCCGGCCTCGGGTTATTCTGGTATCCCAAATCTATTGCAGCGTTGTTACTATTAGTGTGGCCCTGAAGATCAGTATCCTATGTGCTATAGTTGACAAAGACCGTCAATCATGTCATAGTTAGCCGCTGGTCAGTCAGCTTTCATGTTCTCGGGAAGGGGGGTGACCGTGACTCCGTTAAACGAGTCACGCTGGCTGAGTGACCAGCTATCTTTATCTTGGCGATATTGTGCAGCAGAAAGGCCTTGGTGTGAAATAGATGGAACTCTTGCTCACAGGAGCTACAGGGCAGCTTGGGAGAGAGGTAGTGCCTCGTCTCCTCGAAAGAGGAGATCATCTAAAATTGCTTGTTCGTGACGCCGATAAGGCCAGGAAGCAATTTCCTGACTGTGACGTCATACAAGGGAATATTACTTCGGAGGATCTTGGCATCAAACAGCCGATGAAGCTGGACGCCATCTACCACCTGGCTGCCGACATCAACCTGGGCACACAATTCAATGACCGGGTATGGGCCACAAACTTTCAGGGGACCGTTAATGTGGTTCGTTTCTGCCAGCAAAACTCGGTCCCTCACCTGTTCTATGCAGGCACAGCGTACACCGAAAAGGGCCGGAACATCTACGAGAAATCAAAGAAGGCAGCCGAGCAATTTGTCGATTCCAGCAACATTGAGAGGAAAACTATTTTCAAGATCGGCATCCTTGTCCCCAGTCTGAAGGATGCCGTCAATGCTTCAACGGGAGCTCTTTATCAGTTTGTTAACGGTATCTCCATGGTTCTTAACCGTGCCCAGGCAGCGAGAAGACGTCTGGATGGCAAGATTCGATTGCCTGTGGCACAGCCCAAATTCAGGGTCAAGGGCATCCCGGATGCCAGTCTCAACCTGGTGCATGTCGATGTGGTGGCCGATTTTATTGTGAAGACAACCAGCCCTGGCAAATTCTGGCTCACTCACCCCAACCCCACGAAGTTGAACGATCTGGCAGAGTGGGTAGGCGACGTATTGCATGTTCCTGTAGAGTTCCAACCGGAGTTTGAAATGTCCGATACCGAGGCCCTGTTTCACAAAGGCGCGAAACCGTTTCTCCCCTACCTTCAGGGTGACAATTTCGTCAGTCACCTCAAGGGTTGCCCCGACATCAGTGCCCAATTTGTCAAGGAAAGCGTAGCCCACAGCATCATCGAATTTAAGGACACATCCGGCGGCAAGTGGGTGAAGTAATCCGACGAATCGGACATTCTTCACTGACTCCCTTCAATACCCCCTCTGCCTTATAGGCCTCACCTCAGCACAGCCTTGCAGCACCCCAGTGTGTGCCCAGACGTAGCTGCCTGCCACCTCTCCCGCAGTCGGTTTTTGGAACAAATCTGTGCACCGGGAAACAGGTTGCAGTTATAAGGCTACAGGCACTCCACGAACCCGTTGATTTCGCTGTGGCACTGGGTCCACCAACTACGTTTCCGAAATCTGCGACTCGCCTATGTGTACCTCTGTATGCTCACACAGGTATTTCACCAGGCTGTTTGCCGCCACGGGCAAATAGAGTCCGAGTGTTATCAATGAGAAGACCGCCGTCTTGGCACACCAGATGAAGATATCTCTACCCCTTGCCGTATACACTATCCCCACTGTCTTGCCCTGTTTCGCCATCTGCTTTCTCCTTCCTAATTTGGAACCAAATCAACAACCCTTTGATACCAGTTGATAATGATACGGCTTCGATGAATGGCCGAGAATATCGCGCCATGGGTATTCACATCAGTCGCAGGTGGTATTCCGTAGTAAGACTTTGGAACTAGCACAACCTACTCCATTAGAACTGCACGCTACTGCGGTATGCCCTCACTCCACAGACACACAACCATGAGATATAGACCATCACGACAGTACCTCTTAAGGCGTATTTCAAATGTCTACCTATTGACAGTTGGATAATCCGACACTAGAATTAGTCGATTTGGATTTATCATAAGCCTATTACCCTATCGTGTTATTATCCTCTATGCTTAATATATGCTTAATGATCCGCCCGATCGTCCGCTAAGAATCGTCCTTTCAGATACCAGCGAGTTGTCCCGAGAGGGGTTGGCTAAACTCCTCCAGGAGAGACCGCATCTCACTGTAGTGGCAAAGTGTAGAAACGGCCAATCCCTTCTTCAGAATGTGATGATGGCACAGCCTGACCTGGTGATAATGAAAGACAAATCCTCAACCACCAACTTAGGTGACATCATCAGGAGCATCATCGAATCATCGCCTCATACCAAGGTTGCCATTCTAAGTGAACACGGCGATAGTGATGATATCCGCTGCGCCATCAAGGCAGGTGCAACAGGTTATTTCATCAGAGCGGATCTTGGCATGGATGACTTCGTATCATCCATCGAGTTGCTCATGAGAGGACTGGTTGTCATCTCCGATAACCTTGCCAAAAAGTTGGTGGAAAGACCAACGCTCGCAGACATTGAAGGACAAGTGCCGGCAGGAGGGATGCCCCGCCTGTCTCAGAGGGAACAGGAAATCTCAGCCCTGGTTTCTACAGGAGCAACCAATGGAGAGATAGCTGAAAAACTGGTCATCCAAGAGAGCACTGTGAAGGTGCATATGAGAAATATCCTGGAGAAGCTGCAGTTAAGGAATAGACAACAGGTAGTAGCGTATGTAATTCACAATGGTCTGCCGCAGCCGGACTCCATTTCTTTCCCTCGCCATCCCCTTAACAATCGCCTTGACAATCTTGAGCAGATGGAAGTCTCCTAGGTCTTACTCCCAATATACTCCTGCCTCCAGCCACACATCCCCCTTCTGTCATCCCTCGTAAGATCAGAGAATATCCGTCAGAAGATGTATTGATCCCAGATAGCACCCGCAAATAGCAGTACTACCATCGGTGTTCCTCAGGTTACAAAGGGACTACTCCCAGTATAAGACTTCCCCCCTCGCATAATACGCCTAGTTGTCTATTCCCTCCAAACCTCCAAAGCGGCGAAAATATTCACTAAGGGAAAGTCATGACTTCGCCAAAACAACTCCCCTTCCTTGTGGGAATCCTGTCTGGCCACAGACAGGATTCCTCTTATTATGGCCTATTCCTGGACCAGCGCCCCATCATAGCCGGCCGGACCCTGAAGAAGGAGTAGTCAAATGAGGAGAACATGCAGTCTGACAGGAGGAATGCTTCTGGTGCTCATCCTGGCTGCCAGCATGTTTCACGGCACTGGGCTGGTCGGCGCTGACGATCCCTCATACGTCAAGGTACAGATGGTCGTTTGCCTGGATGGTTCTGGAAGCATGGACAACGCCGAGTGGGCTCTTATGGTTGGTGGACTGGCAGAAGCAGTCGCAGATCCAACCACCATCCCAATGAATGGTTCCGTAGAGCTGGGCGTCAACAAGTTTGGCTATATCTCAACTGACGGTGGCGTCCGTGCCGAGGTGGTAGTGCCCATGACCGTGATCGACAGCCAGGCTACTGCTGACAGCGTGGCTTCCCTGATCAGAGCCACGGCCAAGCCGGGAGGATGGACACCGACCAGCAGGGCTATAGAGCTTGCGGCTGCCATGATGAAGAATTCTACTCACTGGAGCCAAGCCACCCGACGCATCATCAACATATCCACCGATGGGGTACCGGCTGGTGATCCTGATCAGGCAAGCCCGTATCCAGAATCGCAACTGCGGGCAGTCGAAATGCGGAACGCGGTTATCTCCCCGGATGCAGACGGATTCAGAGTCACCGAAATACACGCTGAAATGATCGGTACTAGCCCTGACGCTATCGAATGGATGCGAGCCAACATACTCTGCCCACAGCCCGGGGTGATAGTCAATTCCCCCACGGACCCTTATCCGGATCCACAGGTGAACGGATTTGCAGTCGCAGTTGCCAGCTTCGATGATTATGAACAAGCCATCCGGGAGAAGTTCCACATAACCTTTCCCAACCAGCTCACACTGACACCTGTGGCATCAGTCACACCAGTGGGCACCAGCCAGACTGTTACTGTCACGCTTCTGGATGGTTCGGGGAGTCCCGTGGCCAATACCACCACTTGGTTTGAAGTAGTGAGCGGCCCGAATGAAGGCCAACAAGGAAGCGCTGTAACCGATGCCAGCGGAGAAGCTAGCTGGAGCTATGCCGGTACAAGCATCGGCCAGGATACCATTGTGGCAACTACCAGCACCCTGGTCTCCAACCAGGTGACCATAACCTGGTATGGCGGCCCTATCCCATCACCGAGAAATGCTGCCGCTTTCCCTTCTATATATGCAGGCATTGCTGCAGCTATGGTAGCTGGCGTCCTGGCATATCTGGCTCGCAGCAGGTTCGCCCGAACGGCTCAGTTCCTGGAACAATGAAGGAGAGACTAAGAAAAGATGAAGGCCAATACTGCACAGGGACAAGCCAGACCATCGGGTATCGATGTCCTGAGTGATCTGCCCTGGGGCACCCATCTCTGCCACTTTTACCGCGCAAAAGAGGAATTGCTTGATATTCTGGTGCCCTATTTCAGGGCCGGATTGGAGAATAATGAGTTCTGCCTGTGGATTACGGCAGGCCTTTTTGGTGAACGGGACGCCGAGGAAGCCATGAGAAACGCTGTACCTGATTTCCACCGGCTATATCATGCCAGGGGACAAATAGAGATAGCCGATGCCAGATGGTATTTCAAGGATGATTTCTTCAACCTGCCACCCGTCCTCAGTGCCCAGGGAGGCAAAGTCAGTCAGGCCCTGGCCAGACACTACGATGGTGTCAGGATTGCCGTTAATGTATCCTGGCTGGACAAGAAGAACGGGAAAAGCTCCTCCTTATATGAAGCACAGGTCGGCAAATCCATGGACGGACAACCCGTCATATCCCTTTGTTCCTACCCGTTGGCCAAGTGGGGCATCACCGAATCTTTGGATGTAATCGCCAACCATCGCTTTGCTCTGATAAAGAGGCAGAATAGATGGCAGGTTCTGACACTCTCGGATTCCGAAACGGCAGAGGATGCACCACCGGGGACTGAGAGGTTGGTATCCATCCCGGACATTACCGAGCGCCAACAGGCAGAGGAACCTTCGACAGAATCAGAGGAGCGGCTGAAGATTCTCTTCGATTTCGTGCCAGATGCCTACTATTTGAGTACCCTCGAAAGCACCTTCATTGATGGGAATCGGGCCACAGAAGAGATCACCGGATACAAGAAAGAGGAACTGATCGGCAAAAACCTCCTGGAGCTGAATCTGCTGTCTGACGATCAGGTGGCCAAGGGAGCAGCGCTGTTAACCCGGAACGCGCAGGGACTGCCCACCGGACCGGATGAGTTCGTTCTGACCCGTAAAGATGGTACCAGGGTCGACGTCGAAATCAATACCCTCCCGGTGAAGATCAAGGAACAGGAACTGGTGCTGGGTATCGCCCGCGACATCACCCAGCGCAAGAAGACACAGGATGCTTTACGAGACAGTGAAGAACGCTATCGCCTGCTGGCCGAGAACCTGTCAGACGTGATATGGACCATGGATGCGACCACCATGAAATACACCTATGTCAGCCCCTCGGTAACACGTCTGCGAGGTTATACCGTTGAGGAGGCTATGGCCCAAACGCTGGAAGAGAACATAACACCTCAATCCATTGAGACCACCATGCGTATCATGGCTGAGGAAGATATCAAAGAACGCTCAGGGCAGTATGATCCAGATCGTATCATCACTTTGGAGATGGAGCTTACATGCAAAGATGGCTCCACCATCTGGGTGGAGAACAACATAAGCTATCTCCGCGATGTTGAAGGCAAGATCACTGCCTATTTGGGTGTTTCACGCGACATCACTGAACGCAAGAAAGCAGAGGGGAGCTTGCAGCGGAACTACGATACCCAGAACGTTGTTAACTCAATTCTGCGATTGGCACTGAAGAGTACTTCTCTTGAGGAAATGCTGGCGCGTACACTTGGTCTTGTTCTTTCAATCCCTTGGCTTGCCTTTCAAGCAAGAGGTGCCATACTCCTTGTTGAAGATGCCTCCAAAGAACTGGTTATGAAAACTCAAAACGGACTCAGCGAACCAATACAGAAGTCCTGTGCTCGAGTGCCCTTTGGCAGATGCCTTTGTGGACGAGCAGCGTTGATGCAGGAGATACAGTTTGCTGGCGGCCTTGATGACCGTCATGAAATTCGATACGAGGGCATCCATCCGCATGGTCACTACTGTGTCCCTATCATATTTGGTGATGCGGTGCTCGGGGTGATGACCATGTACTTGAAGGAAGGCCACCAGCGCGATCAGAGAGAAGAAGAGTTTCTTAATTCAGTTGCCAATACGATGGCCAGTGT
>MGMW01000083.1:0-11731 GCA_001795035.1 Chloroflexi bacterium RBG_13_53_26
GTTCAGCGCTGGAGGCACTGTCGCCTTCTACCTCCGAATAGCTCTGCTCAAAGACAAGGCGGGCAGACAGGGATAGAGGCATGTTGCTGGCGTAGCGCTCGGCTATGATACCACCAAGAATAAGCACACCCTTGGTATGGATTGGTCCTCCCAGCTTCGCCTCGCGGTCTATATCGATAACTCCTTCAGGACCGGCGGCAGTGCTGGCCGTGATGCGGCTGGGCCTGCCAAAGCTGAGATCGCCCATGTCGATCACCGACAGCCCATTCACCTGGCCCACCACCTCACCCTCGGTGTCGATTTTCAGGATGCAGCGCTCTATCATCTCCCGGATTCGTTCCTGGATCAGGTCAGAACGATAGACCTTCTTCTCAATAGCCTTCGATATGTGCTCACTATTTACCAGTTCTCTGCCATCCAGATCGGCCCAGTAGCTGGCTTCTCTGATGATATCCGCTATCTCAGAGAATCTGGTGGATAGCTTCTGTTGATCCTCAGCCAGTCTGGAGCTGTGCTCGACTATTCTGGCCACAGCCGTGTTATCCAAGTGGCGAAGGTTCTCTTTGCCGCAGACACTGCAAAGGGTGGCAGCATACTGCCTGACATTCTCCGCATTCCGATCCATACGGCTATCGAAATCCGCCTTGACCTTGAACAACTCGGGGAATTCACGATCCAGCTTGTACAGCAAATGATAGTAGATACTGTCGCCAATAAGGATGACCTTGAGGTTCAGTGGTATGGGCTCTGGACGGATCCCCTTAACGGTGAGAAAACCGAACCGCTCCGCCAGTTCTTCGATGATGACCTTACGCTCCCGGAGGGAGCGCTTCAGAGCTTCCCAGGCCATGAGTTCGGTGAGAATATCATCCATTCTGATCACCAGATAGCCGCCGTTGGCCTTGTGAATGGATCCCGGTCGGATCATGGTGAAGTCACTGGTGAGAGCGCCGAACTGCGCTTCCTTTTCCAGACGGCCGATGAGGTTGTTAAATGTGGGGTTCATCTCGATAACAACCGGAGCGCCTGTCAGGTTGGTATTATCCACCAGGACATTCACCTCGTACCTCCTAAAGGCATCGGCCACTGCCCGGGCAACAAAGGGATTGCCCTCGGCGGATTCAGGTGACGAACGGAAAAGGTCTCTGTTCTCGATGATGCTCTCCTGCACTGCCTTCAGGTGCTCAACAATACCAGGAGCATCACCGTATTTCTTCTCCAACTCTTCGATTGGCACCTCCAGAATGAACTGGACGACCTCTCGATCCAACTTTTCAACCTGCTCCCTTATCTCTCTGTCCCAGTTCCGCATCTGAGCCATGGCATCCTTGATCTGGCCTTGGATGGTCTCCTGGCGTTTTGCCATCTGCTCCTTGGCTTCGGGACTGAGGGCCAGCACCTCCTGATCGCTGAGAGGCTTGCCATCCATAAGAGGCACCAGTATCACACCCATGGGCGACACTTGAATGGCAAAACCGTTGCTGTGGGCCAACTGATTGAGCTGGTTGAACAGCTTCTCTCTTTTCTCGTTGAAAGCACGGCTTAACTCATCGCGTCTCCTTACATACTCCTCGCTTTCAAAGGCTCTGCGGATCTCCGCTTGAGCAGTCTCGATGAGCCTTCTCATGTCTCTTTGGAGCTGGATGGCCATACCAGCCTTGAGCTGGAGCGATTTGGGCCTGTAAGAGTCATCGAAATTGTGAACATAGCACCGATCGGGCGGGGTATCCTTGGTCTTTGCCACGCGTTCCAGAAATGCAGTGATGGCTGTCATCTTCCCTGTACCTGGCAAACCTGCCGCATAGATATTGAAACCCGAGTTCTGTATCTCCAGGCCAAACTGAAGAGCCTGAAGCGCTCGACTTTGTCCAACTATGGTCGGCGCTGCCTCCAGGTTTTTGGTACTCTCAAACCCCAGGCTCTCCGGGGCACAGACCTTCCTTACCTCTTTCGCAGTCAATTCTTTCATCATGGTGGGATTGCCTCTCCTTCGTGAATGTCAGCTACTGGTTGGCACGCGGCCATTGTACCACAGCATCCTGTAGTCAGGGAAAGTCCATAATACCATCGACTATTCAATCTCCAGAGAGCGCCCTGTTTGCATTGAGGAGTGCCGGTGAGTAAGTTTGACGTACTCAGTAGGAGACTGGCAATATTGCTTGATGAGAGCCCGATTATGCAGAAGAGATCCAGTGCCCGCAGATATGAACGCATGAACCCGACCGAGAAGGCCAGGCTGGCAGCGGAAAGGGGAGATCTCCTCTACCAGAGGTTGCAGAACTGCAATCTTTGCCCCAGAGACTGTCAGGCGAACAGACTGGAGGGCCAAACAGGTTACTGCGGAGCAGGTGAAGAAATGGTTGTCTACACCGCCTTTCTCCATCACGGAGAGGAGCCTGGAATCAGTGGGGAGGGGGGAAGTGGCACCATATTCTTTTCGGCGTGCAATCTGAAGTGCGTCTACTGCCAGAACCACCGCTTCTCTCACTCTCTCGAGGGAAACAGGGTCACCAACAAGGACTTGGCTGGGATGATGCTCCGCCTGCAGGAAAAGGGGGCGGAGAACATCAACCTGGTCACCCCGACACATTTCCTGCCGCAGATCATTGGGGCACTGTCGATCGCTCTGCAACACGGGCTTACCCTGCCCCTGGTTTACAACACATCGGGATATGAGAAGGAGGAGACCATCGAAATGCTGGACGGGATCGTCGATGTGTATCTGGCGGACATGAAGTATGTCAGCCCATCAGTGGCAGAACGGTATTCCAACGCCCCCGACTACCCTTCGGTCAACCAGAAGAGCCTTCAGAGCATGTACAAACGGAAACAGACCATCTGGGAGGGCGAGTTGCTGAAGGAAGGAACGATTGTTCGCCACCTAGTCCTGCCCGGTCACGTGGATGAGTCCATAGAGGTGCTTACCTGGATCAATGAGAACATCCCCAGATCAATCATCAGCCTGATGTTCCAGTACCAGCCGTATTTCAAGGCACATCTCTATCCAGAAATAAACCGCAGAGTGAATGAGGCCGAATACAGCAGGATAAGAGATTTCCTTGAGGGACTGGACCTGGAAGGATGGGTACAGGAGCTATCCCCTGAAGAGGAACTGGCAGGAGTGCATTTCAAATCTTCCCTCGAAGGGCTGTTCTGAATCCGGGGATGCTCTCACGTCAAACGGAACCAACGCTCTCCGATCTTCAGGCTACAGCCAGACAGGCCAGCTTCCTACAGACGGACAGAGAATGCACGAGGCGGCAGCCTATTCTGCCTTCTTATGTTTGTGTGCTGTCTTTTGAAGCGGTTTTATGAACGGCTCATCGGGATGAAGATGTGGCTCATATCCACGCTTGCCCAACTTGCTGTGTTTGCTGCGGCTCTTCTTAGCACCCTTCAGTTGAGATCTGCCAGACATCTAGTACACTCCTCCCACCTAACCTACATTGTCTCACCATTATATCAGCTCAGGTACCAGGGATATCAACACACCGGCCGCAATGGCCGTGCCAATAACACCGGCCACGTTGGGGCCCATGGCATGCATCAATATGAAGTTACTGGGGTCTTCCCTCTGGGCCTCTCTCTGACAAACCCTGGCCGCCATGGGCACAGCGGAGACTCCGGCGGCGCCGATGATAGGATTGATCTTTCCTCCCGAGATCCAGTACATCAGCTTACCCAGGAGAACACCACCGGCCGTGGCAACCATGAAGGCAAAAGCGCCCAGCAGGAATATCTTGATGACGCCCCAGTCAAGGAAAACCTCCGCCGTCATAGTAGCTCCGACGGTAATACCAAGTATGATGGTGACGATGTTCATCAATTCATTTTGGGCTGCGCTTGACAGCCTCTCCACCACCAGACACTCGCGCAGGAGATTGCCAAAGGCGAACATGCCGATCAAGGGTGCCGCATGGGGAACCAGCAGACCGACCACAACGGCCATGATGATAGGGAGCAGGATCTTGACTGCTTTGGGAATGGGGCGCGGGGCATACTCCATCCTGACCAGCCTCTCCTTCTTGGTGGTGAGGAGCCGGATTATTGGAGGCTGGATCACGGGCACCAGAGCCATATAAGAATAGGCCGCCACAGCCACCGGGCCCAAGATGTTACTACCTCCCAGTTCCTGCATCTTAGTAGCCACATAGATGGTGGTAGGACCATCGGCACCGCCGATGATGCCGATCGATGCTGCTTCTCTCAAGCCGAAGCCGAGGGCCACTGCTCCCGTCAAAGCAACGAAGACTCCAAGCTGAGCTGCGGCGCCCAGAAGGAGAGTATAGGGATAGTTCAACACGGGAGTGAAATCGGTCAGAGCGCCCAATCCCAGGAAGATGAGCAGGGGGATTATCTCGGTACGAAGCAGATATTGGTCAAAATAGTATAGAATCCCGCCGACGTGTTCGCCTGTGGCTGGAATGACTACCTCGCCCAGAGGAAGGTTGGCCAGAATGACTCCGGTGGCGATGCCTACCAGCAGAAGGGGCTCGAATTTCCTGACGATGCCCAGATAGAGAAGGACACAGCCGATGGCCAGCATGGCTATCAGGCGGGGGTCATCGCCTATCTCCGTAAAGCCTTCAAAGAGCGTTGACAGACTACTCCAATCCATACTGAGCCTTCCCCATTATCCTATTCAAACTCAACAAGGATGGTGCCATGTACGACACTCTGTCCCACGGCAACACAGACCTTCTTCACCACCCCGTCAGCAGTTGCCATTATGTTCAGTTCCATCTTCATTGATTCCACGGTGCAGACCTCTTGCCCGTGCTTGACACGGTCACCCTCCTTCACTTTTACGGCCAGAACCGTACCCGGCATCGGAGCGGCGATGTGCTTGCCTGCGGCGACTATGGGCGGCACCGATGACCCCTTGGCCGGCTGAGGTACAGGCTCCATCGCTCTAGGAGACGGCTTTGGGCCTGACGCCGGTTTGGCTGCAGCAGCAGGTGTGGTGACTGCATGACCTTTGTCTTGGAGCTCAACCTGGAAAACCTCACCATCCACTACCACCTCAATGGGAGACTTCGACAGGTCTCCCACCTCCACGGCATAAAGTTTGTTATTGACAGTTATCCTGAACGTTTTCCCCATTGATGTCCTGCCTTCCCTCTGGACCGCATCTGCTTTTCCCTGCCAGCGACAGCCCAAGTGCTGGTAGCCCCGGTTGTCATCACTGGAGTTGCCCCCCGCGGCTCTTTGACAGAAATCATATCACCCTTCTCCATCGATAACGCCAGCCCCACAGCCATGGCGGCGATAGTTCCTTTACTGGCTTCGCCAGGACCATCTGATAGAGCAACCTCAGGCGCTGTATTCCGATTTCCCCCATTCTCCTCTTTGGGCCGAAAGATCTTGATCATTATCATCGATGCCACCATCAGGATGCTTAGACCCACGAAAACCACCGCCATCCCGACTACGACCAGTATCGCGGAGTCTATCAGTTCTTCTGCATTAGTATCAAACATACCTGTCTCGTGCTTCTAGATGGCTCCCCATAGAGAAGTGGGAGGCCTTCGGTCGAGAGCATGATCACTAAACCTATGGCACTGATTGAGCCTTTCGGGTATCCTTGGGGGGAAATACATTGGAGGAGAGGGGAGAGCCATCAACCCTTCCCAAACAAAGTAAACCTCATGGTCATATTAGGTATGCATTTTACATTGTTTCGAAATCCTTGGCAATTACGCGCGGGTCTGCATGCCGCTCGAGGTCGTTGAAAACATGGCCGTATCAGACTTGGGTAAGTGCATAGAGACCCTGGCCGAATGGATGTTTGAGGCAAAGCACCTGGTGGTCTTCACAGGCGCCGGCATCAGCACCGAGTCAGGCCTGCCCGATTTCCGGGGTCCGGATGGTATCTGGACTCGCCAAGCCAGGGGATTGCCTGCAGAGACGAGGGATTTCTCTTCCGCGGAGCCGAACCCGGGGCATATGGCCATTGTTGAACTTCAGACATTGGGGAAACTGGCCTTCCTCATCTCTCAGAACGTGGATAACCTTCACCTGAAATCGGGGATACGCCCTGATCTACTGGCAGAGCTACACGGCAACATCACCAAGCTGAGGTGCAGCACTTGTGAGTTTACGATGGACAATTTCGGTGACCAGATGGCCTGTCCCATCTGCGGCGGCCAGATGGCCTCCAGCGTGGTCAACTTCGGCCAGTCTCTGCCTCAGAGGGACCTGGCGGACTCCTACCAGCAATCGCAGAGATGCGACCTCTTCGTAGTCGTCGGCTCAAGCCTGGTGGTAACACCGGCGGCTGAGATGCCTAGAGTGGCTCTCAAGGCCGGCGCCCGTCTGGCGATCATCAACCAGGGTGAAACACCACTGGACCGAGCAGCGCACCTGCGGTTCCAAGAAGCGATAGGCGACGTGTTGCCACCGGCTGTGGCCCGCCTCAAAGAACTGATGAAGGCATCATAGAATATAGCTGCACTGCTGTGGGCAACATCTGTCGACTGCAGCTCGCTGATGGTGGTCTGGAATACCGTTTTCATGATAGGATTCATCCATGAGACTGGGCGCTTTCGAGATCAATGAGCCGGTTCCTGAACTGAACAGCCCTCATGCCCTGGCCATTCTGCGGCCGTGGATCGATGTGGGGGATGTGGGCAGCCTGACCATGTCCGGCCTGGAGTCTCACTTCAAGGCGGTGGAACTGGCCAGACTGGCCCGGCCCGGGAACTTCTTCGATTTCACCCGCTACCGTCCCACTCTGTACCTCGAGAACGACCGCCGTGAGGTCTGGGTTCCGAATACCACTATCACCTATGCCAGATCGGAAAACGGTCCCGATTTCCTCTTTCTGCGGCTCCTGGAGCCCCACATGCTGGGTGAAGATTATATCGAGTCCGTATTAGCGGTTCTCCAGAGGTTTGGGGTCAAGAGATACCTCTTGCTCGGCTCAATGTACGATATGGTGCCCTATACCAGACCACTGCTGGTCAGTGGAATGGTGAGCAACCTGAGATTGCAGAACGAGCTGGAGACAGCGATGGTGGCACCCAGTGAATACTCAGGTCCGACCACGATCGCTTACCTCATATCTCAGAAGGCGCCTGAAATGGACATAGAAACCGGCAGCCTCATAGTCCATCTGCCCCAATATCTCACCCTGGAGAATGACTACAGGGGTAAGGCGCGGCTGATGGACATACTTTCCTCCCTCTATGGTTTTCCCCTGGCGCAAGAGGACACTGACCAGGCCAGGGAACAGGAAGACTGGGTGAGGAAAGCGGCAGAACACATCATGCAGCAGGAACCCAGATACAGAGCGATTCTGGAGCATCTGGAAGCCGCCTATGACGCCAGAGTCAAGAAGCAAAGGGAAGAGACGCCATTGTCGCCGGAGTTGGAGCAACTCCTTCAGGACCTCAGCAAGCGATTCGGGCAGAAGTAGCTGGCTATCGGTCTACCGCAATCCAAGTTCATCCGCCCATCGCAGAAGCATGCCATCCCGGGTGGAGAGGGGGACTTGCTGATCAAGGGCAGTGGTATCCAGATCCACCGTGCATGGCCACGTGCAGACTATGGTTTGCAGCAGCCCAGAATTTGCCGGATGATGATTTCAGGGGATGAGAGGACATGAGGATCGCCAGAAGAGTCACAAAACGAGTCGTTGCCAGAGTCTTTTGCATATTCTTCCCTTTGCTCTTGGTACTGTGGGTGATTCTTGTCCTTTACCCCAACCCCGAGAAACTGGTGGTAAGCGTACAAAGGCTTATTGATCCCGGCGTCGATGCTGCTGCCGTGGAATCGGTAGCGGCAAGCCTCCCATCCGACCCTGCGGCTATCGAGGACTCCGTGCTTGAAAACATACCCTACTGCTATGACTGGGAAGCGTATGGCGTCCCCTGGTACTTTCCTACTGTAAATGAGGTATTGCAG
Organism: Chloroflexi bacterium RBG_13_53_26; assembly: GCA_001795035.1. Taxonomy (GTDB): domain Bacteria; phylum Chloroflexota; class Dehalococcoidia; order UBA2247; family RBG-13-53-26; genus RBG-13-53-26. The sequence continues at coordinate 7,906 of MGMW01000083.1, forward strand.
AAGGAAGCAGGGGACTGTAAAGGCCGAGCGCTGGTTCTGGCCTCAGTCCTGGAGGCGAAAGACATTCCCTACAGCCTGAACACATCCCCAATACACGTGTGGGTAGACTATGAGGGCAAAGAGGAAACGAGCCTCGAGAATCAGAACGCCGGCTTCTACCATTTGGACCCTGAAACAGGAGAGAGGTCGTTCGGTCTGCCCAGTATTGACGTATTGGAAACAATGGATACGTTCTGGCAGGGGTTCTGGCCTCCCATGCCGGTGGAGAGAAAGGTGCTCCTGATAGCCGGACCGGTCATTTTGACAGCGGCGCGCGTGAACTGGGTCAAAAGGGCGACAGCGCGCGACGGAGAAGAGGCAAGTGACACTTCCCATCGGACCACATAAACACAGACTACTCAAGGCACAATGGGAAAGGATACCACGGCTGTTTGATATGACAACATCTGTTCTGAAGTGGAAACTATTCCATTCCCCGGCCATAATGCTGGTCTCAATTCCGCTCATCTTGTCCATTGCCTCTCTCGTATTAGATTGCTCTCCTTCCATTACCGCAGAGTTGCCTACTCATGCCATCGTCGTCTATGGAGACAGCAGAAGCGGCCATCTGGTTCATCAGGCGATTGTGCGGAGTATTTCGAAGACGGAACCCACTGCCGTGTTTCATACAGGTGATCTGGTGAACGACGGATCGAGTTCCGCCGATTGGGCCACGTTCAATAGCATAGCCTCCGAGCTAACTGAGAGCACGCCATTCTATCCCGCTCTGGGAAATCACGATCTACCACCCCAACTATTCTTCGACAATTTCGATCTGCCGAACAATGAACGATGGTACTCTGTGGACGTGGATGGCCTGCACTTCGTCGTACTGGACAGCAACTTCGATATCACTCCAGGCTCTGAACAACATGATTGGCTGGAGACCGATTTGAAGGAGGCCAGCAACGGTTTTGTAGCGGTGGTTTTCCATCAGCCACTGATGAGCACGGGCCGCCACGGCGGTGATGTGGGTCTGAGGGATATTCTCACCCCTCTATTCAAAGAATACGACGTAGAACTGGTTATCAATGGCCATGATCACGACTATGAAAGATCCTTTAAGGATGGGATCTACTACGTAGTCACCGGTGGGGGAGGGGCTCCCCTTCGTGATCAAGAGACTACAAGCCCTTACAGCCAGGTATTCGACAGCGCCTACCACTTCTGCACCCTATCCGTGGCTGACGGCAAAGTGACAGTTGAGGCATTTGACCTTGACCGACACCGCATTGATCAGTTCACTATCTAAGAGGCGTAGCAGTTTCGGGTATCCGGCCATCGAGATACCTCTGCCACAAATGGTCGGGCTCCCTGTTCGTAAAGCCAGGGAAGGTTTATAATCTGAGTTGAATGCTGCATTGGGGGGGCTTTAGTTTGGAGGTAATATTGCCAGGTTACAGGTGTGCTGCCAATGGCTGAAGCCTACTTGGATATCGAGACCACCGGCCTGTCTCCGTATCTTGACGATATAACGGTGATCGGCATCTATATGGTTACGCACGATGCCCCCAGGTTTGTGCAACTGGTGGGCGAGGAGATAACCAGAGAGAACCTCCTCAAAGCACTGGACGGAGCAGATACCATTTTCACGTACAACGGCAGGCGCTTCGACCTCCCCTTCATACGGGACCGCCTGGACCTGGACCTTGAGACTGAGTTCCGCCACCACGACCTGATGTATGACTGTTGGGAGAACAATCTCTATGGCGGTTTCAAATCGGTAGAGCAACAACTGGGTATCCCGAGGCTGCTAACAGGCATCAGTGGATTCGAGGCAGTAGTGCTCTGGTGGAAATACAAAAGCGCGGGAGACCAGGAGGCCCTGGACCTGCTGCTGGAGTACAACAGAGAGGATGTAGTGAACCTGAGCGCGTTGAGGCGGATTCTGCACGAATGCTGAGCTGGCAGGAGAACTCAGGACATAGTAGCTATGTTGGATTCGAATGCTAATTGGGGCGGGTGGTGGAATTGACGTGGCGTCAGGGATGGTAATGGGTGGACTTCAGCCTCCCGCAAGCTTCTGATAAAGCCCGAGGTATGCTGGGGCGGAGCGATCCCAGGAAAAGTCGGCTGCCATAGCATTTCGCATCAAAGTCTTCCATTCCTGCTTTCTGTCGAAAAGGGCCAAGGCCTGGTCTGCAGCCTCCAGGAGGTTCGAAGCCTGGTACGGTCCGAAGAGAAAGCCGTTTCCCACTCCCGTCTTTGGGTCAAACTGGTGAATAGTGTCTCTCAGACCTCCGGTTGCTCTGACAAGAGGAACAGTTCCATACTTGAGAGCGTAGATCTGGGCAAGACCGCAGGGCTCATAATGAGAGGGAACCAGGAGAATATCTGACCCTGCTACGATCCTATGGGCCAGGGAATCGTCGAAGGCAATCCTCACCCCGACCTTTTCGGGATATGCCATAGCTACCGAGCCGAAGAAGTCCTGGTATCGTTTCTCTCCCGACCCGAGAAGCACGAACTGGAGACTACGACGGAGCATGTCGTCCAACGCCTTCTGCAGAAGGTCAAAGCCCTTCTGGCCTGCCAGGCGCGAAACCATTCCAACGAGGGGCACGTCAGGGCTCTCCGGCAGGCAAAAGGTCCGCTGCAGGTCAGCCTTGCAGGCCTTCTTGCCGAGAAATCCATTTGGGCCATATGTCTTGCTGATGAACGGATCGGTCTCCGGATTCCACACGTCGTAGTCGACGCCATTGAGAATACCGACCAGGCTGTCTGCCCGCTCCCGGAAGACACCACCCAGACCAAAACCTTGCTCGGTGGTCTTGATTTCTTCGGCATGTGTTGGGCTCACCGTGGTAATGCGATCAGCGAAAACAAGCCCCCCTTTGAGGAAGTTGATTTTCCCGTAGAACTCCAGATAGGCGGGGGTGAAGAATCTGCTCTCAAGATTCAACAGGTGCCAATCCTGGTGCCAGAACACTCCCTGGTACGCTGCGTTGTGAACGGTGAGGACGGTCTTCAGAGACGAGAGTTGCGGATGAAGACCAGGCTCAGCCTTGAGAAAAGCGATGGAGAGGGCAGTCTGCCAATCGTGTGCGTGCAGAATATCGGGCGGGTCAAGCTTCAACACCTCCAGGATGGCCCGGCTGAAGAAGACAAACCGCTCGGCGTTGTCGGGATAGTCACTCTCCGATGTACCGTAGAGGCCCTCACGGTCGAAGTATCGATCGGCCCGGATGAAGTAGACAGTGGTAGCATTACCTATCTTTGCCCGTAAGACAACTCCTGCCTCCCTCCGCTCGGAAATGGGGACAGTGAAGCGGACCCCGGTGTCCTCAAGCTGAAAGGAGCCCTGGAGGACAGACCGGTAGCATGGCATGATAAGGGAAATCTTAGGACCGAGCCGTTCCAGAGCTGTGGCCAGTGAGCCAACCATGTCGGCCAGGCCGCCGCTCTTGGCAAACGGACTGATCTCTGGCGCGGCCATGGCCACATGAAGCGCTGGCATTCCCGAATGCACTTCGCTCTTGCCCGTGGTACTCCGTTTTGATGCAAGCTTCGGTGCAGACTGCTGCACTTTCTCGCCGGCAGATCGGCGGGAGGCCGTCCCGTAGTCCTTATGATCGTTCTGCATGAGTCTGCTGATATAGGGCCGCTTTGGATACTCCGCTGGATTGAACTGGTTGTTCCTTCTATGAAGGCGCGCAGGCTAGACCGGCCCCACGTTTGCCCAGATGGGGACGACTACTATGCCTGAAGGTGATACAGTGCAGCCTCTCCTCTGATCTGCCTCCAGGTCGTAGCCAATGGAGACGCCAGCCTGGATTCTGGCTTCTTT
>MGMW01000083.1:11947-12156 GCA_001795035.1 Chloroflexi bacterium RBG_13_53_26
TCCCGTAGTCGTAGATGAAGATATCAAATCCTGTGCCTATCATTGACGGGATGACATGCTTACCGAAGTCATCCCCCGGCCTCTCCAGAGCTTCTTTGAGGGTATTGGTGTTGAAAATGTAGATGCCCATGGAAGCGAAAGCGTAGTCCGGAGCATTGGCCACTGTCTTTGGCTGCGCCGGCTTCTCCTCGAAGCCAATCATTCGATTG
>MGMW01000084.1:0-2072 GCA_001795035.1 Chloroflexi bacterium RBG_13_53_26
GCTGCCATCGCCGAAGACCATGGCCATCTGAAGGTTGGGCTTGATCCAGGTGAGGGCATGGCGCTCCAGATCGAAGTCCTTCATAGCCGGCATGTAATCCACCATCATGTGATAGATGGCATGCATGTTGGAGTAATAGCAGGGGAAGAGTACCTCTTCTGTCGCCAGTCCGCCGCCGACCTCGTAGCGGCGCTCAACAACCGCTACCTTGGCCCCGGCCTTAGCCAGGTAGGCCGCCGTCATCAGCCCGTTTGGCCCGCCCCCGATGACCACTACATCCCAATTGCTATCGGCAGGGAACTCGTCAAATAACTTTCCACATATCCCGTCCATTCTATCCTCCTTCTTTTCTACGGGCGCTTTGCCGATTTCTTGCCATCTTGGGCGATGTACCACGGTGAGGCATACCACCATGGTCCGGGCTCGGCAATTCCATCCTCGATAAGGGTGTGCATCAGATTGTAGCCGCAAGCCATGAGGCACAATCCTCCGGGGTGCATCGATGACTGATGGCACAGGTATAACCCGTCAATCTGGGTGCGGCCGCGCGCCAGCTCCGGCAGAGGCCGCTCGTTCCACCATTCGGCTCTCGACGGACGGACTCCATACCATGAGCCGCCCAGCAGCCCGGTATTGCGAAACTCCGAATCGTACGGTGTGTTGACAAAAGTGGTGACTATATTGTCGGAATCAAGGTTCTCACAGATCACACTGGCCAATTCAAGATTGTAGGCATCCATCTCGGCCTTTATATTGTTCAGGTTGTCAGGGCCCTCCGGATCATACTCGGGCGTGGCCACCATGGTATCGAAGGGACCGCAGATGTTCTGGCCGGGCCTGGTGCACTGCGGGTGGGTGGTGTCATAGTTCTCGTTGCCCACCCAAAGGAAGAGCCCCTCCTTGGCCGGTACTCTGGGTCTGCCTTTCCATCCCAGTACCTCCGCCACATGAGCAAAGTACTCCTTCCTGCTGCCTGCGCCACCGATGAAAGGCCCACCGGTGAAGACTCCTTCGCCGGACATGGCCGTAGCGTACTTGGGCCGGAAGCGGAGCTGCTGGCGAGTAAGCCAGTGAGTCACGTAGAGGCTGCCGCCCTTGAGACTGAGGTCCTTGATCCGCTGCGCAAAGCCGGCATCGATGTGGCTTGGCCCGATCAGTTTCAGGAAGGTCTGCCGGATATCGGTGGCGCTGATCACCGCCTTGTTAGCCCAGATCCTCTTCTCCCCGCGCGGGGCAGTATCTTTGAGTCGCACACCGACCGCCGTCCCATCCCTGATGATTATCTCGTCCACCGGACAGCAGGTGCGTACCGTAGCGCCATGGGCTATGGCACAGCGTAAGAGGGCATGGTAGTAACCGTGTATGTTACCGCGTGGGCCTACGGGCCGGGGAATGTAAGGTGGCGTGACCATCACCGCACTGCAGAATGCCGGGATAGCCTGCCCCTCGAAATGGCCGTGAGCCCCGGATACCAGGGCAACGTAGCATTGGAGGGCCTTAAAGGGCTCACCCTTAATGTACTCGTCCAGGAAGTCAAACATGGTCATCCGGAGGAGTTCTTCGGTCCAGACATCGGGCTGGTGCTTCTTGTAAACCTGCATAAAGGGGATGTTGTCCGCTGTCAGTTCGACCTCGGGAGGATGGGGCGGGCACCAGAAGGTAGCCCTCAGTAAATCGGTAGTGAACATGGGTGAACCAAGAAAGCCAGCGATCTTAGCCCAGCCCATACCATCCTCTGCTGTTACCTGGTACATCCCCTCGCCAGTCATGAACCCTGTCGGCTGTGCCCGGTACTCCGGATGCCTGGCATGAAGGTCCATGCGGAAGCCGTACTTCCATAACTCCAGTTGCTCCCATCCCGGGCCTGCCCCGCCGTAGTTGGCGATGGCATGTGGTGAGAGGCGCGCACCGGCCACAGGTTCGGTGTTCTCCTGGGCGCCACCGCATTCCGGCCTTTCTTCGAGAATACAGACGCTCAGTCCGCACTTGGCCAAATAGGCCGCTATCGTGGTTCCATTGTGCCCTCCACCTACGATGACAACATCATACCTTTCATCCGCGCTCATAGTGGC
>MGMW01000084.1:2142-6941 GCA_001795035.1 Chloroflexi bacterium RBG_13_53_26
GGAACTCCCTGTCAGAGAGACATTCCAGAGGGGCGAGGCCGGTGCGGCTGGAGAGAAGCTGGAGGTTGACGATGTCTTTGCCCTCGTCCGACAGGAATTTCCGCCCTTGGGCCACCGCACGAATAGCATCATGAAGCTCTTTGGTAGAAGACCCCTTGGTCAGGTATCCCAGGCAGCCAGCCTTCATCGTTCGGACGGCGTAGTGTTCCTCGTGATATCTGGTGAGTATCAGAATACGTGCATCAGGGTGGAGGGAAAGGAGGTGTTTGGCAGCTTCCATGCCATCCATCTCCGGCATGGAGATGTCCATGACGACAACATCGGGAACGGCTTGACTGAACTCGCTGATTGACTCACGTCCGTTGCAGGCCTCGGCCACCACCCGAATGTCCGTGGCTTCCTCAATAACCCGTCTGAGGCCAGCCCGAACGAGGCTGTGGTCATCTACCAGAAGTACCTTGATCATATATCCACCTTCAAACTAACGCGCTTGCCGGCGCGTCAGCGTGGGCCACAGTTATGGGCAAATGGGCGGTCACACGGAGACCTCTGCCTCGGTTGCGTCGTATGCTGATCTTGCCACCGACAAGACTGGCCCTCTCGCGCATGCCCAGCAGACCCAACGAAGAGGCATCAGAAAGTCTCTTGAGGTCCATGCCCACTCCATCGTCGGAGACGCAGACAGACACCTTGTTGTCGGTGGCTGTGACTCTGATTTTGGCCTGCGAAGCTCCCGAATGTTTCCAGACATTGGTCAGGGCTTCCTGGAGAATGCGATAGGCACACGTGGCCGTCTGTCTGGGCAGGACTGGCTCATCGAGCGGAGCCTCGACGGGACAGGAAATGCCGCTGCGTCTTTCGAAGTCTTCAGCATACCATTGAATTGCTTTCACCAACCCCAGTTCGTCCAGTATCTCCGGCCTGATGCTGACGGCAATTCGGTGCGAAGTGGCATCTAACCGTTCCACCAGATCCAACATTGCCGTGGCTCGCTCCCGAAGCGGCGGGACACCCGCCAGCCTCTCTGCCAAGGAGACCAACTCTATCTTCAGAGCCACAAGTTCCTGGCCCAGTTGGTCGTGCAATTCCCGGGCAATCCGTGCCCGTTCCTCCTCCTGTACCTCGATGATGCGTTGAGACAAGAGCCTGAGTTGGGACTCGGAACGCTTCAGCACTTCCTCAGTACGTTTGCGTTCAGTGATATCCCTGACTATGCCTATGAAACCGATGGGCTGGCCCTCTGAACTGCGCAGTATGGTCGCTTTGCTCTCCGTCCAGACTGTAGACCCATCCTTGCGAATGAACTCCAGTTCGGTAGTCCACGACCTGAAAACATCCTCCTGCTTCTCATGGACACTGGCAACCATGTCCCGGAAGCCCCTGACAACAATATCGGCGCATGTCGGAGTCAAGGCAGCGTGTATCCAGCGGTCCCAGTATTGCCCCAGACCTTCCTCCACAGCATAGCCGAGCAGATGCGTAACCGAAGGGCTTAGATAGGTGACGCGCAGGTCCAGATCCAGGACACAGATGATGTCGGCCAGTTGTTCGGCAACGAGACGGTACTTCTCAGTATCGTTCTCCGAGTGATTCTCCTCGGACCGTGGACGATCGGCGATGGATGCGTTGGCTTCAGACCTGCTGTCAGCAGGTCTTGTTCGGGTCGAATTGGACACATCGGCCCTCCGACGCATTCTTCCCATCTCGTTACTTCGCTTCCCTTCACTCATCGGAACACCGCACTGCATCCGCCGAGCCTGCTTCAAAGGTGAAGCCGCTCGCTTCACTCTGAACGAGTCAGCCGACCCAACCTAAGCTTGCATAAACACACGGGGTTATGCAAATATGCTGACGACCGGCCCGTAAGCATTGTACCACTCACCAAGTTGGAGTTGCCAACGGGGTTTTTCGCTGGATGGCTTGACCTGCCAATGGAGCTTATGCCCTGCTACCCTCGCTTCACCCTGGACTTCCAGGGCGCCGGGTCATGGCCTACCGGAACAACAAAACATTCTCTCCGTGAGAATTCGGGGCGGCATTGGACTCACCACCCGCTTTGTCCGATCAAGACTGGAACTCTCCCTTGGGAACGCCGCTCCCCTCAATGATGCTCGTGAGTGTACCCAACGGCAGTTCCTTGCCCTTATGGTAAGGGACGATGACTTGTTTGCCTGTATCCGGATGTCGCCACTTCTGATGACTTCCTCGCTGCGAAACAAGGACAAATCCATGGCGCTGAAGAATCCTGGTGACCTCCTGGGCTTTCAGCCTAGCTTGCTTGGGAGCCATCAGGCCGAAACTTCAACCTCGAAAACCTTCTCGTCTGGCTTGAGAGTGACCGGAGTGGGTTCGAGGTAAAGCATGATAGCCTCTTTGGCATTTGCCAGAGCCTCTTCTTCGGTGTCACCGGCACTGCAACACCCCGGCAACTCAGGGCAATATGCTGCGTAGCTCTTGGTTTCCGGGTCGTGCTCGATAACTATACGGAATTTCATGTCCACCTTCTCCCGGAGTCAGTATATACCTAAGACCGATGGCAGTCTACCACCACCGCCTCACATGTATCTGAACGAGTTCACCGCAAGCCGGTGTCCTGCCAGGTGATAGGCAAAGACCCTGATCCGCCGATTGTCTGTGTGTCTGCGCAATCCCCCCGACCCCATCTGGATCCCCGCTTTCGCGGGGATCAGGCTGTGTCGCAACTCAGTCCGTAGTGTCGTATTATTTGAGCAGGCAAGAGCAAATATAGAGGAGGAGTCATTTATGGCACTACGAGAGGGCAACCGGCAGCAGATGGGGATGATGCCACCCAGCATTGAGCAGTACATACCCGATGATGCTCCGGTAAGGGTATATGACGCCTTTGTGGAAGCCATGGATTTGAAAGCCCTGGGGATCGATATCAATCCCTCGAAGGAAGGTAACCCCTGCTACGATCCGCGAGCGATGCTGAAGCTTCTCGTCTACGGCTACTCTTATGGTGTTCGAAGCTCACGCAAGCTGGAGCGAGAGGCCCATTACAATCTGACCTTTATCTGGCTGATGGGTAGGCTCCGGCCGGACCACAAGACCATAGCCGAGTTTCGGCGCAGGCATAAAGAGGCTCTCAAGAAGGCTCTGGGGCAGTGCGTCAATATGTGTATGAAGCTTGACCTGATAGCGGGGAATGTACTGTTTGTGGATGGAAGCAAGATACGGGCCAATGCCTCAATCAAGAATACCTGGTCGGTGGAGAAGTGCCGCAAGGTACTCAGGAAGGCCGAGCGAAGGATAGAGGAGATCATTTCGGAGTCCGAGGCTATTGATAAAGAGGAGGAGGGCATGCCTTCTCTGGTATCGGTAAGTAAGGAACTTGCCGATGCTCAGGTTCTGAAGGAACGAGTCAGCCGGATAATGGAGGAGTTGAGAGAGAGCGAGAAGCCGGTGGTCAACACTGTGGACAAGGAGTGCACCCGGACCAACAGCGTACATGGGACTCATGCGGGCTACAATGCACGAGTGGTCGTGGATGACGGTAACGGACTGATAGTGAGCTGCGATGCGGTAGATGCCAATAATGACATCGGGCAGTTCTCCCGGCAGATAGATCAAGCACAGGAAGCCTTGGGCCAGAAATGCGATGTGGCGGTGGCTGACTCCGGATATGCCTGGACGGACGACCTGGCGAAGGTGGATAAGCAAGGGATCCGGGTGATCGTACCGACCCAGAGAATAGTCTCACAAAGGGCCCCAGGGGAGTTTGACAAAGAGAACTTTCGGTATGACAGGGACAGGGACTGCTACATCTGTCCGCAGGGGGCGATTTTGAGGTATGGCGGGGTATCCCGGAAGAGGTACAGCAGGGCATACGTAATTGAGAACAGGGAAACCTGCTGGGCCTGCTCCAAGTTCGGCCGGTGTACGACTGCTCGGAGGGGCAGGAAAGTGACTAGGCTGGTGGAAGAGGAGCTGCGAAGCAGGCTGGAGAGGGAGTATGGCTTGAGCCAGAACCAGGCCATCTACAAAAGAAGGGGAGAGAAGGTGGAACCGGTCTTCGGGCACATGAAGAGGAATCTAGGCGTCACAAGCTTCCTAATGCGAGGACGCAGCGCTGTAAGAGCGGAGCTATCTTTGCTTTCGGTATGCTTCAACCTCAGGCGAATGATGACCCTGCTGGGAGTTGAGGGGTTAATCCGAGCCCTGCGGAGGGTATCTCCTGTACCCGTATCCCACAGACTCACACTTTCCCAAACAATTATCGCCCTCAGCCAGTTACTAACAACCAGATCCGCCGTTTTGGCGCGTTAACGTTATCTCCCGCTTTCAGTTGAGACACAGCCTGAATGACATGAGAGGGCGGGATGACATGGGGAGCGGCTGGAATGAAATGAGACGGCGCTGGCTCAGGCTTCTCTGGCCACTTCCACCAGAGCGGTATTGTAGGTGAAGGAGCCACCCGGTGAGTACCTGTCAGGGGTGAGAACGTTGGCGCAGCCGCTTCTATCCAATCCCTTGTCATCCGGGGCATACCAGGCACCGTGCGGCACATCGACAACCCCGGGCATAATCCTCTCCGTCACCTTCGCCCGAATGACTATCTCCCCCCTATCATTGAACACTCTGACCATATCACCATCACTGATACCACGCGCCCGGGCATCTTCAGAGTTGATCAAGATGGCATGCTCTTGGAGTTCCCTTAGCCAGGGGATGTTCTCAAACTGGCTCAGGGCCCGCCTCTTCAGGTGAGTAGTAACCAGCTGAAGGGGATACTTCTTCGCCAGGGGGTCGTTCCAGCCTTCCCAGCTTTCTATGTACTC
>MGMW01000085.1 GCA_001795035.1 Chloroflexi bacterium RBG_13_53_26
CCGCGGCCGGTGAACCCAATGCCGCCGGAGCGCATCTGCTCTTTGCAGAAACGCACGCAGCGTCCGCAGAGGATGCAGTCTCTTGGCTTTATCTTGAAACGAATCTTGTTAATACCCATGTTGGAGGCCATACACTGCAGTGTCTTTGAGGTGGGACATGAAGCGAGCAGCAGCTCAACAACCAGCTTCCGTGCCTTTTTCACCTTTGCCGAGTTAGTCAGGATCACCTGCCCCTGCGCTACCGGCATGGCGCAAGATGCCTCGAGCGATGAGCGATTCTTCCCCTTTACGACCTCAACCAGACAGACACGACACTCACCGAACGAACTCAGCCCGGGGTAGTAGCAGAGGGTTGGGATGATGATACCCATCTCCCTGGCTGCCTCAAGAACGCTGGTTCCCTCTGCTGCTCTTACCTTCGTGCCGTCGATAGTCAATTCAACCATATTCTTCCCTCTCATGAAACCAGGACTGCATCGAATTTGCAGAGGTCGCGGCAAAGGCCGCACTTGATGCACTTTGCCTGATCGATAGTATGTAATTTCTTCTTCTCTCCTGATATGGCGCCTTGCGGACATTCTCTGGCACAGACCATGCAACCAGTGCATTTCACCGAATCGACGGTGAAGGTGATGAGTGACTTGCAGACACCTGCTGGACAACGTTTGTCCATTACATGCGCCTCATATTCATCACGAAAATACCTGATGGTGGACAGCACCGGATTAGGAGCAGTACCCCCCAGACCGCAGAGTGAAGCCTCCTTGATGACATCGCCCAGTTCCTCCAGAAGCTCGATATCTTCTAGGCTTCCCCGCCCTTCGGTTATGTCCGTGAGAATATCCAGCATCCTGTCCAGTCCCTCGCGACAGGGCACACATTTGCCACACGATTCCTCCGTCAGAAATTTCACGAAGTATCTGGCCATGTCTACCATGCAGTTATCTTCATCCATGACTATCATGCCGCCCGAGCCCATCATGGATCCGGCTTCGGCCAATCTGTCGAAGTCAACGGGCAGGTCTATCAGGCTCTCGGGAATGCAACCACCAGATGGGCCACCTGTTTGGATAGCCTTGAGTTTCTTTCCATTACGCATGCCGCCACCGATGTCGTAGACCATCTCCCGCAGGGTAATACCCATTGGCACCTCAACCAGTCCCGTGTTGACAACCTTGCCTACCAGAGAGAATATCTTGGTACCCTTGCTTCCTTCAGTGCCAATCTTCGAGTACCACTTGGCGCCACGATTGATGATAAGCGGCACGTTTGCCCAGGTCTCGACGTTGTTGAGGTCAGTGGGTCGGCCGTAGAGCCCCTTGAGAGCCGTATGGATGTGTTTCTGTCGCGGTTCACCAATATGGCCTTCCAGCGAGGCCATCAGTGCGGTGGACTCGCCGCATATAAACGCACCGCCGCCCCTGGATATCTTGATGTCGAAATCGAATCCGGAGCCGAGGATATTCTTCCCCAGAAGACCATATTGCCTTGCCTGTTGCAGTGCTATGCCCAGATTCTTCACGGCAAGCGGATACTCCATCCGAACATAAACGTAGCCATCGTGGGCATTGATGGCATGTGCGCCAATGATCATGCCTTCTATGATGCTATGGGGGTTGCCTTCGAGTAGACTCCTGTCCATGTATGCGCCGGGGTCGCCCTCGTCGGCGTTGCAGATGACATAGCGAATGCCATCGTGGGAAGGCGCGTTGCGGCATGTCTCCCATTTCTGGTAGGTCGGGAAGCCGGCACCACCGCGTCCTCGCAGGCCCGATTTCTTGATCTCATTGATTATCTCATCGGCGTCCATCTCAAAGAATACCTTGGGTAAGGCGGAGTAGCCACCTAGTGCGATGTAGTCTTCAATGTTGGTGGGATCAATCAGGCCATTGTCGCCGAAAATAAGCCTTTGTTGCTTCTTGTAGAAAGGGATGTCAGCTTCAGAGCGTACCTTCTTGTTCTTTTCCAGATCAACATAGAGGAGTCTGTCAATGATCTTGCCCTTGGCAACTGTCTCTGATACGATTGCAGCAGCATCGGCTGGATTGACTTGCTGATAGAATATCTGCTCAGGGTAGACCAGTACGAGAGGGCCACGCTCGCAGAAACCATGGCATCCTGTAACCTTTAACTCAACCTGATTGATCAGGCCCTGATCGCGTATTTCGTTTTCCAAGGCTCTGGCAACATCTTCACATTTGTAGGCGTGGCAGCCAGTGCCGCCACAGACTGACACATATTTCTTCTTTCCATTACGCCGGCTAACGATATTGCTTCGCAGTCGCTCGAGTTCAGCAACAGACCTCAGTTTACGCATAGCTATTTCCCTCTGCTGTCCTTCACGTATTCTCTCATTAGGCGTTTGACCCTCCCGGCACTTGTCTGCCCATGGTACTTGTCATCCACGACCACGAGAGGCCCGAGTGCACATGCACCCAGACAATTGACTGTCTCCAAGGTGAACTGCATATCCTGCGTAGTGTCTCCAGGTTCGACATCTAGCTGTCTCTTCATTTCATCAAGCACTGCTGGGGCACCCCTTACATGGCAGGCGGTACCAAGACATACTTTGACCATGTGCTCGCCTCTTGGCTTCAGGCTGAAGGCTTTGAAAAAAGTGGCCACGCCATAGACTTGGATCAAGGGCAGATCCAGCCGCTTTGCCACCTGTCTCAACATATCTTCCGGCAGATAGCGATATTCAGACTGTATGTCCTGGAGTATGGAGATGAGGCTATCACGGTGGCAGCCGTATTCATCGACTATGGCATCTACCTTCTTCGAATCGACTTTCATATTCTTGTGTCCCTCTAATCTACAGAATCTCTCCTGAGTGCGCCGGCTCTCTTAGAGTCTTACCGATATTCCTTTGTCAGCCAGGTATCTCTTGGCCTGGGGGATAGAGATTTCCCCAAAGTGGAAAACAGAGGCACACAACACGGCAGAAGCTTTGCCTGTCACCACAGCCTCATAAAGATGCTCCAGCTTTCCGGCTCCACCCGAAGCGGTAACAGGGATCTTAACAGCTTCGGCCACAGCCTTGGTCATCTCCAGATCGTAACCTTCCTTTGTGCCATCGGCATCTTTACTGGTCAGGAGGATCTCGCCTGCCCCCAGGCTCTCCACCTTCTTAGCCCATTCCACGATATCTAGCCCGGTTCCTTCCATGCCACCGCTGACTACCACCTCAAGCCTGGGGAGTTTGCTTCCGAAGGGGTTCTTCTTGCCGTCGATGGCAACCACAACTCTTTCCTTCCCGAACTTGCGGGAGGCTTCTTTGATCAGCTCGGGTTTCTTTACAGCAGCGGTGTTGATGGAGACCTTGTCCACACCAAGATCGAAGAGCGCTTTCATGTCTGCTATGTCTCTGATTCCCCCTCCCACAGTGAAGGGGACAGTGGCCGCCTTTCGAACCTTCTTGACCCACTCGAGCCTGGTGCCTCTGCCCTCGACGGTGGCGGCGATGTCGAGGAAGGCAAGTTCATCAGCGCCCTCCCGGCAGTAGGCTGTGGCAGCCTCCACCGGGTCACGGGCGTCCCTCAAATTGACGAATTTGATCCCTTTTACAACTCTGCCATCCTTGATGTCCAAGCAGGGTATGACCTTTACCATTTTCACCTTTCCTTTGCCCTCTCACGCCAGATTTCTGTATAATAGTCTCTCAATGTAGCTGAATCCATAGGGCGGTAGGCAACCGTTTGCCTATTATAGTGAGTAGAAAATATCTTGTCAAAAACTAGGGCGAAGAGGCACGGATGAAGATCGGAGTCCTGGCATTACAAGGGGCATTCATTGAGCACATTGAAGTCCTGGAGCGACTTGGGGTAGAGCCCTTCCTGGTTCGTTTGCCACGAGAGCTTGATGGCCTTGATGGCCTGATCATCCCTGGTGGGGAAAGCACTACCATGAGCAGATTGATGCTTGAATACCAACTGCATCAACCAATCAAGGATAAAGCTGATGCTGGCTTTCCCATAATGGGAATCTGTGCCGGCATGATTCTGCTGGCAAAACACGTTCCCGACTTTTCTCTGCAGAGCCTGGGCTTGATGGATATGTCAGTCAGGCGTAATGCCTTCGGAAGTCAGGTGGATAGCTTCGAAACCGATATAGAGATACCGGTTCTGGGCCGACAGCCCTTCCATACCGTCTTCATTCGGGCTCCGATTATTGAAAAGGCAAACTCCACGGTGGAAATACTGGCTGGATTGAGTGGTGGAACAGCCGTGGCTGCCCGACAGGGGAGACTACTGGCGGTCGCCTTCCACCCCGAGTTGACTGCTGACCCAAGAGTGCACAGGTACTTTCTGGAAATTGTGGCCGCAGAATGAACCCAACCCCATCTGAGTCTCTGGATTTCTCTGTCAGAGACTGTCGTCTAGCTTTACCCTCTCTGGCCACACCTCTGAATATACCGGAATATACCGAAGACATCCTCTCAGTCCTTTTCAGGTGAATCTGCTGCCTGGAGAATCCCCATCACATATGGCGCACAATCTTTGAAGGGGTCTTGACAACACCAGGAAAGTCATGGTACTCTATGGCAGGCGGTAGGCGGCAACCGCTTGCCGACTGGAGCAGGCAATGAAGAAGGTCTACGTCAGGGAAGAGGTCTGTGTGGGCCGTGGCCTTTGTCGTGTCTACTGCCAGATATCTCATTACCGAGCAAGAGACCAGATTAAGTCTTCCAAAAGGGAGGCGGCTCCTCCAGGGCCAAGGATTCGCATAGAGAGGAAAGACGAGGTTTGTTTCCCTGTTCAGTGCTGACACTGTGATCAGCCCTGGTGCGTCTATTCCTGTCTTACCGGAGCACTGAGCAAGGACACTGCAACTGGCGTGAGAAATGCATGGGATGCTGGACCTGTGTGTTAGCCTGCCCCAATGAAGCTCTAGTACTTGGTATAGGTAGTGACAAGGGAGGTCCGTTCAAATGATTGCCGTAATTGACCACGGTGCTGGCAATCTGCGAAGCGTTGCCAATGCCATCGTCAAGCTGGGCTACAAGCCAACGGTGACCAGCAACCCGAGCGATTTGCTGGGTGCGGCAGCGGTTATCCTGCCGGGAGTCGGCGCGGCCGCCGGTACTGTGCGGAATCTCGAAAGGCTGGGGTTGTCCGAGGCGATCCGCCGGGTCGTTGCCGACGGGACGCCGATGCTGGCGATCTGCGTGGGGATGCAGGTTCTTTTCGACGAAACGGAAGAGGGTGGACGGCACCGGTGCCTGGGGATCATTCCCGGGGTGGTGAGGAGGCTGCCGCCCGGGCTCAAGATCCCTCACATAGGCTGGAACCAAGTCAATCAGAAGATCAATCACCCGCTATTCGATTCGATTCCGGACGGAGCCAACTTTTACTTCGTTCACAGCTACTGTGCTGCCCCGGATGATATCTCCGTTGCAGCAGGGACCACCGAATATGGGGTGTCTATCTGCAGCGTTTTTGTCAGCGGAAATCTGGTGGGTACCCAGTTCCACCCTGAGAAGAGTGGTGAATACGGCTTGAGGATGTATGACAACTTTTTGAAAACGGTGCTGAAGGGGAGTCGTGCTTAACCTGTGTTAAGAGTGGACATGCAGATAATGGAGATCGAATACTTGATCATAGGGAACGCAGATGGTGGAATCGGAGCAGCCGAAGCCATATGCCAGATAGACAAATCACGTCCTGCGGCTATTGTCTCCGAGAAAAGAGCAGTGGGGACAGTCGGAGTTTGATAGGGGGCTTTGTCGGGCGATGTTAACCAAGAGGATCATACCCTGTCTGGATATGACACAGGGGAGAGTCGTCAAAGGAACCAGCTTCATGGACCTCCGCGATGCCGGCGACCCCGTAGAGATGGCTGCATTCTACTACAAAGAGGGTGCTGACGAATTGGTGTTCCTGGACATCGGTGCTACTCCGGAAGGGCGCGAGACCATGGTGGATATTGTGGAACGTGTGTCTGAGCAGGTTTTCATCCCGCTCACTGTTGGCGGAGGACTGCGGAGCACAGGAGACATGCGGCGGATGCTCGAAGCTGGGGCGGATAAGACTGCCATCAACACGGCGGCGGTGTTCCATCCGGAGATCATAGCGGATGGAGCGGAGAACTTTGGCTCACAGTGCATGGTGGTGGCAATCGATGCCAGGTTGGTTTCGAACGGCGACGCACCCAGATGGGAAGTGCTGACGCATGGAGGCCGAGAGGGAACCGGAATAGATGCGGTCGCCTGGGCCAAGCAGGCTGTCGAGTTGGGTGCGGGAGAACTGCTGGTGACCAGTTGGGATCAGGATGGACGCCTGAGCGGGTATGACTTGAGGCTGACCCGTGCCATCAGCGAGCAGGTGACGGTTCCGGTGATTGCCAGTGGTGGTGCGGGAACTCTGGATCATCTCTATCAGGCTCTGCTTGTTGGCAAGGCAGATGCCGTTTTGGCTGCGAGCATCTTTCACTACAGGACGCACTCCATCCGTGAAGCGAAGGAGTACCTCGCTGAGAAAGGGATTCCAGTCAGGATATAGTAACCATAAAGCGAAAGGGTAACTTGGCGAGGAAGTGATTCGGAATGCCTACTAATTAGGGAGCGAGACATGATAGGCCAAGAAAGCAGGCTGGTCGAACGGAAAGCGGTAGCCATTTTGAAGGTGCTGAGTGACTCTGCAATGCCACTCGGCGGTAGGGTTATCGCCCGCCGGCTGTCCGACCTTGGTTACGAGCTTGGCGAGAGGGCAGTCAGATACCACCTGAAGTTGATGGACGAGCGTGGCCTTACGCAAATAGTGGGTAAGAAGGATGGCAGACTGATCACGTCTGCCGGTCTCGACGAGCTCAGGAGCGCTCTGGTCTCGGACCGGTTAGGGTGCGTAACCGCCAGGATTGAGCTCCTAGCCTATGCCACCACCTTCGATCCCGAACAGCGCAATGGTCAGATTCCTATCGATACATCGCTATTCTCTAAGAACGAGCTGCCTTACGCGCTGGAGTTGGCGCACGAGGCATTCAATACCGGTTTGGGTGTCAGCGACCTGGTGGCGATCGCCCGTGAAGGAGAGCAACTCGGAGAAGTGACTGTTCCTCAGGGTAAGGTTGGGCTGGCTACGGTGTCCAGCATTGCTGTGAGCGGGGCGTTGCTGAAGGCCGGCATCCCAGTCGTCTCCAAATTCGAAGGGCTACTCCAGCTTCGCGACCATCAGGCGATCCGGTTCACGGAACTCGTAGACTACTCCGGCTGTTCCTTTGACCCCGCTGAAGTATTCATAGCCAGCAGAATGACTAGAGTCAAAGAAGCGAGCGCTGAGGGCAATGGCAAGATACTGGCCAGCTTCCTTGAGCTTCCGTTTCTCTGCAAATCCGGGGCAGAAGTCATCCTGGGGAGACTGCGGGCAGCCGGTTTCGACGGCCTCGTCAAGATGGGAGAGGTCAGCCAACCACTGTGCGAGGTACCAACAGGCGTGAACAGAGTCGGGCTTATACTGAAGCACGGGCTCAACCCGGTGGCCGCCGCAGCAGAAGCAGGAATAGAAGTCACAAACCGCGCCATGAGCGGAGTGATAGAACATAGAGAGTTGACAAGGATTCGTGAACTACTATAGAAGCGCAACGGACAATCAGGATGATTAGAGTGCTCATAGTGGCTGATGGCAGTGAGCAGGTGAGAGAGCTCAGTCTCGGACTGGCCGAGAAGGGCTTCTTGTGCTCTATTGCCTCTGCTGAGGATGACAGCTTGAGAGATGTCGGCACGCTGTCTGCGGACCTCGTGGTGATTGCGGTGGACGGTGCCGCTCCCGGCTCAGAGACGAGGAGTCTGCCGCAGCGGCTCAAGGCTCAGACGCGCCTGCCTGTAGTCACCCTGCTGTCAAACGAAAGCCTCGACGTCCTTGATTCTGCCGTGGATATGGACGACTTCGTCATGGCGCCCTGGAATACGACCGAGTTGATAGCGCGGGTAAGACGAATCCTGCAGCGAAAACCTGACGCGAACAACAAGGACCTCATCAAATGTGGCGACCTGACGATTGACTTGGCGAAGTGCGAGGTGGTGTTCAGGAACAGGCTGGTGGAACTGACTTTCAAGGAGTACGAGTTGCTCAGATTCCTGGTAAGCAACAAGGGAAGGGTCTTCAGTCGAGAGGCCCTGCTCAACAGCGTCTGGGGTTACGACTACTATGGCGGCGACCGGACGGTCGATGTGCACATCAGAAGACTGAGGAGCAAGCTGGATGAATCCGGCTGCATCGAGACTGTACGTAACATCGGATACCGATTCAGGGACGATGCCTAGTCGGTCCCTGACGTTCATGGTGTATATAGTCGGCGCCTTTGAGACAGTTGGGAGGGCCAACTTGGGGATCGTCTGTGGGCTGACCAATGGGGGTGGTGGGGAGGTGGTGCTAGCGGCTGATGCCTGCGCAGCAGTGGACATTGAAGTCACCGCCATTCACGGACAAGACGCGCCGGGAACTGCTGGGCCAGTTGGGCAGCCTCCTGGTCAATCCGGTGGATGTCAGCCAGCGATCGGGCAATCTGCATCACTGTAGACAGCGAGTGAAGGGACTTATTGACTATGCAGACAGATGAGTTCAGAAAGACATTGGGCGATATAAAAATCCTCGACAAGACGGCAGAAAGAGAGATGTATAGTCATGACATCGGTGATGTACCGCCGATCATGGCCAAGATGTTTTCTAAGACGTTGCCCGATTTCGTTGTACAGCCCAAAAATGTAGATGAGATAAAAAGGGTCCTGGCGTTTGCCAACGATCTGAAAATACCCGTGGTGCCGAGAGGCGCCGCCTCGTGGGGCTTCGGTGGCGTCATCCCGACCAACGCGGGAATTGTTATCGACCTGTCCCCCTTCAGGAAGATCGTAGCGATCGACACCGCCCAAAAAACCGTTGTCGTAGAAGCGGGCGCCCGTTGGAGCGATATCGACATCATGGCCAAGAAAGAGGGCTTGTGTCTGATGACATACCCCTCAAGCAAGTTTTCCACGGTGGCTGGCTGGATATCGACCGGCGGATATGGCATCAACAGCTTCAAGTACGGCCACTTGTCGAAACAGATCGTGTCCATGACGGTCGTCACGGGCACCGGCGAGGTCAAGCAGCTATCACCATCGGATCGTGATTTCACCTACTTCGTCTCCACCGAGGGAGAGTTCGGCATTGTGGTTGAGGCAACCCTCAAGCTGCGGGATGTTCCCCAGGGTTCATACCCCCATCTCCTGTATTTCCAGGGTGAAAAGGAGGCATTCGCGTTCATCGATCGGTTCGTGAGAGATTTGACTGGCGCGCACCTCAACCCCAATGTCATCCGGTTCTTGGATGAGAATCATCTGGGCGATACCAACAAGATCATGCGGGGCGGCATATTTAAGGAGAGCGCCGCCGTCCTGGTGGAGCTTGGGAGCGCTGAGGATGAAGGGCATTTCGTCCAATACATGGCCCGAAACGGCAGCATTGAAGAAGCGCCCCGCTACGTGGCGAGCTACCTATGGAATGAGCGCCTGTTCGGCATGAAGACCAAGCGCCTAGGGCCGACCATCCTGGCCAGTGAGGTCATCATCCCGATTACGTCGGCCGCTGCCTTTATCGAGAAGGCCAAGAAGACGGGCGGGCATTTCGGGGTAGAGATCTGTATCGACTCCTACATCATTGATGCCCACAAGGCGCTCATCATGTCCACTTTCCTGTGCGATTCCAGGAAGAAGAAATACTACATCAACCTGCCCCTGGTTTCCATGCTCACCAGGGCCGCGGTGGCGCTGGGTGCTAAACCCTACGGGCTCGGCCTCTGGAATGCCGCCTTTGTCCGTGACCTGTACAGCAGCGCAAAGCGGCGCGAGATGAAGGTCTATAAGGCCCAGGTGGACCCTAACAGTATCCTGAACCGAGGCAAATCCTTCAGTCTTGGTTCCAGGGGAATCTCCGCCCTGATCTTCCATCCAGCCGTTTTCGGTCCTTCCATGCGGCTCATGGTGCTGATGGCGCCTGTGATCGGGAAAGCCGCCACAACCCTCCTGGGAAAGGATAAGAAGATTGACAGCCTGGATTTCGAGCTCAGCACCCATGCGTGCGCCAAATGCGGGAACTGTATGGCGGTGTGCCCAGCCTATCTTGTCACTCAAAACGAAGCTGTGACGGCTAAAGGGAAGATCGCCCTGGCCAAGAGACTTCTTGCTGGCCAGACCGTGACGCGGGAGGAATCTGTCAATGCCTTCATGTGCATGCACTGCAAGGCCTGCGAGGAGATATGCCAGACCAACCTCGAGCTGACGATGCTCTGGGACGCTCTGGAAAAAAGGCTTAAAGGTCAATTCGGCTGGCCGGAGACTCAGATCGCGGAGTATCTGAAAGAGGTCGATGCCAGCAAGGAGTACTGGGATATGGTGGAGCAGAACTGCTGACCCTCCGTATATGAACAAAATCATGAGAGGCGGTTAGAGACCATGCCGAAGAAATATCATATTCACCCTAAGGCTACGCCCCTTGATCTGGAGTACGTATGCAAGTTCAAGATCGTGCGGGGGGAAAACTGCATCAACTGTGGCAAATGCACGAAAGTCTGTATCTATGAAGCGCACAAACGCCGAAAAGACGATCCGCGCAAGATGGCAGACCCGAACACCGTGGTATGTAGGAACTGTTTCCGGTGCATCCAGGAGTGCCCGCGAGGGGCCCTGGAAAAATCCCTTGATAATGATTTCACCAATATCGGTGGTGCGTTCTGGAAGCCCGATATGTTGATCAGCCTCTGGAAGCAGGCCGAGGACGGGAAGGTCCCTGTTTCCGGCGCCGGTTATCGTGGTCCGTTTACCGGAACGGGTTTCGACAGTATGTGGACCGATATGTCCGAGATCGTGCGCCCGACCCGGGACGGGATCCACGGGCGGGAATACATTAGCACCTCGGTTGACCTGGGCCGCAGACTCAATCATCTGACCTTTGATACCAACGGGCAGTTGGCTTCAAAGGTCCCGGATACCGTTGATCTTTCCATCCCCATCCTTTTCGATACCCCGGTGGATAATCTGATCTCGAATGTCAAGGTTGCCCTAGTGAAGGCGGCCGCAGAGATCAACACCTGCATCATCATGCCGGCAGTCGACATCACATCCGATGTCGAGGAATACAGCAACAACATCATCCCCTGCCTTGCGCCCACGGAAATCGACACGTACAAGGCCGTACTCAAAAAGGCGCGCCTCGTGTCCATCGAATATAGCGATACGGTGCTGAACGATTTTCCGGGCCTGAAGGAAAAAATCAAAAAGCTCAGCGATGCCCTTACCATCATACGCATCCCGGCCATGAAGGACGTGGAAGGCATTGTTGCCAAGCTGACGCACAGCGGCGCGGAGATCATCCACATCGTGGCCGATTACCGCGGCCAAGAGCTCAACGGTTCGGCTGGATCGGATCGGCGTCTCCTCAAGGACATCATCCGGGCCGTCCACCTGAGGCTGGTGGAAGACCGTATACGCGATGAGATCACTATTATCGCTTCGGGCGGTATTGCCATGGCAGAGCACGTGCCTAAGGCCATGCTCTGTGGCGCCGACCTGACGGCCATAGATATACCGCTCATGATTGCCCTGGGCGCCAGGGTCTATGAGGAGCCGGAGAAATTGTTGATTCTCCCGGAGGGGCTGGCCAAGATTCCGCTCCCAATCATCACCCAGCGGATGGTTAACCTCATGGCAGCCTGGCATTCGCAGATACTGGAGATGATGGGCGCCATGGGTATTCGCGAGGCCCGTCGTCTGCGGGGAGAAACCGGCCGGGCCATATTCTTCGAGGAAATAGACAAAGAAACCTTTGGAAGACTATTCAAGAGAAGAGAAGCGGTGAGTGTATGAAACCGTCAACAGTAGAAATCAAGAAGATGCCTTCCAGGTTCAAGCACCAGGTGCCGAAATACAAGGTCACCCGATCCGATGCCTGCATCAATTGCGGCACGTGCGCCAAAACATGCCCTTATGACGTGCATGAAAGGGTCGAGGGGCACAACAAAGCGAAGTCACCCATCGACTACAAATGCATCGGCTTCGAATGCCAGGATGAGGTTTTCTACTGCGTTGCCAAATGCCCTCGCAACGCCTTGAGTCTGTCGTTGAATCCCATGTATGCAACACTGGGCGACTTCCGCTGGACCGCGGACATGATCACCGGGACCTGGATCATGGCCGAGACCGGCTATCCGCCGCAGCGCACAGACCTCGAATACAACGTGGGCAATTCCGGCGGCGGCTTCGACAAGCTGCGGTTCAAGTTTCCCGCCCATCCACCCCAGGTGGACAAATCCGAGATCTCCACCGCCATCCCGCTGAACCGCAGAAACGACGGACGGGCGAACGTGGTCATTTCCACCCCCGTTTACGGCGGCGGCATGTCCTTCGGATCGGTGAGTCTGCCTACCATGGTTTCCAAGGCGCGCAATGCGACCATATGGAATACTTTTACCTGCACCGGCGAGGGCGGCTACCCCGAGATACTCCAGGCGTACGATGACCACGTGATCACCCAGATCGCCACCGGCTTGTTCGGGGTGCGCGAGGAGACCGTCCAGCGCGTAAAGATCATCGAGTTCAAATATGCCCAGGGCGCCAAGCCCGGCCTCGGCGGACACCTTCTCGGTGAAAAAAATACGGAAAGTGTTGCTAGAATGCGCGAGGCCGTCAGGGGTTACCCGCTGTTTTCCCCCTTCCCGTTCCACTCGGTGTATTCCATTGAAGATCACAAGAAGCATATCGACTGGGTCAAGGAGATGAACCCCAATGCCCTGGTGTCCGTCAAGGTTTCAACCCCCAACGACGTGGACATGGTCGCCGTGGGCTCGTACTATGCCGGCGCGCATATCATCCATATCGACGGCGGCTACGGCGGCACCGGGGCGGCGCCTGATATCGCCAAGAAGAACATTGCCATGCCCATCGAGTATGCCATCACCAAGGTACATAACTTCCTGAAGGACGAGGGCGCCCGCGATGCCATGACGCTCATCGCCTCCGGCGGCATCCGTACCGCCCATGACCTAGCCAAGGCCATCTGCTTGGGTGCCGATGGGGCAGTTATCGGCACGGCGGAGTTGGTCTCGCTGGAGTGCGTCCGTTGCGGCAACTGTGAATCGGGACGCGGCTGCGCCCGGGGCATCGCCTCAACGGACTCCGAGCTGGCCGACCTGTTTGACGAGGATTGGGCGACACAGCGCCTGGTCAATATGTACCATGCCTGGAATGTCCAGTTGGTCGAGATAATCCAGAGGTTCGGCATGCGTAGCGTCAAGGAACTTGTCGGACGGACGGACTTGCTGGAGCATATAGATTACAGTCATGAAACGGAGTCTGCTCATAATGGATAGTGCCGAAAAAATATTGTCTTCACGCACTGAACTGTGCAGGCGGACACCGATTCTCGCCCTCAACACCGAAGAGGAAGGCGGCTGCGGCGTCACCGGATTTATCTGTTCCATCCCCGTGACCGGGAAAAATATCTTCGCGCCTTCCGTGCAGATGCATAACCGGGGCAATGGGAAAGGCGGCGGCATTGGCGCCGTCGGATTTATCCCCGAGGCCCTCGGTGTTTCAAGGCAGGTCTTGGACGAGGACTACATGTTCCACATCGCCCTCCTGGATGCCGGCGTGGCGGATGATCTTGAAAACACCTTCATCAGGCCGCACTTCAAGATTGACAAATCCGAGAAGCTCGCCACGCTCGATGACCATCGCAGTATCGGTCTGGATGTCAGACCCCCGGATGTTATGCGTTACTTCGTCCGTGTCAAGGACGACGTCCTGGATAGATTCATCGCGGAGAACCATTTCACCTCCCTGGACCGGCGCGACGCCGAGGACGAGTTTGTCTATCAGAACAGCTTCAGGATCAACAAGCGATATTATGCCTCCCTCGGCGAAAAAAAGGCCTTTGTCATGTCCCATGGCCGGAACATGATGATCCTGAAGATCGTCGGCTATGCTGAGAACGTCGTCCGCTATTATAAACTGGATGATTTCAAGGCCCACACCTGGCTGGCCCACCAGCGCTATCCGACCCGCGGCCGGGTTTGGCATCCCGGCGGCTGTCATCCCTTCAGTGCGCTCAACGAGGCGCTGGTGCACAACGGCGACTTTGCCAACTACCAGTCCGTTTACGAATATCTCAAACAGCGCAACTACCACCCCCTGTTTCTGACCGATACGGAGGAGGCGGCGCTCCTGCTTGATCTGTGGAGCAGGGTCTACAAATATCCCCTGGAATACCTGATCGAGGCCATGGCGCCGACCACGGAGATGGACTTCGACATGCTGCCGGCACAAAAGCAGGCGCTGTACAAGGCTATTCAGACTCACCACGTCTATGCATCGCCCGACGGGCCGTGGTTCTTCATTATCGCCCGCAATGACGTACAGAACGATCAGTTCCAACTGATCGGCCTCACGGATACGGCCATGCTCAGGCCGCAGGTGTTTGCCCTGCAGGAGGGCGAGGTGCAGATCGGCCTGATCTGCTCGGAAAAACAGGCCATCGATGCGACGCTTATCTCGCTGGAGCGGGAAGATCCGCGCTTTAGGCCCATTGCCGACAAATACTGGAACGCCCGCGGCGGCAGTCATACCGACGGTGGTGCGTTCATCTTCAGTCTGAAGGATACCGGCGACGGCTCGGGCACCAAGCAGCTCATCTGTACCGACAAATTCGGGAAGGTGATCGAAACAGCCAAGGATAAGGTCATCTGCGATATCTCGAAGAAGTTGAAAGAAACAACGGCCGAAGGCAAGGCCATGGAAGAGAGTCTCCGTGGTTTATTCGCGGAAGCAGACGGGTCCTCTGCAGCGCACAAGATTTTTGCCTATGTCCGGGACGCTATGGGGGGATTTGATGCCGAGAGGTTCAGGTTTGCGATTGAAACCATCAAAGGTCAGGCTCTGAAAAATGATACCTTCAAGCAAACGGCCATCACAGCCCTGACCCTGTTGAACGACCGGCGCTACCATACCGGCAGGATCAAGCGCAGCTCCGTGCAGCATGTCCTGAAAATCAACCTGGATGAGATCCTGGCCGCCACGCCCATGATTGCGGAAAAAACGGCGTCGCAGTTCAGTCAAATCGATTTTGCCACCCGTGATACCCTGCAGGCGCCGCAGCAGAACAATCAGATACTTGTCATCGATGCGGAGCATTTTGAGCCGGAAGGCGATAACTGCGATGCGGTGATGATAGTCAAGGCCTACAAACTCGGCTGGCGACGCTTCATCGTGTACAAATACCGCGGCCAGCGGTTTACGGGCTGCGGCTGCGGTCCGGCGACCAAGGGCGTGCGGATCGACGTCTACGGCTCATCCGGCGACTATCTGGCGTCGGGTATCGACGGTATGGAGATCTACGTGCACGGCAACGCCCAGGATCAACTCTGTCAGATCATGAAAGAGGGCAAGCTGGTGGTCTTCGGCGATGTCGGGCAGACATTCATGTACGGCGCCAAGGGAGGCGCGGCCTATATCATGGGCAATGCTGCCGGACGCCCCCTGATCAATGCCGTCGGCAAGCCGCGCGTGGTCATCAACGGCACTGCCCTTGACTACCTGGCCGAATCCTTCATGGCCGGCGATCCGCTGGGCGGTGGTGGGTTTGTCATCCTGAACGGCATCGGCTTCGATGACAATGACGGGTCGATCCGGGAGTATGAATCGCCTTATCCGGGGTCCAATATCTTTTCCCTGGCCTCCGGCGGTGCGATCTATGTGCGCGACCCGCACCGGAAACTGGTTGATGAGCAGCTCAATGGCGGCGAGTTCGCCAAGATCACGGATGCCGACTGGAAACTGATCCAGCCCTATCTCGAGGAGAATGAAAGACTTTTCGACATCACCATCGACCGGCTTTTGACGATTGACGATGGGAAAAGGGCCCCCAAAGACGTCTACAGAAAGATCAGGCCGAAAAAGACAGCGGCCTCTGCCAAAGACGACGACGGGTTGAGTGAGTCGGTGCACTGAGGCCACCTTGAGCCGCAGCGAAAGAGGACTTGACATCCAACGCAAGTCTGGGCTGGTCTTCTACGCGTCAAATGGGTATCAGCAGTACGGTCGTGCCTATCTAGGGTCGGGGGAGCTTGAAAAGGCTCCCAGGGACGACTTGTAGTCTAATACTTTAACATCTTCAGGCAATTTCATCCTCAGAATCTCTTGACCTTGTCATCTGTTAACGCAGATGTAACATCGCTGAAATCTTTTGGAAACCTCCGTTCCTTATTCTGTGACTACAAATGAAACGGAGGTGGATTATGGCAAGCAAACCCCTGGGAGAGCTGAAGACGGAGTTGTCATATACCGATCGCAATCCGAAAGGTATTGTCACGTATTGCCAGCGGAGAAGACAAGAAGTGCAGGTGTAATCAAAGACCTAGTAAAGGAGGATTGAGATGTCCGCGGGCGATACTGCTTGGATTCTGATTTCTACAGCTCTGGTGATGTTGATGACGCCTGGATTGGCCCTGTTCTATGGTGGCATGGTAAGGCGGAAGAATGTTCTTTCCACTATGATGATGAGCTTCGCCATCCTTGCCGTTATCGGCATCCTCTGGGTGCTCTATGGCTATACTCTGGCTTTTGGACCAGATAAAGGCGGAATAATCGGCGGACTTAACTGGATAGGACTAAGCGGGGTTGGACAGGAACCGTCTTCGGTGTATGCCACAACAGTTCCCCATCTGGCCTTCGTGATGTTTCAGGGTATGTTTGCTATCATTACCGTCGCACTGATCACCGGAGCCGTGGTGGAGCGGATCAAATTCAGTGCGTTATTGATCTTTTCAGTTCTCTGGTTTACCTTAGTGTACTGTCCGGTAGCTCACTGGGTGTGGGGCAGTGGGGGTTGGCTGGCAGAGTTGGGCGCTCTTGACTTTGCCGGTGGCACAGTGGTGCACATAACTGCTGGTATCTCAGCGATAGCTGTGGCCCTGGTGCTTGGGCCCCGCAAGGGGTTTGCGGAGAAGCAGGCTATGGAGCCTGGCAATATTCCGATGGTGGCACTGGGTGCAGCTCTACTCTGGTTCGGTTGGTTTGGCTTCAATGCCGGCAGTGCTCTGACCTCTGGTGGCCTGGCAGCCAGTGCTTTTATAGCCACCAATACCGCCGCTTGCTCGGCAGCTTTCACTTGGATAGCCTTGGGCTGGATCCATCGACGTCCATCTCTCTTGGGAGTTGCCACCGGTGCTGTAGTCGGACTGGTAGCGATCACACCGGCTGCAGGCTTTGTCGATCCTATTGCTGCCATACCCATAGGCATGGTGGCTGCAGCGATCTCCTACTACGTGATGATGTGGAGATCGAGGCAGAGTGTAGATGAATCTCTCGATGTGTGGGCATGCCATGGCATGGGAGGTACATGGGGCGCCTTGGCTGCGGGTATATTTGCCAGTGCTGCCATCAACTCAGCAGGGGCTGATGGTCTGATCCACGGTAATGTTGCCTTACTGGCTAAACAGCTTGCTGCCGTGGCTGTTGTCTGGGTCTTTGCCTTTGGCGCTACGTGGATTATCGCCAAGATTGTCAAGGCTGTCGTTGGGTTGAGGGTGAAAGGTGAAGAGGAGGTGGTAGGATTGGATATATCTCAACATGGCGAAAGGGCCTATGGAGGTATATAGACGATGAAGAAGATTGAGGCTATTATTAGGCAAGAGAAACTGGAGCCGGTCAGGGCAGCGCTGGAGGGAATAGGCATTCTTGGTATGACGGTGATGGAAGTCAGCGGCCGCGGTCGCCAGAAAGGCATCCCATTACAGTGGAGAGCTGGGGAATACAGGGTGGAATTCCTGCCCAAGGTGAAGATAGAGGTGGTGGTTCTAGATGAAGATCTGGGCAAGGCCCTGAACACCATTATGACCAGGGCCAGGACTGGTGATCGCGGAGATGGCAAGATATTCGTCTTGCCTATCGAAAATGCTATCAGGGTCCGCACAGGAGACGTAGGCGAGAATGCTATCTAGGCTGGAAGAGGTAAGAAGTCGAGTCAATTTGGGGCGATGGCCCCGTCGTATTGGCCAAGAAAGGAGGCAAAATGGCAGCAAGCAGAACTAGGAAAGAAGGCAAGGAGTACGTTCTCAAGGAGGCCAAGGACCACGATGTAAAGTTCATCAGGCTTTGGTTCACCGACATTCTGGGGATGCTCAAGAGCTTCGCTATCACTGTGGAAGAACTGGAAGGTGCTCTGGAGGAAGGCATGGGTTTTGATGGCTCGTCCATCCAGGGGTTTGCTCGTATTGACGAGAGCGACATGATGGCTCTACCTGACACTGATACCTTTCAGCTTCTGCCCTGGAGGCCTACCGAGCACCACGCTGTGGCCAGGATGTTCTGTGACGTCCTGCGGCCTGGAGGTGAACCGTTCCAGGGCGACCCGAGGTATGTCCTTAAGAGGAACCTGAAGCGGGCGGCGGATATGGGGTACACCTACTATGTGGGACCGGAACTGGAGTATTTCTATTTCAAGAATTCGCTGGGCACTGATACTCTTGATGAGGGCGGGTACTTCGACATGACACCGCTGGACTTGGGCACTGACCTCAGACGAGAGACAGTCTTGACCCTGGAGGAGATGGGCATTGGTGTTGAATATTCCCATCATGAAGTGGCTAGCAGCCAGCATGAGGTAGACATGAGGTACACGGATGCCTTGACAATGGCCGACAGCGTGATGACCTACCGTCTGGTGGTGAAGCAGGTGGCCATGAAGCATGGTGTC
>MGMW01000086.1 GCA_001795035.1 Chloroflexi bacterium RBG_13_53_26
AAACATGCTGACCTCATCGTCAGAGTGGCAAACATGCTGACCTCATCGTCAGAGTGGCAGGCTATGCCGCCTACTTCGTCGACCTGACTAAGTCCCTCCAGGATGACATCATCGCCAGAACAGAACACGCACTGTCATCTACGGAGCCATGATCCACTGCAATGTATGTGACACCAGCACACCGATGAAACAAGGGCATGAGCTGAGGAGAAAGGAGATCAGTCGACAACCATGTCGGAGTCTGAGCGCCATTTAGAGGAAGCTTTCAGTGGAGAATCCCAGGCAAGCCGAAAATACCTTGTCTTTGCCCAGGCTGCAGACAAGGAGGGTCATCCGCAGATGGCCAGATTGCTCAGAGCCGCTGCTGAGGCTGCGACCGTCCATGCCAAGATGTATCAGGAGCTACTGGATCGCCTGGGTCAGAGTGGCGAGACATACCCATACTACGTTTGCCCAGTCTGCGGCTACATCTCGGCAAGGGAAGCGCCCGAAACCTGTCCGGTCTGTGGAGCTCTGGACAAGGTGTTCGAGAAGATCGACTAGCCGCCGGCAGGGGTTTTCGGCACAGGTGAGTTGCTAACATGATGCCCGACAAATTTGCTTTCCGCCGCCCATTGAGCCTTGTGAATGGATGGAAATGGTATCCCCCGGGAAGGGTATCGGATTCGCTGGCACTAAGGAGACCACTGAAAGGAGGCTAACACGGATGCAACCAGTAGAGTACGTATCGAAGAAGGAAGTCAACAGAGTATGCAAGGAACTCGGAATCAGAGACTGGTCTGCCCTGAAAACGCCAATTGTCACCAGCGCTGAAGCATCCTCAATCCTCAAGATCGTGAACACAGAAGGGATGAAGATACCGGTCGAAGACTTCAAAGCGGGCCTGGAGGTAGAACTGGAGCATGGCACCAGATACCAGGATGCTAATGTGACCAACAACCACCCGATACTGACAGGCAAGATCGTACTTGCGCATCTCAAAGAGACGCTGGACTACTACAACCGTCTCGAAGTTGCCGAGATTGAAGGCGACCTGCTGAAAGCCATAAAATCGAAGGATATCAAGAAGATAGAGTCCAAGTACAAGAAGCTCATTGCAGCCCAACGTCTGCTCTACGAGACAGTGGCAAAACAACTGAAGTAGGTTAACTGGCGAGACCCCGGCAGCGGTCCCGGCTGACCTGATAACCTGGCGCCCTTATCAGGTCGAAGGCAGGTTCGCCGCTCATCTCCGGCACGGCTTCCTTGACGGCTCCTGCAACCGCCAGCAGGGTGGTTTACCAGGTCAACTCGTATCCGGGGTGATAGACAACCTTCGCCTGTGCCGTACCACTTCGAGGCAAATCAGACGATGTCCATAGACTGGTAGCCGCCTCTCTCCTTTGCCCGCTGGTATATCAGCCAGGCCGTGGCTACGTCCTCGATGGCCAGCCCTGTTGAATCGAAGATTGTTATCTCCTGACCATCTCTACGACCGGTTTTGCAGCCGGTGATTATCTCGCCGAGGGTGGCCCAGACCTGCTCCTTCCTGAAAAGGCCCTGGCGCAGGGGGACATTGATTTCGCCGGCATGACAGGCCTGAGTGAGATCATCCACCACCACCCGCGCGGAAGACAGCAGAGTGGGATCCAACTCCTGCTTGCCGGGGGCATCGGCCCCGACTGCATTGATGTGCGTTCCCGACTTGATCCAGGCTGACTTCACCACTGGTGCTGTCGAGGGCGTCAGCGTGCAGACGATGTCGGACATAGCTGCTTCTTCAGCAGAGGAAGCCTCGACATAGAACTGGGGGAACCGCCTGACAAAGGCTTCAGCAGCCTGCGGCTGTATATCGTAGACCCTGACCTTCTTCAGGGGGAAGACCAAGGCGTGGGACTGCAGGTGCATGCAGGCCTGACGTCCGGCTCCGATAAGGCCCAGAGTGCGTGATTCCGGTCGGGCCAGGTATCGGGAGGCATTGGCGGAGGTGGCAGCAGTGCGATAGGCAGTGATCTCGGTGGCATCCATAATCGCCAGGGGATAGGCGGTGTCCGGGTCACTCAAGATGAGGATACCCATGATGCTGGGCAGGCCCCGCTCATGGTTGGACAGATGCACATTGACCCACTTCACACCCACCGCGTTTGGCACCGCTGCGGGCATAGCTCTGAAGTCACCCTTGGGGACACGGATGTAGACCTTGGCCGGCATCTGGGCACAGCCGGAAGCGTAGTCGCGAAAGGCCTGCTCCACCACCCTCATCACCTCCCCCATGTCCAGCAGCTCGGCGACTTCCTTCTTACCCAGTAGCAGCGTGCTCATATGTCGCGCTCAACACTCATCCATCAAATTATTACCCCGCAGGCTGGTTTATGGCAAGTACGCTGAAGTTGACTCAGTCTGACACTTTATGTTATCTTCCAGAGCAGCGTCCACCCAGTTGCACTTCGACAACGGTACTGTGTACCGCCGAAGCGTTTGCAGGTCGGCGAGTCCAGTCGCCAAACGGAGGTCCCCTTGAGAAAATCAGGGAAAAGCCAGACCGCCTCCGGCTCTGCCCAGCCGGCGGAAGTGCCCAAATCACCAAAGAGGAAACCCAGGGCAGGCTCGGATACGTCAAAGAACAGGGCAAAGGCAGAAGAGACTTCCGGAGACTCGGCAGAGAACTACAGACTGCTGGTAGAGATAGTCGGCCATGCTGGCGAGGGGATCGCTATACTCCAGAATCTCGACGGCAAGGACGGGGTGATTATTTCGGCAAGTGCGGAGATCGAGCGGATTCTGGGATACGGCAAAGACGAACTACTGGGCATGACTTTCGCAGATTTTGTTCATCCAGACAGTGTTGCGGTGCTGACGGATAGATATCGGCGAAGGCAGATGGGGGAAAACATCCTTGCACGCCGCGAGACCCAGGTTCTGAGGCGTGATGGTTCAGCGATACTGCTTGAAATAGGCGCGACTACAGTCAAGATCAATGGCGAAGTGGCCACATTAGTCTTTGCCAGAGATATCTCCCACCACAAGCATATCGAGTCGGTTCTCCGCGAGACGGACAAACATTATCGCCTTATGGCAGAGAACGTCAGCGACGGCATATGGACCACCGACTTGAACCTGAACATCACTTATCTGAGTCCGTCGCACGCGCGTCTTCTGGGCTGGAGCGTGGAAGAGGCAGTGAATTTGTCCCTAGAGCTTATGCTGCCCCCTGAGTCTCTTAAACATGCCATGAAAGTCTATGCAGAACAAGTGGAGACATTAGCGTCGAACCAGGACGATCCCGCGAAGCATTGGCTATTTGAGGTAGAACTGCGCCGCAAGGATGGCTCCATCATTTGGGTTGAGGAGAAGGTGAACTTCATCCGCGACGATAGCGGCCATCCTATCGGCTTATTGGGTGTTACCAGAGACATCAGCGAGCGCAAGCAGGCCGAGGATAAAATACGGGAATCAGAAGAGAAGTACCGCCACCTGGTGGAAAACATAAATGCGGTTGTGTATTCTGTAGATACCAAAGGTGTGACCACCTATATCAGCCCCACGTTTGAGTCGATTTTCGGGCGGAGCACATCAGAATTCATGGGCAGAAGCTTTGCCGAATTCATCTTCCCCGATGATTTGCCGGGCTCGATGGAGAACTTCGGGAAGGCCATGTCAGGTTGCCTCAACGAGCCATGGGAATGTCGTATGGTTATGCCCGGCTCCGGTGAGATCTACTGGGTACAGGGACACAACCGACCTGTCTACGACGGAAACACCGTAGTAGGAATGCAAGGGGTACTTGTGGACATCACAGACCGCAAGCAGGCTGAGGAGGCGCGCCGGCAGGCTGAGAACAAGTACCGCACACTGGTGGAATCCTCGCCCGATGGAATTCTTACCATCGATCCCGAAGGACATATCATTGACTGCAACACTGGGGCCTGCAAGCTTCTAGGGTATCCCAGGAGGCACCTCCGAGGTGCAGATCTTCGCCATATGGCTACTGGCAGAACCCTTGCAGCCCAGGCATCTCTGAGGGCCGATCTTGATTGGGCCGGATTTGCTGAGTTAGAAGTAGAATTGGTGAGCCACGACGGCCGCAAAATCCCTGTATGGGCCAAGATTGTGGAATTGAAGGGCAAGGAACAGGGCGACTTTCAGCTTGTGGTCTATCTTCGAGATATTGAACAACGGAGAAAGATGGACGAATTGAAGGACGAGTTCATAGGCCTCGTCTCGCACGAGCTACGCAGCCCTTTAACGGTGATCATGGGAGCCATCAAGACAGCCCTATCTGATGGAGCACATCTATCGCAACAGGAGATGCGGCAACTGCTCGAAGATGCCGCCTGCGAGGCCGATTCGCTGTCTCATTTACTGGAGAACCTACTGGAACTCTCCAGGGCTCGAGCGCACCGCTTGTTCCTCTACATCAAACCTGTGAGCCTGCATGCAGTGGTACAGAAAGCAGTCGAGCAGGTGAGACGTCAATCTTCACTGCATCGGTTTGTAGTAGACTTGCCCGAAGGGCTGCCTCCGGTTCACGCCGATGAATTGAGACTGGAACGTGTTCTGTACAATCTCCTGGAAAACGGGGTCAAGTATTCTCCTCACGGCAGCAATATACGGGTCTTTGCCAAAAGGGATGGGGAACTTCTGATTATTGGCGTTAGTGACCAAGGAACCGGCATATCGCCTGAGGATCAGGCCCGACTATTTCAGCCTTTCCAGCGACTGGGAAGCGCCAAGCTTGGTTGTGCCAGCGGAGCTGGACTGGGTCTCCTGGTGTGTCGGAGGCTGGTGGAAGCCCACGGTGGCAAGATTTGGGTGGAGTCGGAACTGGGACAGGGTGCTACCTTCTTCTTTACGTTGCCTCCTGAGGTCAAGAAATCAAGAGTATCCTGCCGCGACACAGACCGGACAGGACGGGCTTTGGGGGGTGAATGATGTCCCAAACGGACGAACTGGCCTTCATGGATGCTACCACACAGGCTGATCTGGTGCGGCGCAGGGAAATGACTCCCCTGGAACTGGTGGATGCAACCATTGAGCGCATCGAGCGGTTGAACCCCGTGCTCAATGCTGTGGTCACGCCCATGTATGAACAGGCGCGCAAAGCAGCTTCGAAAGGACTTCCTCAAGGGCCTTTCACCGGCGTACCTTTCCTGCTCAAGGATCTCATCTCATCGTACGCTGGCGTTCGAATGACGGCAGGATCGGCTTTCCTGCGTGACTACGTTCCCGACCACGACAGCGAACTGGTGAGGCGGCAGAAGCAGGCGGGACTGGTCATTCTGGGAAAGACCAACACATCGGAGTTCGGTATCCTCACCACGGCCGAGCCACGTCTGTTTGGCCCCTGCCACAATCCCTGGAAGACCGACAAATCAAGCGGCGGCTCCAGTGGGGGCTCAGCGGCCGCCGTGGCCTCCGGCATGGTTCCCATGGCTCACGGTGGTGATGGCGGCGGATCTCTGCGCATCCCCGCTTCCTGCTGCAGCGTATTCGCTATGAAGCCCACCAGGGCTCGCAATCCCATGGGGCCGGACTACGGCGATATGTACGGGGGACTGGTAGTAGAGCATGCCCTCACCCGCTCGGTGCGGGACAGTGCTGCGCTTCTTGATGCTACTGCCGGACCCGATGCGGGCGATCCGTACTGTGCACCACCGCCCGTGCGCCCCTTCGTAAAGGAGGTAGGGGCCGACCCCGGACGGCTGCGCATTGCCTTCACCAGTGCCGCACCGACAGGGGTGCCGGTCCACGCTGATTGCGTGAGCGCCGTTCGTAAGGCGGCAGCGCTCTGCGCTAACCTGGGCCACGACCTGGAGGAAGCTACCATATCAGTCGATGCTGAAAGGACGACTGAGGCTTTCGTCACCGCGTTCTCGGCCTGCCTGGCCTGGAATATCGATTACATGGCCAGAGCCACAGGACGCACCCCGACACCGGATCAGTTCGAGCCGCTCACCTGGGCATTCTACGAGATGGGGCAACAGCATAGCGCGGCATCCTACCTGCTGGCAGTGACCGATCTGCAGAAAATAGCGCGGGAGGTCGGGCGCTTCATGGCGAAGTACGACGCCTGGCTCACGCCGACGCTTGCTGAGCCACCTGTGCCTCTGGGTACCTTCGACTCACCAACGGAAAACCCTCTCCAGGGGATATTCCGCACAGCGGCATACATACCCTTCACCCCCATCTGCAACTTCACAGGGCAGCCAGCCATGTCCGTGCCTCTCTTCTGGAACAGCGATGGCTTGCCGATAGGCGTCCACTTCGCCGGACGGTTTGGCGACGAGGCAACCCTGTTCCGCCTGGCAGGGCAGTTGGAGCAGGCCCGACCCTGGGCAGACAAGCACCCGCCAGTCAGGGCCTGACAGGTGAGACGAAGGCTCACTCACGGGGAGCCAGTTCCAGGAGTTGAAGAAGCCGGAGGTTATTTCTGGCTATCATTGTTGTGGTGGCACGAAGAATGGACTCCATAACCAGAGGAAGGGCTACAACGACCTGATCCGGGGCCTCAAGAGCAAACTGCGTCCACTCGGCCGACACCTTCCCCTCTGATTCAGTCTCACCATGCAGGTATGCCTGCGCCTGCGATACTATGAGCGTACTCGATTCCTCGACGAGTTTTCGCATTTCGGCCGCCAGGGTCTCAGCATCCACTAGCGGTTGTATTCTGGCATCCATAGGTAGTCTCCCCCTTTCTCCATGAAAGTTACTAGGGCAAGCGCCTTCTGTCAACCGGGGGAGGGCACTATCCATCACCGTTGACGTTGCAGAACAACCGTCACTTTCTGCTTTGACCTTGTCGTTTTTCTGTGGTAGGCTGTCCGCAGGATTTGTCAAAAAGGATGTTCCACGCCGAGTGTGGGATCGCACGGCCAACTGAACAGAGGAGGATAGGATGCACCACGAACTGACCAAGGCGCTCTATGACGTTTATCCACTAGAGGACAAAAACGACTTTTTCCCGGCCTTCCTCTATATGAAGTACATAGAGAACTTCATTTACCACGCCTTCCAGGCATCAGGTCTTGCCGTCAAGGAGCCGCGGCAGAAAGTGCCCGAAGAGATCGACGCCATGCTGAAGTACTATGTACAGCAGATCGCCGACTCCGCTCCGATCACGGACACGAACATCTACCATGGCAAGGTAGTCAAGCTGCAGGATGCCATCAAGCTGGTCACCCAGAAAAAGGACATGCACCTGATCCCGTCGGAGAAGGTCATGCCCTACAAGTTGGCCAGAGAGGTGATTCTGAAGAGCAACAGCCCGGTTGCTGTGGGCACCTGCGTTTGCCGCTCGCTTTCTGAGAACCCCTGCCTGCCACCTCCGTATGAGGCATGTATGTTTGTGGGCGATCCCTTTGCCTCATTTCTAGCGGAAGAGAACCCGCTGTTTCGCAGGATATCCCAGGAAGAGGCAGTGAAGATCCTGGAGGATGTCCACAAGAAAGGCTTTGTTCACACCGCCTACTTCAAGAAGGAGATGGGCAACAGGTTCATGGCTATCTGCAACTGCTGCTCCTGCTGCTGTGTAGGGATCAGGATGTGGAACATGCTGGAGGGAATGGTCCCCATTATGGCCTCTTCAGGGTACGTTGCCGAGGTGAGCGATGACTGCAATGCGTGCGCGAGTTGTCTTAACGGCACATGTAAATTCAACGCCATCCGCATGGCTGAAGACGGCCAGAAAGTCGTCATTAACGAGGCGAAGTGCATGGGCTGCGGGGTATGCGTGGACGTATGCCCGGTTGAGGCAATCAGGCTGAGGAGAGAGCCATCCAAGGGTGATCCCCTGGATATAGACGAACTGCAGAGCCAGGCACAGAAGGTTTGAGCCCCAAAATGACACCTGGGAGTTAAGAGGAGCGTAGGGCACAGACTAGGCCATGTTTGAGTCGTTCAGAGTGTTCCCGCACCACGCTTACCTACTGGCTTTCTGGGCGACTTGACCAATGCTACATCCTGAGCATCTGCGGCACTCAGGAATGAGTCCACCCACCGAAAGACATCCCGTCTGGCTATAGAACGCCTGAGCCTTTTCATGCGGGATCGACGCTCAGCTTCGCCCATGGTGCATGCCCGATGGATGGCGCTGGCTACGCTCTCAACATCATAGGGGTTGACCAGAAGCGCTTCGCGGCGCATCTGACTTGCTGCTCCAGCAAACTCACTGAGTATCAGTACTCCATTGTCATCCACATTGGCTGCACAGTACTCCTTGGCGATGAGATTCATCCCATCCTTCAGCGGTGTGATCAGGGCTACGTCGGCAGCACGATAGTATACCAGAAGCTCGTGGCGCTCCAGGTTCCGATAGACGTAGTGAACCGGTATCCAGCCCGGCTGGGTGAATCTGCCATTGATCTCTCCCACAAGACGCTCGATTTCCGCCTTCAGGCGCCCGTACTCCGGGATATCTTCGCGGCTCGGTGACACAACCTCAACCAGAGACACCTTACCACGGAGACCCGGGTAGTGTTCGAGCGCATGTTTGAACGCCTGCAACCTCTCTGGGATGCCCTTGGAATAGTCCAGGCGATCTACGCCAAGTATGATATGGCTACTGCGCATGGCATGATGCACCCGCTTGGCTTCCTTGGTCACTTCCGGGTCAGCCGCCTGCCGCGCATATTCCTTGAAGTCAATGCTGATGGGGAATGAACCGACCTTGATTTCCCGGCCGGGTATCTTAATAGTGGTCACGCGCACCCTGTGGTCAACGTGTACCCCCCGGACCAGGGTCTCAACGCAGTGTATGAAATTGTTCCTGTCGCGCCACGTCTGAAAACCAACAAGATCGTACGCCAGCAAGCCTTCGAGAAGCTGCAACCGCCAGGGCAACTTGAAGTAGATGTCAGGTGATGGAAACGGGATGTGAAGGAAAAAGGCAAGCTTGTTCTTGACCTGCATCCGGCGCAATTCCTTGGCCACCAACTGGAGGTGGTAATCATGGACCCAAATGTAGTCATTCCTGTCAGTACTACTGGCCAGCACCTGTGCAAACCTGCGGTTGACCACCTGGTATGCCTTCCAGTACGCAGGATCGAAATTGCAGCGAGATTGAAGGTCATGGAAGAGCGGCCAGAGGATTTCGTTTGAGAAGCCACAATAGTACTGGTTGAACTCCCTGTCAGTCAGCGGAATCGGTTTCAGCTCGTATCCGATATCCTTGCTCGCCACGGCAAGTGGTTCGATCGGATCAACAGCTTTCGTCGTTCCAGGCCAGCCAATCCACAGCCCTCCCTTATCACGCAAGACCGGAGCGAGAGCAGTGACCAGCCCGCCCGGGCTAGTCTGAAATTGCCATTCTCCTGCATCCTTCTTCAGTGACACAGGCAAGCGGTTACTGACGATGACGAGTCTACCGGCCGATCGCCTCTTGCGTTGTCTTCGTTCCCCCAGAGCCTTACCAGTCGAAACAGGGTCTCTCACGTTCCTCCTCGGATGCAATATGAAGCGTCGGGACCTATTTCCGAGCCGTTGCGAGCCGAGTCTAGCTGACCCGTCCCCCGATCCGGCAGATGTCGGCGACTGTTGGCCTCAACCCCCAGCCTCCAATGCACAATTACGGTCGAAACTCAATTATCGACGATTGTTCGGCTTGACCGTCTCGTAGCAAGCGCTACAATAGACCGGCCTGCCACCTCGGGGCTCAAAGGGCACTTGAGTATCATTACCACACCGCGCGCACACCGCTGAGAACATCTGACGGTTCCCTCTGGAGCCATCGAATCCTCCGGAACTGCCGCGCTGATCCTTCTTGGCCTGACGACATGACGGACAGCGCTTGGGCTCACTGGTATATCCTTTGAGAGCAAAGAACTCCTGTTCCTCAACACTGAAGGAAAAGCTGGCACCGCAATCAGAGCATTGCAGTATCTTGTTCGCAGGTCCCACTGGATGACCTCCTATGTCATGAATTACTTGGCCAGAGTCTGGTCATCCAAAGACTGCAAGGATCGCACATGGGATTCTCCAGATATTGGCAACCTGAAACTGTAACCAGCAATCCCAAATATACCGCAGGCGACATGGAGTTGCAAGTATCTCCCTTGCAAATCAGAGGGCTACTGCCATATAGTCATAGAGATGAATAGCTTTGAAAGCCTGGAACGAGCTTTTCATCCCAGATCTATTGCCATCGTCGGCGTTCCCCGGAGTGAGGCGAACCACCCGCCCGGTTACACTGGCTACACTTTCCTTCGTTTGTTGAAGCAAGCGGCTTTCGAAGGGCACATCTACCCGGTCAATCCCAAGGCCGACGTGATCGAAGGCCTGAAGGCTTATCCCACTGTATCAGCCATCCCCGAGCAGGTTGACCTGGTCATAGTAGCCGTGCCAGTGGCAGCGGTATACCAGGTACTGGAGGACTGCGTGAAGGCAGGTGCCATAAATGTGCAGATTGCGACGGCTGGTTTCTCCGAAACGGGAGAGGCAAACGGGATAAAGGCAGAACAAGAGCTGCGAGATATTGCCATCAGGGGCAAGCTGCAAATCGTGGGGCCAAACTGCCTGGGTTACCATGTGCCGTCTGCACGAATGCAGATGTACGACAAGATTGCATTGGCCCAGGGGCCAGTAGCCTTCCTTTCCCAGAGTGGCGGCCATGGACAAGGCTTTGCCAGGCTCGGACCAACGATGGGGATCGGTTTCTCCAAGATAATCAGCTACGGCAACGCCCTCATGATGGACTACACCGATTTCCTGGAATACCTGGCCAACGATGCTGAGACAGAAATCATCTGCATGTACCTGGAAGGAGTCAGGGATGGCAACAAGCTCACCCGCCTGGTCACGGAGTTGGTACCCAGGAAGCCAATCATTGTCTGGAAGGGCGGTCTTACCTCGTCGGGAGCCAGGGCGGCGGCCACACACACCAGCTCTCTGGCTGGGAACAGGCAGATCTGGGAAACCTTCTTCAGGCAGACAGGTGCCTTGCCTGTGGGTTCGATCGATGAGATGGCCGATTTGTGCATGACCTTCCGCCAGTTGAAACCATTCTCAGGTGGACGAGCAACCGTATTCGGCGGTGGTGGAGGCAACAACGTAGCTACGGCTGACACATGCGCCGAAGAAGGACTCGAACTACCTGCTCCCTCATCGGAGACGAGATACAAGCTCCTCGAGTTCATGACCCTGGTGAACCAGAGCGTGGTCAATCCAATGGATGCCGGCAGTTTGTTTGGCAGCACAGCCCTGCTTCGGAGGG
The DNA here is from genome assembly GCA_001795035.1 of Chloroflexi bacterium RBG_13_53_26. GTDB lineage: Bacteria > Chloroflexota > Dehalococcoidia > UBA2247 > RBG-13-53-26 > RBG-13-53-26. Next base: position 11,186 of record MGMW01000086.1, read on the forward strand.
CTCTGGACGCCGTAGGTACCGAACGTCAAATAGACATCATCATCCTCCACCTGGGTGCTGATTATGCCAAATGGCTATCAGCCCAAGCCATGGCCGAGTTCAAGAGCTTTGTGGTGGATTTCAACCGGAGCAGCCCAACAGCCAAGCCTGTTGTAGTGGCTATCCAGGAGCAAGAGAGGCAGGCAGAGGCTGCGGAGTTTGCGCAGGATTTGCGGCGGTCCGGCATCACCACTTACAGCACACTCCGCCGAGCCGCCCGGGCATTGCATAGCTTTGCCAGCTATCACAAATCCCTGGCAGGCAGCAGAACGGGCTAGATAAGGAAAGAAGAGGGCTCTTCCTTCTTCACCATCGAGACAATCCTCCTAATCTTGTCAAGTCACCCTGTCGTGTTGCAATAGCAACCTATGACAATTCTGTGATGTTTTCGTGGCTATCTGAGAGAAAATTGTGCGTTCTGAGGGCAGCGATGGTGCTACCGGCGACGACTAAGGATATAGAAGACCGAAAAATCGGCCTTAACCCAATATGTCAGATAACAAAGGGAAGACTTTGAACCACTACCTGTAAGTGGTCACTTGGGGAGTGGGGAGTCAATAGTGAAACCGGCCCTTCGGGGTCGGTTTTTGTTATGCAGTTTTGCGCGAGAATATTCAGGAATTGGTTCACACTGACTGACCAAGGAAGAGCAAGCATATGGCAACGCTAAGAACCGGGAGAGACCCGGCCAGGAAGGAGGTCTGAGTCATGACAACGGTACGTGACTCCTCTGAACGTGAGATAGCAGAGAAGCTGGTGCTGGCTGACCAACTGGAGGCCTTGCTCAATGCCAGCACGGATGGCCTGGCCCTCATTGATATGAGTGGTGAGATTATTAGAGTCAACACGGCACTCATGGCGATTACAGGCTACAGCAAACAAGATCTCCTGAGACGACAGTTCGACAACCTGAGCATGTTTGATCGCAGAGCTGCCGCTGGTGTGCTACAGCGGTTCGTCATTGCCCTCTCAGGTCAGCAGACATCACCTTTGAGGGTGAGAGTGGCCAGCAGAGAAGCTGGAGGACTCGAGCTTGAGATTCACATCTCCGCTTGGCGCAAGGTGAACGAGATCGTAGGCGCCATAGCCGTCGTCAAAGACGTAATGGATTCCCAGAGGACAGGCACTTCGCCCGATGGCCAAGAGCGTTTCCGGGATCTCGTCGAGACAACCAGCGACTGGGTTTGGGAGACGAATGAAAAGGGTGTGTACACGTATGTGAGCCCGAGGGTTGCCGACATACTGGGCTATGAGCCACACGAAGTACTGGCGAAGAGCCAATTCGACTTCATGCCCCTGCAAGACACACACCGCGCGGTTGAGACAATGGCCAGAGTCGTCTCCACAAGAAAGCCCTTCAGGTTCATTCACATGAAGCATCTACACAAGGACGGCCATTTGGTTTTCCTGGAAACAAGCGGGAATCCTTACTTCTGCCCAGATGGGAAATTGCTCGGCTACCGTGGCATTCACAGAGACATTACGGATCGCATGAAGGCAGAGAGGGAAGTCCACGATACCTGCAGCAAGCTGGAATCGACTGTGGAGAGTGTGATTCAGGCCATAACACTGACGGTCGAGATGAGGGATTGCTATACCTCTGGCCATCAGCGAAAGGTAAAACAGCTTGCCTGTGCGATTGCAGGAGAAATGCAGCTTCCGTCCGAGGGACTTCAGGTTATCCGAGTGGCGGCACTGCTTCACGACCTCGGCAAGATGTTCGTGCCTGTCGAGATTCTCAGCAAGCCGGGCAGTCTGACCGAAATAGAATTTGCGATGATCAAGACCCACCCGAAAGCCGCCTACGACATATTGAGAAGCATAGAGTTCCCATGGCCAATTGCCGACGTTGTTTACCAGCACCACGAAAGGCTTGACGGATCGGGCTATCCCTTGGGCCTTCGGGAGGCAAACATTGTGACCGAAGCCCGTGTTCTGGCTGTGTCTGACGTCGTAGAAGCCATGACCTTTCACCGAGCCTACCGTCCGGCTTTAGGACTTGAGGCGGCTTTGAGAGAGATCGTCCGAAAGAAGGGGATACTGTATGACTCCAGGGTTGTCGAAGCCTGTCTGAGTGTCTTCCTCGATCACGGCTTCGAGTGGGGATAGCCTCAACTATTCGCTGGGCACCACCTGGGTAAAAGAGACGCCATATTCGCTTCCTGCATCGGCTACACCAAGCCTCTCTGAGAAAATATCGTGACAGTGTTGCCCGCCACTGAGACACCCAGGTGATGCTACACCCATATACTTTTCTCTCAAATCGGCAGTCTCGCACTATTTGTCAGGAAGCAGAATATGGAAATTCGCAGAGACTCTTTCAGTGCCCCTGATCGACCATCAAGGCAAATCAATGCCAGTGGTCATGCAGCTTCTGACATGACCACGCAAGAGATCAGAGCCGGTGGTCAATCGGGCATGGCGGCGCTGAAGCCACTGATCCTAGTCGTTGATGACGATCCGGCGATAGTTAAGCTGATCTCGCATAATCTGGAGATAGCAGGGTACCGCGTGCTGACGGCCGGCGACGGTGAGAGGGCCATGCGGGAGATCCGTGATCACAAACCCAGTCTTGTACTGCTCGATGTGTTGCTGCCGGGACTGGATGGCTTCGGGGTCTGCGAGGAAATCCGCGAGTTCTCCGACGTACCCATCATGATGATTACGGTCAAGGGTACGCTGGAAGACGTTGTTCGCGGACTCGACATGGGAGCTGACGACTATGTTGCCAAGCCTTTTGATGTCAACGTGCTCGTGGCCCGGGTAAAGGCAGTGCTCTCTCGGACAAGGTCCCTGCCCAAGCTGCAGCGTCCCCCTCTGGTGTTGGGACAACTGCAAATAGACTTCTCCAGTCGATCAGTGTCTCTGGGTGATCGTGAGATTCAACTGACCCATACCGAATACAGGATTCTCTGCCTCCTGGCCCGCAATGCTGGCCGCATGATCACCAAGGAGTACATTCTGACCGAAGTATGGGGGCCAGAGTACCACGGCGATGATCATGTTCTCCAGGTGACCATCGCCCGCCTGAGGAAAAAGATAGGGGATTACCAGCGCAACCCCAGATACATAGCAACCAGAACGGGCATTGGCTATATGTTGAGGAAGCCAGAAGAACAGGAAGTCACCTACGCTGACACGAGTGGTACTCGCCCGCTGGCAGAGGCTATTGCCAGTGTCAGACGGTAGGGCCTGCGAGGCGTCGAGGAGAACGCCACCAGATGGAGGGAGCAGCCATGACAAGAGAGATAGTGGACCGGCCAATAGATGAGTGGGGTGCTCTTCTAAGAGCATTCCTTTCCCACGACCTGGTCAGATTCCTGGCGGCGGCACACGTCGAAATCCTGAGCGACCCGGATGGTCTTCTCGTACTCGAAGAGGGACTGCGGCCGTTCGTGGAACTCAAAGTTGAACTCGAATCGACACGCCCGCACGCCGATGAGCTTCAAGCGATTCATGATGAACTTACACAGTATGCCAAACGGGTTGTGAACACTGTCCATGTGGCGATTCTCAACAGCATAGAGGCCAACAAGGAATCAAAGCGCATTGCGGGTGAACCGCTGAGACTGCTTCGCGCCCAGACTGAACCCCGCCGGCGGCTCCACCTCGAGTGGCAACTAAACAGAATGCAGGAGGCGAGACTCCAATTGCTTCGATCCCTGGCTCAGCTTGATGAGACGAACAGAGATACCTTTGAACAACTGAATCTGACAACGGAGGTCATTTCGCACATTGCCCTTATCAACAGCCTGAAAAAGGAATCAATGCCTCGATAGCCCTGGTTTCCTGCCTGAGGTAGCACGGCTGGCGACCCCGGAGTAGCAACCCGATGGTAACCAGGTGTTGCTCAGCCAAGGTTGGGACAAGGGCCAAGGCTCAACAAGAGGACTTATGGTGAGTAGCAGGAAATCCTGTTCCAAAGATGCAACGGAAGATGCCGAATTGATCGCCAGATTGCGTCAGGGCAACCCGGCAGCCATGGAGTATCTGTATGACACCTATTTCGATCGCATCTACTCCCTGGTCTTCAACGCACTCGGCAGGGACCAAACAGCAGCGGAGGACGTGGTCCAGGAGAGCTTCCTGGCTGCTATACGTTCGGTGAAAGGGTTCCGCGGTGATAGCAGCCTGTATACCTGGTTATGCAGCATAGCCTATCGCAAGGTGGCCGACTTCCAGCGTCGGCAGGTGCGGGAACGCAGACATCGGCAGCATGTAGAGGATATCGACAGCATCGGTCCGGGACAACTGAGTCGAATCAAGGCATCTGTGCCGGACATGGCGGAAGCTGTGGAGAATCGTGAGTTTGTCGAGAAGGCCATGTCAAGGATACCCCAGGACTACAGACAAGCTCTGATATTGAAGTACGTGGAGGAGATGTCAGTCTTCGAGATAAGCCAGGTCATGAGGCGGTCACCTAAGTCGGTGGAGGGGCTGCTGACGCGAGCCCGCAAGGCATTGCGTGCTGACCAGGCTTCGCCCGTCAACAGATAGAAGGAGCAACACAAGAAGACTTCTGAAGACAGCCTGCAACCGGACGATGATCTCTCTGGATACAGGCCACTACTGCAGGCGTTTCTTTGCACCATCCCAACGGATCACTATGCGCCTCTCTAACGGCCTGGCAACGCAGCTATCACCGTCCTGGCGGCCGGGACAGCCAGCCTTGCGGAGCCTCGACGTGTGCAACCTACAGGCGTCCAGACTTCCACACAGACGTTTGAGGCCAAGTCGAGAGCTATCTGTGACATTGGCAAATCCTCCTGAGACATGTCTGTGAGGTCATTATCGTAGAATCTAGCTGCTATGAAGGCCCTAATTGAGCCTCGCAGATGCCAGCATGGCTATACCCTGGTCGAGTTGCTGGTAGTGATAGTCGTACTGGGAGTCGTGGCTGCCATAGCTACGCTGGCTGTCACCCGATTCATAGACAGTGGCAATGTCGAGGCAGCAAACACCGAGCTTCACCAGGCACACACTGCCATCCAGTTGTGCCTCTTCGAATCAGGAGAGACAGAGCTTGATGCCTCTGTATCTGGTTGGGACGGCAGCGCAGATATGGTCAAGGCAACAGACTCGTCAGGAGAAATATATGACGCTGCCACCTACCTGCAAGGTCCCAAGCTCAAGGCCAGGTACAACGTGGGCCAGGACGGCATCATCACCGGCGTGACTGACTGCTCTTGGTCTAATGTGGCCTGGGTAGACGATCACTGGGAATAGGCTTGAACAGAGACGCAGTGATGAAGCGGCCCTGCATCACAGCGCATAGATCTCTTTGCCGAAAGTGTGAACCCAGTTGTTCCTCAGCACATTCACAGCCTCATCGGTCTTGTCCACGCCGACAATGACTATGGGCTGACCACTCTCCCCTCTGCCCAGGTAGGGATAGAGGTAATGGACATTGATCTTGGCCGCCCTCAAGGGCTTGAGCACGGCCTGAAGGCCACCGGGGTGGTCGGGGACCTCCAATGCAATGACGTCGGTTATTCTTACAGAATAGCCATGGCTCCTCAAGACATTGTTGGTCTTTTCAGGGTCATCAGTGACAAACCTCACCGTGCTGATATCGGCTGTGTCGGCCACGGAGATGGCCCGGATATTTATGCCTTCAACACCAAGCCGTTCGCTCACATCCATGAGCTTTCCCGGCACATTGTCCAAGCTGATCGAAATCTGCTTCACACACATAATCTGCTCTCCACTCCAATTTATGTCAACCTCTGGCTCTGGCATTCCTCATGTTCCGATCACGGAGGGGAACCTTCGGGGCACACTAGAAGAGACCATATCCAGCCATCAAGGCCTTCTTGTTGACTGCAATCAGCTTGGCCTTCTTCTTCAAGATGGTATTTAGCACTTCAGCCAGTGTATCAACAGAAACAAGATTGGTTTTCCTAGCGAACGCCCCGAG
>MGMW01000087.1:0-155 GCA_001795035.1 Chloroflexi bacterium RBG_13_53_26
CGTAGTATTGTGGCAATCGTGGCAGCTGTGGCACTGCTGGTAGCAATGCTGCCGACGATAGTTCTGGCTGCTGAAGACGACTCCATAACCGGCGAGTTCACCCTGGGAAACGACGCACCATCAGTAGACAGCGTTGGCATCTACCAGTCGGACAA
>MGMW01000087.1:196-12312 GCA_001795035.1 Chloroflexi bacterium RBG_13_53_26
TTGTTAAAGTGGCAGTAACAGACACCAACACGCTGGATGACCTGGACTGGGTCAAGGTCAGCATCTTCTACGATGCAGATGGAGATGACGACTTCAGCGATATACCGGCCGACAACACAACCGTCGCCGCAACGCTAACATGCACGGTGGGCACCACTCCTGCGTGGAGCATAAACCCATCAACAAGCACAACCTGGGACATTGTTGAGGCCAGTTGCGAGCAACCCACCCTTACAGGGAGCAGCGGCACATTCTGTTTCCGCTTCACCCCCGGAAAGGTGGCCACCGAGGCACTCGATTGGGATGCCTACGCTCAGGTTCAGGACGACAGCGCTTTGAGCGCTACACTCTATAATGGCAGCGACTACGACATGAACTGGTATGGTGAGATCGCAACCAGCGCCTCCGTCGACTGGGGCACGGTTACCGCTGGCAGCGACTTCAGCGCCAACAAGCAGACCGGTATCTCCGTCAACTACATTGCCAATGGGGCCTATGACGAGCAGGTTGCAGCGAGCACCCCATGGGGAGCCGCAACCCTGAATACCGGTGGTACACCAAGCAGCAACGAATTCTCCCTGAGGGCCAACGACGTGGACAGCGAGACCGGCTGGCAGCTTGTGGCTACCACTGCGGCCTACGCCACGACCGATGACACCGGCGCACAGACCACGGAGTCGGGAGATACCGTCGGCGCCAACACCCTTTGGTTGAAACTCGGTACACCCTTTACAGACAACACGTACAGTGGCACTATCTACTTCAGAATCGCTAACGGTAGCTAGTGTTTAGGTATTATGGCCGCTGAATCGGCCATGGACAAGAGGATACGGGGGCCGGAGTGAGCCGGCCCCCACTAAACAGAAACAAGAACAAGAATATTGAGACTGTGTTAGAATGACACGTAAAATGAATTCCTGGTGCAAGTGGTGGAAATGGGGGGGCATCGGCCGAGTTCCCCCGTTCATCATTTTTGCGCTTCTGTTAGGCACACTGCTGATGCCCATGATTATGGCAACGCCAGCGAGGGCCGCCGGCGAAATCGCCATATCGGGCAGCTTCTACAACCAGGCCTTCCAGATACCGCAGGGTTCCTCGGCCAGTGGCCCCAGCATCTATGTAGTGGTCTTCAATCAGAGCAGCGAGGAATTCACTGTCGCCATGAGCACCGTAGCGCCTCCAGGGGTGACATTAGGCCTGTCACGCACCGATTTTGTTCTCCAGCCGGGAAGTCAGCAGCAGATACAGGTCAGTGTGACAGTAGCTACAGATGCTGTTCCAGACACCTATGTAGATGGGCTCGAGGTTAGCGCCCAGGCCACGATAGAAGGAACAGAAGGCATAGTGATCCTGGGAGCCGCTGCTCAGAAAGCCACGCTGGTGGTGACTGGCGAATCTGCCCTGGTGATGGTAGACAGTGTCGGCCCCAGCGGACAGCCAGTGGCCACCGTCATACGTCTCTTCAAGGTCATCAATGGTGAACCTTTTGAATTCGCCTACAACAATACCGGCCACCTGGAGGCCACTGTTTCGCCGGGAAGCTACCTGGCGTCCGCATACAACAACGGCGATAAGCTGGCCGAAGAGGCTTTCGACGTAGCCGCAGATGAAGTGAAGCAAGTGACTCTGACTGTGAATACCATCTACTTCAGCCTCTTCGAGATAAGCCCTGCATACAACAATGAGACGGGAGAACTCGGCTTTGTCCAGGTATCCTACACAGTCAAAAACGTCTATCAGCAGATGGCTACCGCCGAGGTCAGACTCATGGTGACCCTCGATGGTGTCCCACTTGAAGAGATGTCGATTCTGAACCTGAGCCCACTGAACCTAGGTGACTTTGGTGCTCCCTACACCTACATGCCAGCCAACGGCTGGCAGAACGGTACCTACGGCTTCAGTCTGCGGCTTTATGTTGATGACCAACTCTACGCCGGTACCCAGGAGCAGACCCTGGAGTTGGGCGGGGGCGGCAGCTCGACAAACTGGTTGATTTTTGTTCTCGCCGGCCTGGGCGGCGGGCTAGTAATAGGGGGAATTATCGTGTTCTTCAAACGTCGGAGGAAACCGGACAAGCCGGAGAAAGCCCGAAAACTGGAAAAACACAGCGGCAAGGTAAAATCGCCTGAAGTGGGTGAAGCCGCTGGAACAATGTTCGGTCTCAAACGCCTCTTCAACAGGGGTAGTAAGATCACCAAGAAGAGTGCCGTTCCGCGCCAGGGCACCGCGGTGGCGAAGCTGCCTGAAGTGGGTAAGTCTGCCGGAACGGCGTTCGGTCTCAAACGCCTCTTCGGCAGGAGGGGTAAGACAGCCAAGAAACAGGCCATTGTGGGCCAGCGCACCGCCGCAATAGGAGTCGGAGTTGCCGCCAGCGCCACTGCCAAGGAAGCGGCTGCTGCCAAAGCCAGCGTTGTGAAGGACGATCAAGTAACAGCAGAGACGAAGGAATCTACCGGGGAAAGCTCTGTCATTGATACGGGCAAAGCAGCCGATAAGAAGGCAACAGGGGGAGAATCGACAGCCGCAAGAAAAGAGACTGTTGTGGCACAGGACAGCACGGCGGCGAAGCCATCCGCTGCCGGGACAGCCGCTGCTCCAACAGCCAAGGCTGCCCCCGCTGCAGGCTTCCAGGTCAAGTCAGCCGCCGATGTGAAGCAGGCCGCTACTGCCAGACGGGCAGAGGCAGCAAAACCGGCTGAGGCTACCAGATCAGCCACGCCATCCGAACAGGCAGCGCATGTGGAAGAGAGCATTTCTGGACCAGCGCAGCCCGCGAAACGGCCTGCGGCTGCCACACCGAGCACATCACCAGCCCATGCACAGCGTGTCAAGGGGACAGTGCCAGCCGGTGGAAGCACTACTGCTGCATCACCAAAGAAGAGAGAACCACTCATGGTTCCATCACCATTCTCGCCACCAAAGCAGGTGTCGTTTGGGAAGAAAGCCAAGCTCGACAAGAAGAGCACCACTTCCAGACACGACGCGGCTGCAGAGGCGACTGTGGTTCCATCAGCAGTTATACCAGCAGAGCAGGCACTGCCTGTTGAGGTGATCCCTGTTCATGCCGAGCCTTTTGAGGCTGCACAGGAGTCTGTGGCTCCACCGCAGGAGGAATCGCCAGTCACCCAGGAGAAGGGTGGCACAGAAGAAACGGAGGCGGCCAGAGAAACCATAGCTGGAGCAGCCGTGAACGAGAATAGCGCCATTGGCGGGGAGGCCCGTGCAAACGACGATGCTGGCGATGCAGAGGATCAGTCTCCTCAGGACGGCGATGAGGCCAAGAAGAAATTCGTCTCGCCCATCAGGTTCCTCAACCGCTGATGCAATTGTGGGCCGGCCGATTCCCTTCGGTGGCGGAACGCCACATGAACCAGTCAGTGGATCCCATAATGGATGCCTTTCCGGTAGCCAGAAAGCCAAAGCGCTGATAAAGCCGGATGTTCTCCGGTGTGTCTGTCTCCAGGTAGCCCGCCAGCGATGCTTCGTCAGCCAGTTCACAGAAGCGGCCCAGTAGCTGGCTACCGATACCCCGCCCCTGCAGGTCAGGCTCCACACCCAGCGGGTCGATGTGCCAGTGGGACTGCCGCGGATCGTGTCTCCACCAGACGTACCTGACCATCAACCAGTGCAGCGACGCCCCCCTCTTGATGCCAAGCATCAAAGGCAGCATCAGCAACCCCTGACGAGGTGAAATCTGGCACTGCGGCCATTGCACAATACGCATCGCACCTACGATACGCTGGCCTTTCCTGGCCACCAGTGTTTGGCCCGGCAGACGCCCGAGCATCAGCCGGTGCACTGCGGTCAGGCGTCGTTCCCTGTCCAACCGTCTCTTTTCCGACAGGGCTCTGGACACGGGTCGGTAGGCGAAGGCACGGCTGAGGACCACAGCCGCCTCCATAAGGTCGGCGGGTTGCATCAACTCAACGACAACGGATTCCATGGCGATTCCCATGGCGTCCCTCCTCCAGAGGCACTGCGGGCAGGCGGCCGGACGGTGATGGACCCGCTAGCCGACCTGTGCTGAGTGATTCCCTTCGGCAGAACGCCACATAACAACTATTACAGAGCTATCTGCTTCTGTTATTCTGGGCAGTCATTGTGGAGGAAGCTATCCTCGTTAAAACAGTAATGCTGTTTTCTATTGACGCCCCAGTTTTGAAGACCTTCCTTCTTTATGAGTCCCAGATGATATTCCAAATGTGGATGGACTTTGTACAAGGGTTCCAGCAATCCACATTTTGCCCTTGCATCACAATCCCAACACCCTGCATAAGCTTTCTCCAAAACACACCGTTTGATTTTGCAGGTGGAACTACCTCCTCCTTCTCTGCAGGGGATAGCGCATTCTAGGGCAGCCATCTCTGATAGAATTCTCATGAATACCGGATATTGCCTGAATACCTCATTTCCCTGAGACTTGATCTGAGCATACTTGTCAAATTGGATTTCCCTTAGTATCTCTAATAGTCTGCTAATAGCTGCAAACAAGTCCTTATTCGAAGGAATGCAGTCCTGGCAATAGAGTCCGCAATATGAGGTATATCGTCCATCATTCATAGTCTGCCTCGAGAGGCACTGCGGCCAGATGGCCGCTGGTTATCCCTATCGTCGGCGCTCCGGTCGAGAAGCCTTCTGCGGCACGGTGCGGCGCTTCCACACCACGACTGCGGCAGCAATGACAGCCACACCACCCAGGGCAATGAGCAGCCAAGCCCAGAAGGGCAGTCCACCTTCTCCACCGGCAGACGGGAACGCCGTCCTGACAGTGAACGATGCTTCATCTGACCACTCCGACCACTCTTCCTGCTTGTCCTGATGCCTCACCCGCCAGTAGCAGATGATCCCGGCATCGAGCACCCCCTCGGGTACGTTGACATAGGCGGCATCCGATGTGTCATCCCAGACCGTGCTGGTGTAGTCACCCGCAGTCGTGGTTATCTGCCACTGCGAGGCATAGTAGTCAGGGGCACCGTCAGGGTCAGAGAACGGCGCCTCCAGCTTTGGTGTGATGATGACACCGAGCGCGCCTGATTTGGGGGACAGGTCGGCCGGTTTGTCCGGAGGGCGGTTCACGGTGGTGAACAAGGCTTCTGCTGACCATTCTGTCCAAGCCCCGTGGTTGTCCTGATGGCACACCCGCCAGTAGTAGGTGATCTCAGGCCTGAGCACCCCGGCAACGGTGGTCCTGGTGGTGAGCTCTGAGTCTCTGACAGTTATGTCATCAACAACAGTGCTGGAATAGTCACCGGCGGTGCGCGTTATCTGCCACCTCGATGCGGCATGGGTATCGCCGGAGTCGGGATCAGAGAAAGCAGAGCACTGCAGTGCCACGGTCACGGTGACATTATCGCCATTCAGCGGAGAAATGGTGGTCGGCTGAACCGGAGGATGGTTGAGAGTGGTAAACGAAGTCTGCAAAGACCACTCGGACCAGGCACCGTGGTTGTCGCCATGTTTCACACGCCAGTAGTAGGCGGTATTGTCGGTGAGTCTGCCCGCAGGTACGACTATCTGCGTCAGACTGACATTGTCTGTGGTGATGTCAAAGACCGGACTGGAGTAGTTGTCTGACATTGAGGTTATCTGCCACTGCGAGGCGGCATGGCTATCGTTGATGTCAGGGTCAGAGAAAGGCGACGATTGCAGAGTGGGATTCAAGCTGATCGGCGTAGCATTATCAGACGGCGAGACATTGGTCGGCTGACCAGGTTGATGATTGAGAGCGGTGAAAGAAGTCTGCAAAGACCAATCAGACCAGGCCTCCTGGCTATCCTGATACTTCACATGCCAGAAGTAGGTGTTGTTGTCACTGAGAATGTTCGCCGGTACCACTATCTGGGTCAGACTGACATTATCCGAATTGCTGTCAAAGACGGGACTGGTGTAGTTCTCTGAGGTGGCGGTTATCTGCCAATGCGAGGCAAGGTGGGTGTCTTCGGTATCATTGTCAGAGAAAGCCGAGGACTGCAGAGTGGGGTTCAGGCTGACCTCAGTGACATTATCGGCCGGTGAGAGGTTGGTCGGTTGGGCAGGTGGCATGCCGAGAGCCTCCCCGGCGACGATGTCGCCGCTGGCAGCATTACAGATGGCGATGTTCTCCGTCGGGTAGAGCGACCACGCTCCACCGTCCCCTACCGCGCCAGCCAGTATCACCAAGGCAGCCACGAGGACGGCCACCACAAGGAACGACAGCCTCTTCACGACATAAGGTGTCGCCCTATCAGTATGAGTTTCTGCATCCATCAGTCACCTCTCCTCTGTGCACAGCTCCACCACCCGTGATCACAGGACACCACGGGTGTTGGCTCGAAAAATACCATGCCAGCAGTGCAGAGTCAAGAAACCCTGCTCGCCCACGGTCAATCAGTCCAGCAAGCAACCATGGCGAATCGGACAGCAGAACGCTTCTCGTGAGAGGGTGATGAATCCGGCGAGCAAAGCACATCTGAATGCTATAACTTGATTCGGCCCAGACCAGGCCTTATCATCTACGGCAGGTAGCATGACAGCGTAGAATAGGCGGGGGAATTCAGATGAAGCCAACGAAAAAGATAGCCATTGCCGGAGGAGGGGCCATGGGAATAGCCCTGGCCGCTACTCTATGTGCCCACAATGCAGTGAGCCTGTGGATCCGCGATAAGAAACGAGCAAAAGAAACAAAGAAGAAGAGAGAGAGCAAGAAGCACTTGCCAGGAGTCAAGATCCCGGAATCAGTGTTTATTTCTTCGGATCTGGCAGAGGTCATCGAGGGGGCAGACCTGATTATCGTTGCTGTTCCCTCGTTCAACATGCGTGATGTTCTGCAGTTGCTGAAGAATCTCTTCGGTGAGAAAGAAGGAAAATGGCCATTATTGGTGGGACTGGCCAAGGGGATGGAGAAGGAAACCTTACAGCTTCCTTCAGACATGGTGGGAGATATCTTTGGCAGAATAGGGATTCCTTATTCACATCTAGCGGTTCTCGGTTTTGCCAGCGAGATTGCCAGAGGAAGGCCGACCACCGAGGTCCTGGCTTCAAATGATCCGGTGTTGACCAAAGAAATCAAAGAAATCCTGGAAACCGAAGAGTTCAGGATTCTAGCAAGTGACGATCTGATCGGGGTTCAGCTCGGTGGAACTCTAAAGAACATCCTGACTATTGGAATAGCTATTGGCGAAGCAACTGAAAAGGATCCAAAAATCAGAAAGAGGCTACTTTCCTCAGCTATCGAAGAATTGGTGAGCATCGGCACAGCGCTCGGTGGAGCACCAGAGACACTCAAGGATATCTCCGGACAGGGAGATCTGATTCTAACCTCATCGAGCTCACTCAGCCGAAGCTATCGAGTCGGCAAGAGAATCTACAAAGAAGGTATTCTGCCTATTAAGAACGAAATAGAAAAAAGGCGATTCACTGCTGAAGGATGGGAGAGTGTTCAGGCTGTTTATCGAATCTGTCAGGAACGCGATCTCGAAGCACCGATAGTGACTGAAGTATACAGGGTCATTTATGAGGGCAAGTCGCCTGAAGAAGCAGCAGAACACTTGGTCAACCTGGCTAAGGAAGCAGAAAGGAAGGAGAAAGAGGAGAAGAAAAAGGGGAAGAGTAAGGACAAGAAGAAAGACAAGGCCAAAGACAAAGATAAGGATAAAGACAAGAAGAAGGACGGGGCCAAGGAAAAGGCTAAGAAGAAAGACAAGTCTAAAGATAAAGATAAAGACAAGGATAAGAAGAAAGACAAGACCAAAGACAGGGACAGGAAGAACAATCAACAGAAGCAAGAGGATAGCAAAGACCTGCTGTAGTGTCCCTGTGGCAGATCGGTAATGGCATCACTCCTGCGAAACTTGTCCTCGTGGAAACAGGGGAAGGGAATCGTACACCTGGATTCCGCATCAAGTGCGGAATGACATTAGGCGAGTGCGGAATGATCCGCCTGAGGCGGACAGGGGTTCAGAGCGCACCCACATCCCCACCTGGATTCCCGCGTGCGCGGGGATGACATTCGGGGAGCGCCGGAATGACATCAATGAAGAGTGGGATCAAGAAGCAGTGTTTTTTGATCTAAGCTTGAGTCTCCAGCTTGGCCCGAATGCGAGAATAAGCTGCGCCGACACCCAATGCTTTGGCGGCGCTCTCGAGGTCAAGGTAGGTGGGGAACCCCATAGCCTCCAGTTGTCGTGCTGAATCCTCCATTTCATGGAGGTTTATCCCATAGCCGAAGATGGTTATGGGTTTGGCGATGCTCGACAGCCGATGCACCAGCTCCGAAAACACCTTCACGATGGGTGGCCCCAGGTGGCACACAATGGCAGCACAATCCACGTTGGAATCGGCCAGGACAACGGGCACCACTTGATCATAGATGGAAAAGGGAGACTCCAGGACAGACATCAGGGGGCCGACATCTACGGGGTTACGGGCCAACCTGGGTGAAAGCCTCTCCAGATGCGCTCGGGTGTTGGCAGCGAAAGCCGCCGGAACCAGTCCAGACTCCACAGCCGTATCGGTCAACAGCACGCCTGCCCCTCCGGTGGCGGTGATGATGGCGATGCGGTTGCCTCTCGGCAACGGCTGCATGGACAAGGTCCTGGGTATTTCCCAGAACTCCTGCCACGTTTTGAGCCTGATGACGCCAGCTTGTCTAAAGGCATTTTCATAGACCCGGTCATCACCGGCAAGCGAGCCGGTATGAGAGGAGGCTGCCCTGGCCCCGACTTCACTACAGCCCGGCTTGAGAATCAGAACCGGCTTCCGGGCCACGGCCTGTTTTGCCACCTCCATGAATTTCTGACCATGTCTGATGTCCTCCAGATGCATGGTGATTACCTTGATCCGAGGGTCGTCCGCCAGAAAGGGCAGCAGGTCCAGCTCATTCACATCGCACTTGTTGCCAAAGTCGCACATCTTGCTGATGGGAAATGCCTTGTCTTTGATGGGGTATACTCCGAACGTGAGCAGTCCCGTCTGGCTGCAGTAGCCTATGCCTCCTCCCGGGGGTTTGTTGCCACTGTGGAAATAGGGCCCGGTCACCAGACCGTTGTCGGTGTCGAGGACGCCCAGCGTATTCGGTCCCAGGAGGCGCACTCCATAGCGGCGGGCCGTTTCGACCAGTTGGCGCTGCAGGATGGCTCCGTCAGGGCCGGCCTCAGCAAAACCTTCGGTCACCACGATGACGGCTGTTATTCCCTTCTTGCCACACTCCTCAACAAGCCCCAGTACCGTCGGCGAGGGCGTGACCAACACGGCGAGGTCAACCGGGTCATTGACGTCATTCACTGTCGGATAGGCTTTGATTCCCAGGACCTGTGCGCTGGAGCGACTGACGGGGTAGATTCTGCCCGAGAAACCAAAGTCGAGTATGTTCCGTATGACGGTGTAGCCTTCACCCCATTCCCTCATCGAACCGATGACGGCAACACCGCGAGGTTCGAAGAACGACGCCAGGCGGCTATCCTTGTGTGATTCCATCAGACTCTCTCCTACCGAGTTCTCCGGGCCAAGCCCAGGTGCATGCTGGTCAATTCTATGGCTCAGAACTGAGAGCCGTCAAATGGAATGGATTGATACTGCCCCGCACAAGGCTTGACAGAGATGGAATGTGCAATGTAGCATAGCCTCCCAGGCATTTGCGAACTACTCGTCATGGTAGTGATGTGACTTCGTGAATCAGGAGGTTCTCCAGTGGGAGAGGTACGTGTTCGTTATTTTGATGCTCTAGCCGCGGCTGCCGAAGCAGTCACTTCCTCTCTGAAGCTTGAAGAGGTACTGGCCACAATCGCTCGATCCACCGCTGAGGCTACGAGGGTCAAGGGGTGCTCCATTCTGCTGCTGGATGAGGACGGCGAAGTCCTGGTTCACACGGCATCGTACGGGTTGAGCCATGAGTATCTGAAGAAAGGCGCAGTTGATGCCGACAGGAGCGTGGCTGAGGCGCTGCATGGTAAACCGGTGGCGGTTTGCGATGTTGCCGCTGATGCAAGAGTCCAGTATGCCACTGAGGCCCTCCGAGAGGGCATAGCCAGCATGCTTTGTGTCCCACTCGTCGCCAAGGGGAAGGTCCTGGGCGCGATAAGAATATACAGTTCCCAGAAAGGGGACTTCTCTCCGAGCACGGTTGAACTTCTCTCTGCAATTGCCAGCCTGAGTGCACTTGCCATCCAGAACGCGAAGATGCATGAAGCCTTGAAGGAAGCTCACCAGACCTGCTTGCGGGAACTGTGGCACCTGCAACCATAGCTCACTCCTGAGTAAGCATCGACGCACCTGAGAGGCAAGGAGGAACCGTGGTAGGTGAAGAGCAGCTAATCAGGGAATATGTAGACCGATTCGAGCAGAAGCATGCCGGCCCTTCTATCTATGCAGAGTGTCTGGAAGACATGGGGCACCTGGACCTGGGGCAGATCACTGAAGAAGAGATCAGAACGGTCATACAGCCCTTCTTGTACAGATGGGGAAGGATGGGACGAGTTCTCAACCAGGATGAGTTCAAAGGTTGGCAAAGCCGTCTGGCAATGCAGATTCGAGCTATTCATGAGAAGCTCAGTGGTCTTGAGGCAATGCAACTCCAGACTGTTTCCCTGATTCATTCATCCCCGGATACTATCCGATGCTACGAATCACTGGAGGAGGCAGTCAAAAGCCCGATTGCAGTCGTAAAGGTTCTGCATCTTATCTGCCCGGATTTCTTTCCTCTATGGGATAACCGAATCAGGGAAGCTGTGATAGCTGAACTGGCCGACAGGTCTGAAGATAGCTACTCCGTGTTCGCTTACTACTGTTTCATGCAAGCGATACAGGATTTCGTTACGAAATACGATGAGGTCTTGTCCGAGCTAGCCGAGCAATACAGAAAGGGCAAACTGAAGATAGTAGATGAAGCCCTGTGGGCCTCACGAAGACCAGTATCTTTCCTGTTCTGATTTGTATCTCTGCTATCTATCCAGCCACCTCAAATTCACCATCGAATATGTATGAGTCGCAGCCTTTGTCCAGCATGACGAACCAGCTTCTTGGGGCATCCTCTCCGTTCTCCCGTATACCAGTTATGGTGCCCAGGTCACCGGTCTTACAGGCATTCCATATGCCTCCTAACATGCGAATCCGTGAGCCAACCACCGCTCTGGTGTCTCCGTTGGTTCTCACGGGCAAGACCAATGCCCCATCGCTACTGACCCACACGGGAATATGCTGAGAACTGCCATTGTTGGCAATTGTCCCAGCCTTCACATACCACCTGACGTCGGTAAAATTGCGTTCCAGCATCTCGAACTCCCTCAAGAAGCCTGTTGCTAACCGTGACAGGTACGATCTCTTTGTGCTCATTCTCTATGGGGTATGGCTTCCCTATAGAAGTTAGTCGGTGAAGCCGGGTGGAAACCCTCAATCCTGGCTTGGAAACAAAGGGGGTGGGGTCAGGCCATGCCACCCCTGTGCCCATCCGTGACAGGGGTGGCAAACTGAGTAGACCTGAACAACCCCCCTTCCTTGTGCTGTCGCTATCGGCCTTCGCCATCCCCCCTTGGGTCAGGCCACAAGAAATGCTTCTACAGTCAGGGTATCGGAGCGCTCTGAACGCGTGTTTGGACGGTCGAGTATGACTTATGGTCGGCTCCGGGATTCGAGCTTCCGCGCCGACCGGCGACTGCCAGGCAGCCAAAAACGAACACCGTCTCGAATGACCAGATCAATCCAAACAGCAGCCAATCCATATCACTCTTCACTCCCTCGAAAACGCATGAAACCGACCTTCCCAGGTCGGTTTCACTATTAGCTCCCCACTGCCCAAGTGACCATTTACAGGCAGCAGTTCATCGCTCCCTCAGCGCCTGCCAGCTTGATGCTAAATCTTCCCTATCTTGATACCTCTCTGTACTGATTAGTCGGTGAAGCCGGATGGAAACCCTCAATAAAGAGCGCAATACTCGCTTTTCCGGCATCCGCGCTGTAGAATGCCGGCAGATGTGTTATCCGATCCACATTTTCTAGTGCGGAGGTTATCGGTGAAGAATGTAGAGCTTTCCGTAAACGGCAACACCCTTACTATCACGGTGGATTTGACCAAGCAGTTCGGGCCA
The DNA here is from genome assembly GCA_001795035.1 of Chloroflexi bacterium RBG_13_53_26. Classification (GTDB taxonomy): domain Bacteria; phylum Chloroflexota; class Dehalococcoidia; order UBA2247; family RBG-13-53-26; genus RBG-13-53-26. The sequence continues at coordinate 12,256 of MGMW01000087.1, forward strand.
TCATCCTCTGGCAAAACCATCATCATTGCCTCTACCGAAGGGAATTTCCCGCTGCCC
>MGMW01000088.1 GCA_001795035.1 Chloroflexi bacterium RBG_13_53_26
CCAAAGGACCATATTTCGTTACCTGCGTAGACTGAACCCGTGGCGAAGTCTGAATACCGCAACTTGCTCTTATCAACAGTCGGGTCGTTCATTACAAGACGCAGTCGGTTCCCGACCACGTGCGTGGCTTTAGGCGGTGTGCCTCCAAGCCGGCTTGAAACATCGGTCGTGAGCACTACTTTTTGTGGATCGTCCCCGGCAACAAACACAAGCAAAGCCTCGGTCTCGGCCAGCACGGGGCGGGACGTGCCGAGAAGGCGTGTCGCCAGATCAAAGGATAAATTCAAAACCCCCCCGGACGCCAGCTTGTAAATGTCCGAGACACCGTAAGCCGGTCCTGTCGCGTACACGGTACCGCCGTAGGAAGCGTGAACAGAAGTAAGACCGCTTGCGTTAATAACAGAACCGGGCAAGTTATCTGAAGTTTTTAGTCCGGGACGCTTGTACACGGCCCCGAGTTTGTCCGATACCACGTTCATGGCAATAGCAGATCCGCCGCTTAGCTCGTCCAGCGAGCTGCGTTGCATGTTCGTCAGTGGTATCGGTTTTTGGGCCATTAGACAGCCATATCTCCTGAATCGGAAATCAAATTCCACTTTATTGTGGTGCTGATAGCGATAGCACGAAAGTGCAGCACGCGACAATTATTAGCTGCTACCGCAAAAACGCCAGTACTCTGCCTAAAATACGTAGAAGACAGCGTAAAGTTCCCCGATCCAACTCCCTGATTGTTATTGATAAACAAGGTAAAATAGGAGCCCTCTGTAATTACGGGAGCATTTATGATCTGGGCCGCTGCCGCAGTTCTTATAAGTTGTATAAAACCGTACTGGTCTGATTCAAGAGTGACGGCGGCAATGTTGTTAGTTACAGTAGTTTTACGACCTTCTCTAGATCCAGTAAACGAGGATGTGTCACTCGCGCCATTGAACGGAGCTATTACTTCGTACATGGCCGACATATTGCCGTCTAGATAATTTCCGTTTTCATAAAGCTCCGAATCGTTCGGGAACCAAAAAGCGTTCGTGGTGGCCGTGGCGCTTCCTACAAACTGGCAGCCTCTAACGGCCTGGCCGAAACCAGCTCCGCTTCCGGCAGATATAAACCTCGCAGTTATTGCGGCAGTAATAGCAGACGCATCAAAAGTGCAGCCCGTCACAGACCCGCCGCCTACACGCAACATGCAGGGCTGGTTGCTGGCCTGGGCTGCGGAAAATTGAAACACACACCCCGTTACCTCTCCCCAGGTTGTGCCAACCACCGTCTGGTTTGATAACACTACGCAATGTGCGCTGGCAGCTGTAGCCCCCGGCTCGAACACACAATTCTTAATATCGATATAAGACCCGTTATACGTACACCACACCAATTTGTATAAATTTGCCCCCCCGAAATAGCAATTCTCAAGTATAAGCTGTGTATCTGCCGGTATATCAATACCTATACCCGTGTTGGCTTGAGCCGCCGTTATTCCAATACTGCGTATAAATTGAAAACCGTTACCCGCTGTCCCGGCCGGGGCTATGGCACTGGCCGTAGCGTGGTCTATTGTTATAACAGAAGAGTACGGTCCTACTCCAAGCAAACTGACGTTGCTCGGAAGAGAAAGCGCACTGGCTATTCTATATGTACCTTTAGGGAAAAAAACTACGCCACCGCCTGCCGCACTAGCCGCGGCTATTGCTGCACTAATTGCTGTAGTGTCGTCGGTGGTCCCGTCCCCCACCGCTCTGTAAGCAATACCGGTCACATTAAAAAAATAGCCCGCCAAGTTTCCCAGCGCAGTACTCAAAAGGGTATTTGTCCCAGCCAGATCCACCTTGAAATCTGCGGCTCCCGCGCTCGTGAGCCACGCATCCAGAATCGTTTGCAAATTTACGGGCTTGCGCGTGGCGCTCGCTCCGGTCGTGTAGTCCACTCCAGTAAAACTCTGCCCGATGTACTCAAGATTTGGCGCGGCCTTCCCCTCTGTAAATTCCCGTACCGTGCTTCCGTTACGGTCTTTGACCACTACATCTACATATTGATTTACGTAGATCTCGGCGCCTCCGTTCGAGTCAAGAGAAACGTCTGCCCCAGTCGCTATCGACGTCCCTGCTTCGAAATCAGTATAGTACGTGGCCCGTGTCGAGGTGCCACGTACGTAAATCTGCGCCGTACCGTTCTCGGCACCCTTCACTCCCGAGGCTAGTGTAGATATCAATTGCATTAGGTCACCCCATTCCAGTCTATATTAACCCCGAAACACCGTCCCAGTCTATACGGCACCCGCCCGTCTGTGTGGAAAAACTCACATAGCCTAAAGCGATCGAATGAATTTTTACGTCCGAACCAAGCAAGAGTGAGCAATTCTCAATCGCGACATAGGTCGGCGGCTGGTTTACTAACTCAATCGCGTGATAATTGGACCAACCGTAAGTCCCGCCGCTTACCGTGACCCCGTCCATTAAGCACACGGCAATTGCTGTTCCAATCTCCGTACCGATCGCCCCTTTAGGCTGTGTTGCAACAGATGTGGCTGTAGAAATAAACGTGGTATTCTTTATCAACACAACCTCGGAATTCACTATCTCAAGCTGCCAATCGGCGTCATACGCCCCGCCCTCGAAGTAGCATCCATTAATAACAACGGACCCATTAGCGGTGTTGACAATAATTTTGGCTGCGGAACAGGCCTGTGTTTGTGCCGCAAACCAAATATTTCGAAACTGAACAAGTCCGCTCGCCGAAACAGTAAACAAGCTCGCAGCGGCGCTATTATTTATAAATCTAACCGTCGGGCGCCCTCCACTTGAGCCGGCACCCACAATAGTAAGATCTTTAGTAAATAAAAGCGCCGACGTGAGCGTTTCCGTGTGCCCGTCCATAAGCACTATAATATCACCATTAGCAGCATTGGTATTAGCCTGGCCGAGTGTTTTTAGCGGCGCTTGTCTGTTTTGCCCTGCGGGAGAAACCGCGTCTGTCCCTGTACCGTAATGGCAGTACCATACATTGCCATTGACCTCTAGTGGTTTTGTGGTAGCAAGAACATCGCCCAGTGTGTCCCCTATCCCGTTTGGTAGATGTATAATGGACATTAGTTGCGTCTCCCGTGTGAGACATGAATCTGATTGTCTGTGTGGTCGTTGGAGTACATATCTGCCTTTTTTCGAAGCTCCTTTGCCTCGTTACGAAGTTCGCGACACGTCTCTATAGACAAATTATTTGCAAGGGCCAGCACATAGGCCAGTCTAAAAGTAATATAATCTGTCCAGTACGATCGCAAGTCAACTGTCTTGTCCCCTTCGTACACGTCCGTAGACACCTGTCGAATAGGCAGGCGCACGGTCCCGGCTTCGTCCGGGATCGGCCAAAACCAAACTTGTAGTGGGCTGGCAGCACGATGCACGTACATAAGAGAGGGGCGCCCTTCCGCGTCTTTGGCAGAAATAAGGTGCCACGTTTCACGGGCTACGCTTTTTATCGCGGTCTCCCCGGCGGCTTTCGTGGTGTCAGTAACGGACGCGTCCATGTACATTCCGTCCCCTTCCACATCGAGAGAGTACGCCGGAAGGTCGTACCGGTACGTGTCCGCGGAAAGCGCCAGGTCATAAAACTCCGTCGAGCGCGCACAGCCCCCAGTAGTCACGATCTCGTCAATAATAGCGTCTAGACGCCGACGCGCAAACAAGATCTTGCCTTCCCACTGGGGAGAGGTGGGGCCGTCTGACACGGACATAATACCGCATTGTTGATATGCAGTAAGGATAATCTCATCAACGGTAAGCTCTGTACCTCTGTCGCTCGATAAAGTCACGGCTTCATGAAGTGCCCGCCTTCCTCGGGATCATAGTTGATTTCATAGTCGGCGGCCGCGGCCGCGGCCTCTTCGGCCAACGTGACCGCGTCCCGGCCATCACCGTGCCGGGAACAGGCCCACAGCCCCGCCGCGTCCTTGCGCATTTTCGATCGGTATTGGTGCGCTCCACAGTAATCACACATTATCACGATGTCGTTGTACGGCATACTGGCTGGGATTTTCGTGCCGACTGTTCTCATTCTGTTTTACAAAATCTCGTTTTTTATAAAACAGGGCTCTCGGTTACCCAAGAGCCCTGCGAGCAAGACCAACCACAGGGCTGGAAGTTTAAGCCGACACCGTCCCAACCACCTCGGAACCTGTTTCCCCTGCCGTGTTCGTCACAGAAGGCCGGTGAAAGTGCATGATTCCGGTGCTCGTAAGCCACGGAGTGAGGGACGCCGTGTCGAGGTAGTTGAACGACTCATTGATTGAGACCCCGGACACCGCCGCCAGACCGGTCACGCAACAGGTGCTCGATGCTTTGCGGTTAATGTACGTGTTATCTCGTAAGTAGACGTTCAAAGAAGCCGCGGTCACGAATCGAAGCAGGCCTACAGCCACGTTCGAGGTCGCACCCGCGATGTAGTTGCCGATTAGAACCGCTCGATGCGCCGCGTTCAAGTCCATGAAAGCCGTGCACTCGCCCGCCGTCGCGCCGTAACAATGATTTCCAATGAAATGGAAATCGTCGCCTGTTACAGTGAAACCTTGGGTTACTTTGTTGTTCGCATCGGTCGAGAACCGCATAAGGCACTTCGAGATCGTACAACCATCCCCAGAAACGGTGATGGGTGCGGCGACCGTAATAGTGCCGGTACCCGGCTCAAGATTCAGTATACAGTTATGAATAGTGACGTCGTCTACGTCCAAGAGAAACGTAGAAGTAGCCAAAGTCCACGTAAACGTGGGCCTAAGCCCCGCACCACCACAACCGATGATTTGGGTTCCCGCGACCAGATTACTCATTGCGTCGGCAGCCGCGACGTTCTCGGCATGTCCAGGAAGGACGTACACGATATCGCCGTGACCACTTCGACAATGGGCGAGCGCTGCATTAAGCGTGGTGCAGAGGGGACGCCCGGCTAAAAACTGGCTGTCCCCGTCTCGCATACCACTACTATGAACAAATGCAGCAATTCTGGCATTCGGAGGAACAAGAGTGCCAAACGGAGTCTGGACGAAACCGAATTCGTTTACGGTCGCATCCGGAAATTGGTACAGTTCTCCTGCCATTTTGTCCTCCTACGCGTTCACGAAAAAGATGCAACGTGCATCTGAGTAACCGCAAGCCCACCGAGCCGAGATAGAGTAATAACTCACTTGGTGTGAGTTCTCGATCCAAGTCGCGCTTTCGGGCTTATCTCTCCAACGGAAGTTAAGCGGGCTGTCGCAGTCCGTTACAATTCCGTAATTGGTAGTGGTGTTGTCCCACCAAGGAATCGCACAGGTCTCTTCGAGGCCGAGTTTGTTTACCACATTCACCGCATTAAACTGCCCCGGCTCCGGAGCTTTCGCGGACCCGATCAACTCTTCCCAGATTGCCCACTGCTCGGTCGGGCACACGACCTTTTTAGGCTGCAAGTGCCCATACGCGCCGTTATGTCCCGGCAGCTTACGAATGGCACTCGTGGCGATAATGACGGCTGCACGACTCGGGGACATAGGAGTGGCCATCAAATTTGACCACGTCCCTCCTGCGGGCAACGTGTGCGAAGCACTGGCCAGAGGAAGGCCGTCCCCGCCCGGATAACTGGTAGACGTCGCGTTGATAAGAATGTCGGTTGCGTCGATATCCATCGAGTTATAGAGCGCCGCCTTCAATCGCTTGGCCGCGTCAATAATCTTCGGATATTTATTGTCTCGCATCGCCTCTCTAGTCACGATCAGCTTTGCACCGAACTTACGCGGAATATACCGCTTGGTGTAACCCTGATCTAACCCGACCGTAGGAAGCTCGGCGCCTTCTGCCGTGTACGAAGCGTACGCGGGGCCTGCGTACTCTGCATCATCCTCGTACGCATCGGCCATCGTCATTTCCTTCATCCACTTTTTGAAGTATGCCTTCGCCTCCACGCCATCTGTACTATCCGTGACGATTTTACCAAGGGTGGTCTTTAAGGCTTGCCACAAAGATCCTGAAAATACAGTACTCATTATACCCTCTCTTAGACGCCTGCAACAATGCTACCGGTGGCAGGCATACCCGCCTCGGCGCTCTCGTTGACGCGGACTAGAACTTTCACGTAACTACCGGAAAAGTCCCGATTATATTTGGTAGGCGAGATATCGACTATTCGCCAGCCCAGCGTTGCAGTCGTTGCGTGCAACGAAATGTCGAGCATGGGATTTGCACTTGCCGCGGCAGAAACACCCGGACAAACGTGCTCAGAGTTTTCTCCAATAAGCGCCCTGTAGGTCGCCTCGGTAGTGGCCGTTACTTTGTCGTCACAATCAATCTCCCAAACACCCTGTGCGGCGGGAGCGATAAGAACATAACCGCGACGTGCTTCGACCGTTCCCCACGTAGTTTGGTTCGGATAGTAAGGACCGCTGCGCATAAGCCCAGAAGAGGCCTCGTAATACTGTCCAACACCTACCACGATACCGTAGACGATCTCGGTAGTGAGCGCTACCATAACACCACCTGTGCTCACCTTTTTTACCGGATCGCCGATGTTAATGTTTACACTAAAACCCGCACCGTCGTTTGTGTCGTTCTGACCACTTGCAACGTGCATTCTTTGTACATACGGCGTGGGCGTCCCGTTCGCGGAAACGCTCCAACGAAAGCCGTATAGATGTGCATTATCGCCCATTTTATTGCCTTTCTCTGGTTGGAATATCTACGTATTCAGTCTCACCGTCTAACGGAGCTATGCCGGCACCCGTGCCGACACTTCCGCGATAATCTCTCCCAATATCCTTGACGTGGCTTGCTCTGCGGATTTCTTCCATACGTCCGCGGGCGTATTCCAACCCCTCCTGGTCTATTTGCTCTCGAACTTTGCTATCAATGGACATTAGTGTGCATCCGCGCGCCTCTATCTTGCGTCCCGGCTCGGCCGTGACACCGGCGGCGAAACACACCCCGCCGTCCTTTGCAACTTCAGGACGGTAACCCAGTGCGTAATAGTGATCGCGCATATCCCGCACCGATTCATCGACAAGCACGTACGTCTTGCTCGGGTCTTTGTTTTCGAGCTTCATCTCGACAAACCCGCCCGTCGTAGGCTTGAAACGCGGATCTTTGCGCACGGCCTTTTTAGGCCTGTCTATCTCTTGATTTGGTCTTGCTGAAAAATTGCCGGCCATGTAACCTTTTTCCACTGACGCGAGCGTGGCGCTCTCCCAAAAAGATTACAGGCACAATAAATCGGGTCTTTATTCTACCGCTCAGGCGATCTGGGTCGGCGATATACCCGACTCACCGCTTAGTCTTCAGATTAACACACTGCGGCACCGCTGTCAATCTGAGGCTTTGTTCAGCTCCTCTAAGTAGTCTTTTCCCACCGTTTTTATCCAATGGTCTAACCGATCCTTCTCCGTTGACAGGTCTGGAAAAGCCCGATTTGCCATGGTTTTGATTTCCTTTGTTATCACAATTCGGTTGTTTTTGGTAGTGTTTTGCGAAACGTTTTTTCGTGACACGCCTTCTAATTTCCTCTTAAGACTTGAATCTTCGAACTCGTGTCCCCCGCCAAGTCTGAGCTGTTTGCGTGTCTCTTGCATGACTTCGTGAACAGTTTCCATGCTATTAGACTTACCCACAGCGACTTTTTGAAGAAAAAGCCCTTGCGCGTACGCCGAAGCACGGGTATCCCCCAATATCTCGGGATACTGCATCTGCAATTGCGCACGTACGGCTTGTTCACCAACATTAGGCTGGGGCCGGCTTTGAAGCTCTTTTTGTACGGCAGCCTTAATGGCTTTGGTTTGTAGTGCTCGCGCATCTTTTTTATAAGTTGCTGCCTCTTCCGGGGTAAGCGCGTTAGCCGCAGCTTTTGCATTATACGCATCATATAACCTACCCTGCTCTTCGTAGATACCATCTAATTCGTCCGGTTCGGCGGCACGGCCCGCGGATCTGCGCTCTTGTTCTAGCATTTGTATGCGTTGTTCTAGAAGGGCCTGTCGCTGTTCTGCCTCCCGACGCTCCTGTTCCCAGCGCTGTTCCCGGCCAAGGCGTTCCTCTCGCAGCCTTTCGCCCCGCTGCCGCTTTTTCTCAGCCCGACTTAAATTTTCTTCCGGAGGTAGCGGTACCTCCACCCCGTCGTCAACCGAGCGTATTACTTCGTCCAAGTCTGCAGGGGCTGTTTCGTCGCCCTCGGCCTCGAAACCGTCTAAATCTTGATCGTCTATTTCGTTCCCTAATACGTCTTTCATTACTGGCATGGGCTACTCCTGTCTATTGATCTGCTGGAATAAAAGGTTGTGAAGGGCTCCACAGCTTTCCCTCTCGATCTTTGTACACGTGCTCTACCGTGACAATACCGTCGTCGCTTGTAAGTTCACGTCCGTGGACAGCACACTGGCCGGAGACAAGTGCGGAAGCGAGATCAATACTTCCGGTAATGTCCCCGACAGTAAGCAGCATGTTGTAGTACTCGACACCGTCCACTACATCTACAGGTTTACGCCAAGGGGCCTCTCGAATAAACCCCACAATGTGCCCAAGATCGATCCCATTCGATCTCAATTGGTCCAAGGCGGGAAGTCCTGCGGATACCAGAATTCCGTACGGCGCGCTCTCTAGCTCGCGCTGTCTTCCCATCTGGGACAGGACGATCTTTCCGTCGTCGACAAAGGTTTCTCGGCCGCTTAAGCGTACTTGAAACAAAAAAACCCGGTCGAAACAAGCCTGTTCTCTGAAAAACCCGTCCGGAATCGCATATTGAATACGGCGCTCGTCCAAAAGCTTAGGCAGCCCCAAACTGCCGGGTTTAGCCTGTCTTTCCCGTACTGTCTGTGCCATCCGCTCGGTTGCGAGTAGGTTCTCGTGGACAAACGCCTGTTCCATGTTGCTTACTTGCGCCACAACCTCTGCAAAGGCGGCGGTTTCATCCAATACTTGGTTTTTAGGTGCTTTCCTCTTCATCTGTGGTCTCCTGCTCTTGTAGTTTATGAATCACACGTTTTAGTACGGAGATCTGCGCTGCTACCTCTCGTACTGCTGGGTCGGTACTTGTTATGCCGACTGAAATTAAAAGCGTTTGCAGGGCGCTTAAGTCCTGCTCCAAATCCCGCTGCACGTCTTTTGTAATCGGGTGACACAGCCAGTCCGCTTTTGTGCTCATTGGGGCACTCCCTGCCCGGGCAAAGGCATTGCAGGCGCCGGAGGCGTGACCTTGACAAGATCTGCCATCTCGTGCTCCCCACGCGCTTCGAGGGCTTTCACTACCGCGCGCTGAACGAATTGCGGGTTCTGTGCCAGCACTGGAATTTGTAACGCCATTTGAACAATCTCGTCGGCTTTTTGTACTTTCTCTGACTGCGAACTGAAAGTCAAATCCGACCGAAAAAACACGCTGTAAGGACGCTTGTAAAGCGCGCGTCCGATAGAACGTTGCTGCATCATACCAAGTCTATGATTGTTTACGTTAAAAAACTCCTGTTCTTCCATAAAATTCGCATTCAGGCGCGCGTTTTGGCGGTAAATCCGCGCCACGAAGCGGGCGAACTTGCGTGCGATAACACTCAATTGTTTTGTAGCGTGCTCGGATCGAGTGGCAATACCCCGAAACGTCTCCCCGCTCTTGCCGGGAGCCCCCGACAAGATATCCGGCGACTGCGGGGCACTCTGCCCCCACCGCACCAACGTGTCCACTAACTCGCGCATTTGTGGGTTCGCAGCCCCTTTAGGGAGCACCATGATACTGCGTTGCAGGTCGTTTGCCGAGATGCTGCTAACTGTGTGCATGGCCCCGGGGCGCGACCGAAACGGTTTTTTAAACTTGACGTCGGATGTTACGACAATCTCGGAAGTGTTATTAACTGTCGCCGCATCAATATACTGATCTATTAAAACGTTGGCAGCCACGTTCAGGTCAGCAACCAGGCGCCCGAACCCGTACCCGAGCGTACCTTCCACCGGCTCGATCAACACCCCGTGCGTGAACTGGTGTACCGGCTTTTTCTCAATAGGCGCAGGCCCTTCTTCAGGGTCGTCAGAGTCGTTCAACCACGCCGGGGCGACGGGGGCAGGCGGCAATTGGGAGCCCACCATGCTGTACTCCATTTTCACCGTGCTTGGTACGGCCTCGTCTGCCATCATACCAGTTTCCGAATCTGTGACGGAGTTCACAAGTTGTGTGTATTGATCTATTTGGGCTCGATAGGCTTTAAGTTCTTGCGTCTGCCGTTCAAAGCGCTCGATCTCTGAAGACTCGGCGTGTTCGTGAATGGAAAGTTGTAATAGTTTGCCGGACTCATAGTGTAGATATCCCTGCACGAACCGCGGACGTTCGTATCCAGGCATCTGCATGTACCCCACCCAGTACAAGATCTTGTGCTGATTGAATGTAGGTTTGTCAGGCTTCGTCACGCTGTGGCTGTCTGCGTGCGCCTCCTTCAACGGAAAGTCTAACGAATCGTCTTCACCGTCCTTGTCCTTTTCGAGAATTTCTGTAACGCCCTCCCAAAGGAGTTTTTTGGCATAAAGCTGCGCGTCAGTAAAATGATAAATCCGGCAGATAAAAGGGCTGTCCGAGTAGTCGGGCTGGCTCGACGTAATATTGTTCGGAACCAAGAACTCGTCACCGCTTAAAATCTCGTGCCGGTTTATCTTATTATCAGGATCTCGATACGAATGGCAGGTCACGTCTCCTGGCAAAAGAAACTGAAAAACCGCCTTTTCCATCTGCGCAGGGAAGTCCTGTATTTGCTCGGTCATCTGCCAATTGCTGTGCGTACTAAGCAAATCTGCAGCCTCTTGATCGTCCGGACCTACTGGTAGGGTACCGACCACATTGGTCCAGTCCCCGAACAGCTCACCGACAATACGAAAACCGAGCCTGATTATGTTCTCGTAAGCAATCGGCACGTTCACGTTAGCACAATTCTCGAACGGGTACGTTTTCTTGGATAACATTCCGATAAACGTCTTGTGGTCTTTGGCGATCTGCTCTCGCCGTGCCTCTTGAGCGTCCCACTCACGGTCAAACGTGTCCTTGATCTCGTTCTCGATACGCTTAAGCTCTACGCGGCCTTTTTCCGTCTGTGAAAATGTCGCTACTAAATTTGGGTCGTTGTCATCCCAGTCCAGCCGCTCTTCTGGTTCCTCGGGCGTGTCAATACCTTCTACTTCTACGTCCTTGTCCAATTCTACTTTCATACCCGTCTCCTACAACCTACAGTCCGTAGCCTGTGTTTCCGCGATCTGCCTCGTACTGCTCTTCATAATACTCCTCACGGCGTAATTGAATGTCGTCTGCGCTTGTACCGACCTGGCCCAGAGAGGCGTACGAGACCGCGTACGAGATCATGTCGTGCCAATGGTCGTCGCCCCCCTTCACCGTGCACTCGGGATCGTTTGGGTCCGTCTGCATGGCCGGGATCGTTTGAATGCACTTGGTACATGTGTTGAAAAACACCAGGCCCGCCGTAGTAATTCCCCCGCGATGGTCCTTGAGACGCATCGTGATTCTTTCCGAGTGTCGGGCGCGAGAGCCTTTGCTTTTATCCGCTTGCGTCCAGCGCACACCATGCTCATTGAACTCGGCAATCTTCGGTACCCCCTGGTCTCCCCGCTCTTCCCAAAGCTGTGTGTCTGCAGGCCCAGATATGCCCGACTCGTTCCCACGCCAAAGACCCAGCCCTTTTTCAATTCGTTCTATGTGTGCGCAAACCGTCTCCACCTTCATGAGGCGGAAATTAAATTCTCTCTCGCAAAACAGATTACCTTCTGAGTCTACAGCAAACCATCCTACTGTCCCCTGAGTCTTGTACCCCCAGTCACATGCACGAAACCTCAACCACGCGGGGGGGATTTTAAAAGGCTCACAGACGTTATAAGCGTGGTCCCAGGCATCGGCGTAATGACTGCCCGCGGTAACGTACCAATCTCCGAACAAAAGCGCTTTTTGGATATGAATCGGCTTGTCCCTAAGCGTGGCCTCGTACTGTCGCACAAAGACCGGGTCAGGGTTATCGTACAAGGTTGCCGGCAGATAGATGCGGGTCTTGTACTCGATACTACCGTCCCCCATAATGATCTTGCGTTTTAGAATCTTGCGGCCTTCGGGCGCGGGGTCCACGAAACGCTTTCGTACCCAGTACGGATCACGCGAAGCTACACCAGTCTCAGCCTTCTGCACAGGGTTTGACATGCTACGTACCTTAAGCATGTGTTTAAGTACGGGGTCCGTGGTCCGCAATCGGCCCGTGATCTGAATGTACTGCTCCTCCAAAAACTCGACCAACTCATCAAATAGAATGAGCGTGAACTCAGAAGACATGTACTGCATCCAGTCATCCGGGTCCATGCACGCACCGCACTGGACTTTGTATCCGGTCTTGAACGTGAAAATACCTTTTTTCTCGTTCCACTCCACACTCGGGTCAACCGCTTTGTAAAGCCTCTGCATCAAAGAAATAGTCTGCTCAAGCCGAGGTCGTGTGCGCCGCATGTAAAGCGCCCACCCGATCGAGTCCCCCCACGCCATGTGATGGGGGTGGTCTCGATGCGCACAACGCGCGTGCTCGATATAGATCTGCTCAAGAGGCTCTGCCCGAAGCACGGTACTTTTTCCAGGCCCGGCCGATCCGGCACCCAGCGCCTCATACGCTTTCAAGGCGTGATACTCCTCTCCCCACTTACTCGGGGAGTATATGGCTTCCGCGTTCATACCTGTGTCACAAGATACCAATTGCTGCCGTTGCTGATAAACGTATTCGCGTACGTATCTGTTGCGATCGTTACTGAAGCTGCCGCGTCGATAAGTATACCATTTGCAAGATCTTCCGCGCTCGGGGATACTGTTACGTTGCTGCCGCCAATTCTTTTTACTATGATGTGTTTGGTCCAGCCGATAACAGGAGGCAAGGTTATCGCTATAGCCCCGCCCGCGCTTTCGGCAATCACGACCTCGTCCTTGTTCGTGATCGTGTAATCGTCCGTGACATTTACCACTTCACCAAAGCGGGCATTTATGACCTGCCGCATCTCCCGCACAAGAGGAACGAGTGTGCTGACTACGAAACGGGCGGCTCCTTCTAAAGCAATACCAAAACCCGGAAGGCCCTTTTTGACAATTCTATCCACGCCCCAAGTGCTCCCGAATAGTGCGATAAAGTCCCATACGTGCCGGATCTTCAACGGGGCCGGTGACGATCCAATTCATCTGCTCGGCATGGTCTAAGGTGCGCCAGCTTTTCGTCGCTTCCTGGTACTTACCGAGCACGCGGCACAGCACGCGATCCGCGGCAAACGCCACCTCCCCGATTTGGTACGGCGTTAACTTACGCGTTTCCTCACACAACTGCCATTGCACTTTCGAAAAAGGTTTGACTATTTCCCGAGGCCCGGGTCGGTCGAGCTTGATTTTAACTACCCCGTCCCGTTTAACAATCCAACCAAGCTGGCCGTCGCTAACGTGCCTGTACCACTGCTTCGCCTCTGGTTTCGGGTCGTAATTATCAGAGAGTTCCATTTTCCGCTCCGTAAAACAAGTACACTACCTCGTTCGTCTCCGTGTCGCAGTATGCCTGCACTCGCTCGACACGCGTGTGCTGCAGGCCTAATTCGTTCGCTTTTTCAATTAACGAAATAAGTATAAAATCCTTACTGGCCTTCCAAGGCATTAGAGCTTGTTCTTGTAGTGAAAAGCGGCACGTACCGACGAGTTTCATCTCAATCCTCCACATCTACCGCATCATAACTGAAATTCGACGTAACCTTGACCAAGGTCAAATTTAACGGCCTGTTATTAAGTTCGCCACCTTTAGCCTTGATTATGCTTCCACAAACCTGCGCCGCGACTTTGATTGCAACGGGAGCTTCCTTAGCGCTCATCTGTCCGTATTTTGCAAGTCTAAACATCTTTATTGCCCGATCCGGCCCGTACTCACGGACCCACGCGGGAGGGATTGTTTCCGTATTGGGTTCAATCTCGGAAAACTTGAGCACGCCCGAGACGATGTCAAAGCTCTCCTCCCGCATCGAATCTTCGAGTTGTTGCAGTCTGTCAAATGCGTCCTTCCTGTGCCGGATTACTTGGGCTTTGTGGATCTGGCTTTGTTCTAGGGCCTCTTTTTCTGCCTTTCGGCCACCCGCGCTTTTTCGAAGCTTGGGCTGGGACGACTTGGCCGGGAGTGGAGGCAGGGACAACTTCTCCATGGGCAACTTCTCCATGGGCATCTTCGACGTAGGTGGGCTCGACATTAGATCCTCTCACTGGAATAAACTCAGGGTCTTCGGACACCGCTGTCGGCGTGTAGACCCAAAGCTCTGTATTTACCCGTTCAAAGCCGTTATTCCCAAGCACGGTTCGAAGTCCTTTATGGGTAACGAGCGCGATCGCTCCGCGGTTTAATATGCTGCACGCACGCTTGAGTTCGTGTTGGCAGAAAACCGTGGCATTATATTTCTCGCGCGGGCTGAGCGCAGGCGACACCACGTACCCGTCTGCGAACAAATAAGGCCCGTCCGTGTTCACGAGCGTAAAACCCGCCACAAGGCACGCGGCATAATCCTCGTGCGACACGAAAACGGTCTTATCTGTGCGCCGCGGTACGTACCCGAGCTGCTCCTGGCATAACGTCTCGTACTCTTGCCACCGCGTCTCTAGGGGTGGAACTAGATAAAAACCGGCGTCAACCATCAGCACCACCACGTGTACGGAGGTCCTACGCAAGGCAG
>MGMW01000089.1 GCA_001795035.1 Chloroflexi bacterium RBG_13_53_26
AGGCCTGTCCGGACTCTCCTCGATTTCCTTCTCCAAGACACTGGCGATGGCGTCCGGACATGACAGGACGGCGTGTCCTCCCTCCCAGGCAATCGAAGGACAGCGGATGCCCCTGAGATGTTTGACTACGGCATCCACTCCCACACCCGACCGCAATGACAGTGAGATGAGACGACAGATGGCTTCGAGCTGGGCTGAGGCACAGCCTCCGGCCTTGCCCAGGGTAGAGAAAACCTCGCAGATCCCTTTCTCATCCTTATTGACAGTGACGTAGATGTGTCCGCAGCCAGTGGATACCCTCTCGGTACGGCCACTGGTAATGCGGGGTCGCTTGCGCGGAGCGCGGACCGCGGGGGCAAGCTCTTTCTGTTCCTTCTCCTTGACAGCAGTGTCCTCCCGGCTGACGCTCAGCACCTGGCTTTCCTTGCTCCGATCACGATAGATGGTGATCCCCTTGCACCCTTGCTCATAGGCCAGACGGAAGACCCTGGCCACATCCTCCCGCGTGGCATCATGGGGGAAGTTGACCGTCTTGGAGACGGCGTTGTCGGTATATTTCTGAAAGGCGGACTGGGTCTTCACATGCCACTCCGGCGTGATGTCGTGGGCAGTAACGAAGAGTTGCTGCACCCACTGGGGTACTTTGTCCATACCGCGAGCGCTTCCCCGGGCGGCCAGTTCCTTCATCAGATTCTCGTCGTAGAATCCTTCCTTCCGGGCAGCCTCCTCAAAGTAGGGGTTGACCTCCAGCAGGCGCTCTCCCTCAAGGATAGTCCGGATATAGGAGAGAGCGAAGAGGGGTTCGATGCCGCTGGAGCAGCCGGCAATGATGCTCAGGGTGCCCGTGGGGGCGATGGTGGTGCGGGCGGCATTTCTGAGCCTGGGGCCGCCGTTTACGTCATAGATACTGCCTTCGAAGGCAGGGAAGGCACCTCTCTCCCTGGCCAACTCCGCCGAGGCAGCGGTGGCTTCCTTAGTGATGAAGCTCATCAGGTCTTCGGCAACCTCCAGCGCCTTCTCGGAGTCATAGGGTATGCTCAGACAGATCAGGGCATCGGCAAAGCCCATCACCCCCAGGCCGATCTTTCTGGTGGTCCTGGTCATCTTCTCTATCTGCGGGGTGGGGAATTTGTTCACTTCAATGGTGTTGTCCAGGAACCTGACCGCCAGCCTGATCGTCCTGGAGAGCTTTTCGTAGTCCACCTCCATCCTGCCATCTTTTTCACGGAGCATCCTGGAGAGAACGATGGAGCCCAGGTTGCAGGACTCGTAGGGGAGCAGGGGTTGTTCACCACAGGGATTGGTGCTCTCGATCATACCTAGCTTCGGAGTGGGGTTATCGCGGTTGATGCGGTCGATGAAGACGATGCCCGGATCACCTGTCCTCCAGGCCATATCCACTATCTGGTCAAAGATCTCCTTAGCATTGAGCTTCCCCTCAGCCCGATTGGTGTGGGGGTTGATGAGATCATAGTCACGCTCCTCGTTCACAGCATGCATGAAGTCTTCAGTGATGGCCACGGAGAGGTTGAAGTTGCTGAAGGTGTTGCCCTTCTCCTTGGCAGTTATGAACTTGAGGATATCAGGATGGCTGATACTGAGGATGGCCATGTTGGCTCCTCGGCGCATACCGCCCTGCTTGATGACATCGGTGGCGATATCAAAGACGCGGAGGAAGGAGACGGGGCCACTGGCAATGCCTCCGGTAGAGCCCACCCGGTCGCTCTCAGGTCTGAGCCTGGAGAAGGAAAAGCCGGTGCCTCCACCGCTCTTGTGAATCAGCGCCGTCTGCTTCACAGCCTCGAAGATGGACTCCATAGTGTCATCGATGGGAAGAACGAAACAGGCAGAGAGCTGTCCCAGTTCCCTGCCGGCGTTCATCAGAGTAGGTGAATTGGGCAGGAACTCCAGGTTGGTCATCATGTCGAGGAACTGCTGCTCCAGCGCTCGCACATCGGCCTGAGAGTCGAAGGCTATCTCCGCAGAGGCAATGAAGCGAGCAACACGGCGGAACATCACCTCAGGGGTCTCTACCACCTGACCATCAAGGTCTTTCTTGAGATACCGTTTCTCCAGCACTCTCATGGCATTGGGGGTCAACTCCAGGCCAATCCCTCCGGGGGTTGCTGCCGGAGCGGGTTTCACACAAACGTCTTTCATTTCAGAGTAGGCTTCAGCGATATCAGGATGTCCCATTTCCTTCAGAGCCTCCTTCACCATGCCCTTGATTTCAATCGGTGGCGAGCTGCGTTTGCCCTTTTGCTTCCCCTTGACGACGAGATCCTCCATGCCTGGAAGCGGCAGTCTGGTTCCCATCCTTCCCCGCTCCAGCCGTTCGATCACCTGACCGGTGATCTGCTCAGCCACATTGCGGTCGGAAATACCAGCAGATTCGACAGCGGCAAAGATAGCGCGGGCTATCTGATCGCGGGCAAGCCGATCTGTTTCTTTCTTCTTCACGTCGCTATCGGACACGAGCCTTACCTCCTTGTACCCAGTTCCCTTTTGCGCGCTTTTCTGGCTGACCTGGCTGATGCAATGAACCCTTCCTGAGGGATCAGAGGCAACTGGGCAGAGACAGCCTTCTCCTGACCTTTGACCAAGGCATCGATTTCCAGACGGAAGCTATCTACATCGGTAAACTCCCGATAGACGCTGGCGAAGCGCATGTAGGCGATACGATCCAGCTCCTTGAGGTGCTTCATCACCAGTTCACCGATGGTGGGACTGGGCACCTCAATCTTGCCCAGATGATGAAGCTCCCCCTCAACCCTGTCCACCAGTTGCTCGATATCGTCGTTGGATATGGGCCGTTTGGTGCAGGCCTTGCGAATGCCTGTGACCAGCTTGTCGCGGCTGAACTCCTCCCGCCGACTGTCCTTCTTGATAACCAGGAAGGTGCCTGACTGAACACGCTCGTAGGTAGTGAACCGCGAATGACAATGCAGGCACTGGCGGCGACGGCGCACCCCTTCGCTCATGCCGCGAGAGTCAATAACCTTTGAATCCTGATAGTCACAGTAGGGACACTTCATCGGTGGATTGATCCTATAGATTGCGGTAGGGCCAGATTATGGCACAACATGTAGTGGTTGTCAATAGGGTTTCGGGGTTTCCCGGACTCCTGCATACGCAGGAATGACGTGGTCAGGTCAGGGATCTGACAGCCACTTTGAGAATCCACGGATTTGGGATCTTCGCCTGCTCTTGACAAGGCGACCGGGCATCGCCAGAATTGGAAGCATTCGCCACTGTCTCTTCAGGCTCACGGAGGGTTCGACATAGATAGCAGGTAATCGGTGTAGGAGGATAACATGAAACCAAGAGAAATACGATCCGGAATCTATGCGGTGGGGGCGATAGACTGGGACAGACGGCTATTCGATTCGCTCATACCGCTCCCTGACGGCACGAGCTACAATTCGTACTTCATCAAAGGCAGTGAGAAAACGGCTCTCATCGACACGGTGGACCCTGCCATGCAATGGGTGCTGATGCATCATCTGGACCTGCTCGACTGTAAGCACATCGATTATGTGATCGCCAATCATGCCGAGCAGGATCATTCCGGCACGCTCCCCAAGGTGCTGGAAAGATATGCCGGGGCTAAGCTGGTGACCACGCCCAAGTGCAAGGGGATGCTCATGGACCTCCTGCTGATTCCAGAGGACAGGTTCATCACCGTGGAGGATAAACAGACCATTTCGTTAGGAGACAGAACGCTGGAGTTCATCCATGCCCCCTGGGTGCACTGGCCCGAGACCATGCTGACATACCTCAGGGAAGAGAGTATCCTCTTCCCCTGCGACCTCTTCGGTTCGCATCTGGCCACAACAGACCTGTATATGACTGATGAAGGACAACTCTATGAGGCCGCCAAGAGATACTATGCAGAGATCATGATGCCCTTCCGCAGCAACATCGAGAAACATCTGGAAAGGCTCAAGGGCTACCGCATTGATATCATCGGGCCCAGCCATGGCCCGATGCACAACAAGCCCAGCTTCATCATGGAGGCATATCGAGACTGGGTGTCCGGCAAGCCGAAGAACATCGTTGTGCTGCCCTACATATCCATGCACGGCAGCACACAGAGGATGGTGGAATACTTCGTTGATGCTCTCACCGACAGGGGCGTGACGGTGATCCAATTCAACCTGGCTGCTACTGACATAGGCAAGCTGGCTATGGCCCTGGTAGACGCCGGCACCCTGGTCATCGGCACACCTACTGTTCTGGTCGGCCCGCATCCCAACGTGGCTCATGCTGCCTTCCTGGCTAATGCCATAAGGCCAAAACTGCAGTTTGTCTCTATTATCGGCTCATACGGCTGGGGGAGTAAGGCAGTGGAGCAGATCAGCGGCATGATTCCCAACCTCAAGGTGGAGGTGCTGCCGCCCGTCATCAGCAAGGGATTCCCGAGGGAAGAGGTTTTCACGAACCTGGAGGCTCTGGCCGAGACCATTGCCCAGAAGCACAAAGAGCATGGCTTCGCTTAGCGATCCCTCGATAATAGAAGGAGGCTCGAGGAATGAAACATGACGACAAGGGCAAGGCGGCCGAGCAACTGACGGCCAGGGTTGTCCGAATGGCCGATCTGGTGGATTACCAGGAAGGCTCAGTGGTCAGCAGAGAGGTTATCAGCAAGAAGACGGGCACAGTGACCGTCTTTGCCTTCGATCAAGGGCAGGGCTTGAGCGAGCACACGGCACCCTTCGATGCCCTGGTCTATATACTCGATGGCGAGGCAGAGGTCACTATCTCAGGCAAGGGGCTTGGCGTGAAGGAAGGCGAGATGGTGATCATGCCAGCCAATGAGCCTCATGCCCTGAAGGCAGGGAAAAGGTTCAAGATGGCCCTGATCATGGTGCGCTCGTGAATGGTGAATCCGGAAAGGAGGAGGCGAAGTTCAGAAAGCTCTAGAGGCCAAAGGGCGATCTGTGAACCATGGCCACAGAATAGACAGGCTCATGGTTTCACAGAAGGGATACGACGAAGATGCTGAATGAGAGCCTGATAGCCAAGATCAGGGAGAGCGGCATGGTGCAGGGGGAGGCTGAGGCAGGGGAGAGGGCCAGGCTGCTGCAGGAGATGGGTTTCCGGGTGACGGAAAGGGCGGAGTACGCTGTGATAGCGAGCTGCTTCCTGCCATCCATGGTGCCGGATGATATGAAGGCCTTCGGCAGCCTGCTCAGGCACTATGGGATTGACTACACTCTACTTCCCAAGGAATACTGCTGCGGCAATCTTCTCTACCGTCAGGCATTGAAGAGCAAGAGCGACGAGGAACTGAAGAGGGCTGATGCTCTGGCGGCGGAGTTCCTGGAAGCCAACCTGAGCCAGGCTCGGAAAGCGGGCGCAAGCAAAATCGTGGCCTTCTGTGTGGGCTGCGACCTGGTCCACCATCGATTCAAGGAGGATGTTCCCGAGGAGATTATGTGGTATCCGACCCTGCTGGAACGTCTCTTTCGCGGTGGCAGGCTGGAACTCCAGGCTGACTACTACGCCGGCTGCCACTACTTCTACAACAGACTCAATCAAACGATGCCCGATCTGGAGGCAATTTCAAGTATCTTCAGCCGCATTCAGGGCTTGGAGTTGAATCAACTGGACCACCAGTTGTGCTGCACCAGGCCAGAGCAGATGGAGAGGCTGACTGCCAGTATCAAAAGTAAGGTAGTGATCACCCCCTGCGGAGGCTGCGCAGATCAGCTTCAGCAAGCCTTGAGGGATCGGGGGGGCTGCCGCGTGGTGATGCTGCCCCAGGTAGTGTGGGCAGCAGTGAGCGGCCAGCCTCTGTAGGTCACAATTCGGCTTCAAGCTGTGACATGAGTGACACGATCAACTCAACTCCGTTATACCACCAGCACTGAGCAACCGCAGCCCTCTGACTGCCACTATGTTGTCTGAGGCATCCTTCTCCAGCATATCCGCCGGCAGCAAGGAGATGAACTGCTGCACTATGGAGTAGCTCTGCTGGTACTCTGTGCTCGAGGTGAGGAAATCCCAGGTCAGACGGAGGGGCACCGCCACTACTCTCAGGGACCCGCCCTGGACTTTGGACTGTGTGGGAAGAGGGGGAGAGAAGCACTCACCGGCGATAATGATGATGGCATTGGCATCACCCGGGCCATCACTCAGCTTGAAGCCGCCAATGCCTTCCGGGATGCCCAAGGTAGTCGATGGGCCAATGGCAGCATATGGCACCGTGCCCTCAAGGGTGACATAGTATCCCTGGAAGGCAGCGAAGTGAGAGTAGAGGTCGGCTATGGGGACTCTCTCATCAGCACTGACTTTGACCTCGATGTCGCGGCTGAAGGTGCCGGCCGCATCAGTGGCCGTTATGGTGATGGCGTGGTAGTCCTGCGTCACGGAGGCAGTATCCCAAAGTGAACTGGCCATACTCCAGAGATCCCCGGCACTGACCTCCATGGCGACAGATGCACCGCCGTCGATCTGGTAGCTGGCTTCGGAAACGGAGCCATGCTCACTGTATATTCTGGCGGCCAGTTCTAGCTGTCCGTTGACTACCGGCCAGTGCTGATAGGCCGAATCGCGCAGATCAAGGTCTATGACCCGGTCTTCGCCCGTTCCCTTGTAGAGGCTGTCGACATCATCGCCATTGACGGAGACCAGGCGATAGCCAGCGGGTCTGCCGCAGGGATTGGAACCGTACCACCACTCTCCACAGACTGCCCCGGTGATCTGCTCGGTGAGCGTTGTTGAGTTCCCTGGTAGACTTTCAGCAACCACGATGTCCTGGTGCAGG
>MGMW01000090.1 GCA_001795035.1 Chloroflexi bacterium RBG_13_53_26
GGAGGAGGTTAGTCAACCCGTCAGCTTCGGGGGCAATGTGAGGGCATTGGTCAAGGGAGGCTGGGGTTTCGTCAGCTTCAATGCGCCGGATGACCTGGGTGAGAAGGTAGAGCTGGCGGTGAGACATGCAAAACTCGTGGGGAAGGGTGTTACCAGCTTCGCTTCGGTGGAGCCGGTGGTGGATGCTTTGGAGGAAGTGGCGGCAAAGGATTGTTCGTTCGTCCCTTTGGCCGAAAAGAAACGGCTTGTCGAAGAATATACCGGAGTCATAATGAGTACGCCCAAGGTGGAGACTTCGGTGGTTGGATATAGAGATCGATGGAGGAAAGTCGTCTTTGCCAACTCTGAAGGAAGTCACATAGAGCAGAGCGGCAGCGACCTCTCCCTTCGCCTTTCTGCAATGGCCAGGGATGGGGGCGATATACAACAGGCAGGTCTGAGCGTAGGAAGCAGAGGTGACTACACCCGGGTTGAAGGGCTCCATGCCCAGGCAGGAGAAACAGCGCTGCGAGCAGTGGAGTTGCTTTCTGCCCCCAGGATGAAGAGCGGGGAGTATTGGGTGGTATTGGATCCTGTGCTTGCCGGCGTCTTCGTCCATGAAGCATTTGGGCATCTGTCTGAGGCGGACTTCACCTATGAGAATGAGCGAATGAGAGAGATCATGGTGTTGGGACGGAGATTTGGTGGTGAACATCTCAATATCCTGGATGGTGCTGCCGTGCCTGGCTTGAGAGGCAGTTACAGGTATGATGATGAAGGAGTGCCGGCTGCCAGAACCTACCTTGTCAAAGAAGGGGTGCTTGTGGGAAGGCTTCACTCCAGGGAGACAGCAGCCAGGATGGGCGAGTCTACCACAGGCAATGCCAGGGCAGTGGACTATCACTATCCTCCTATCGTGCGCATGACCAATACCTTCATCGAGCCGCAGCAGGTGTCGTTCGAAGAGATGATCGGTGAGATCAAGGAAGGGGTATACGTCAAGAACTGGTATGGCGGGACTACCAGCATGGAGATGTTCACCTTCTCTGCCGGAGAGGCGTATTCCATTCGAAATGGCAGGGTTGCTGAGTTGCTGCGCCCGGTGGTGCTCACCGGCAATATATTCACCACACTCCAGAACGTAGACGCCATTGGCGATGATCTGCAGATGAACCAGGGGGGAGGCTGTGGCAAAGGAGGCCAGTCACCGTTACCGGTATCCAATGGCAGTCCCCATATTCGGATTCGGCACTGCCTTATAGGTGGGGCATAGGGCAGAAATGAGCCAGTCTTTGAAATCTCGAATTGAAGGTATTCTGTCCATGGCGAAGAAGCGTGCCCAGGAGGCAGAGGTTTTCGTCAGCTCGGTGGATGATACGCCTGTCATTTTCGAGGCCAATCGCCTGAAGCAATTGCAGACGAATCAGAGTATGGTAGTTGCTCTCAGGATTGTGAAGGATGGGAGGATCGGTCTCTCTACTGCTACCACGCTTGATGATATCACCTCGTTGGTTGATCGAGCAGTTGAGGTTTCCCAATTTGGCACGCTGGCCAGATTTGAACTACCGTCATGGCAGGATTACCCTCATGTGGCAGGGTATGACGCCGAGGCAGAGACGTTTGATGTCGATCGGATGGTTGAATTGGGTGAGTTGCTGATATCAAGAGTGCGCCGGCATACTCCCGATCTGCTTTGCGATGCCAGCGTAGGCAGAGGTGTAGTTTCGGTGTACATCTTGAATTCCAGAGGAGGAGAAGCGAGTTTCAAGCGAAGTTTCTTTGGTTTGGCGTTGGAAGGTAATTTGATTCGAGATACCGATATGTTGTTTGTTGGCGATAGCGACAGCTCCTGCCACCCGATTGAAGACATTGAGAGGCTGGTTCACTCAGTGGTGAATCAGTTGGAGCTATCCAGGAGGCAGGCTTCCGTGACCACTGGACACCTGCCGGTGATTTTCACTCCGCATGGAGTAGTCAGTGCTGTGATTGCCCCATTGACTGTGGCTTTCAATGGACGGGTTGTGTTGCAGGGAGTTTCTCCCCTTTTGAACAGGAAGGGGGAACAAGTCTTCAGTCAGAAGCTATCTGTGCGGGATGATGCCACTGTTGCCTATCGTCCCAGAAGTCGTCCCTGCGATGATGAAGGAATACCGAGCCAGAATACATCTCTTGTCGCATGTGGAGTGGTGGAGGGTTTTATCTATGACCTTCAGACTGCTGGCCTGGCTGGTGTTAAGAGCACGGGCAGTGGCGATAGGGTTGGTGGCAGCCTGCCGGCTCCATCGGTAAGCAACCTTGTTGTTGAGACAGGTGATACCGGCTTTGAAGACATGGTTCGAGATGTGAAAGAGGGGTTGGTGGTGGAGCAGCTCATGGGAGCAACGCAAACCAATGTTCTTGGTGGTGATTTCAGTGGCAATGTCCTGCTCGGATACAAGGTGGAAAACGGAGAGATAGTGGGTCGTGTGAAAGATACGGTGGTCTCAGGCAATATCTATCAAGTGCTGGATGGGTCTATCGTTGTTGGCCAGGAAGCAAGGTGGGTTGGGGCGGTTTTCACCCCCGCTATTTTGTGTCCGGACTTGGCCGTGGGTGGCAAGGGGTGAAGCAGATGGTGAAGGGGAAGAGAGTGGTCCTTCGCGAGAAGAGACTGGAGGATGCCTGGAACGATTATGCCTGGAAGCAAGACCCTGAGCTGGCTCGTCTTGACGCTACCCTTCCTTTGGATTTGCCTTTCTCTATGTATTTGATCAGCTATGCGGAAGAGTTGAATAACTGTGACGGCAGAGCACACATCTACGCCATCGAGACGCTGGATGGCAAACACATCGGTAATTGCAGCTACTACAATCTCGATCGGGACAGGAGAGAGGCTGAGCTTGGCATCCTCATCGGAGAGACGGCCTGCTGGGATTCGGGATACGGCACTGATGCGGTGGCTGCTCTGGTCCATCATGCGTTCCAGAAAGAAGGCTTGAAGAGGATGTATCTCCATACTCTGGTGGGAAATGTCAGGGCGCAAAAATGCTTTCGGAAATGTGGTTTTGTTCCCTGCAGGCAGGTGACAAGGTCCGGGTACGATTTCATCCTCATGGAGATCAGGGAACAGGAAGTCTCCTCCGGCGAAGACTCGACGTAGAACATGGGCTGCCTTTGGATTCAGTGTTCTCTTGCTATGTCCTTCTCATAGTCTTGGTGTACCTTCAGTAGGCTACAAAACAGAGATGGACCACCTTGCAAGGTGGTCCATCTTCATATTCGTAGCGTTGTGGATATGGGACTACGGCAGATTGGCTATTTCTTCTCCTCGGGTGGGGCCGGATTGATGTAGCCCTTCAGCAGGTTGGGCATACATTTCTCGACCTCGTCCACTGTCCATGGGCCGTAGTTGTCCCAGTCCCTGTTGTATATGGCGCTCTCCTTGGCAGGCGCCCAGTAGGAGAAGAAGGCCCCGGCGCTGCCGAAAATGCACCCGTTGATCTTGCCGGCAGCTTCGCTGGCCAGGTAGGTCGGAATGGCAGCCAGGTAGTCTGCTGTGGCCACATGGGTCACTTCGTCATATCGCTCTTTGGTCCAGAGGCCGGACTCAACTCTCTTCTTGTAGCCGGCTAGTACTTCGGGTCCCATCGTCATC
Source organism: Chloroflexi bacterium RBG_13_53_26 (assembly GCA_001795035.1). Lineage (GTDB taxonomy): Bacteria > Chloroflexota > Dehalococcoidia > UBA2247 > RBG-13-53-26 > RBG-13-53-26. The sequence goes on from MGMW01000090.1 coordinate 3,614, forward strand.
CTGGTAGCGGCTCTGGGGCAGATGGCGTTGCAGGTCACGCCGTACTTGCCGAGCTCCCAGGCGGCGGCATAGGTCAGGCTGGCGATGCCGCCCTTGGCCGCGCCATAGTTGCAGTGGCCGACCGTTCCCACCCACGCCTCGGATATCGTGTTGACGATTCTGCCGTACTTCTGTTCCCGCATAAAGGGAGCCGCATGCCTGATGGTGTTGAAAGTGCCCTTCAGGTGGACTGCTATGACGACGTCCCAGTCCTCCTCCGACAGGTTCCAGAGCATCTTGGCCCTGTCAATGCCGGCGACATTGACCAGGATGTCGATTCTGCCGAATGTCTCTACGCAGGCCTTGATCATGGCCTCGGCGGCCTTGAAGTCCGCTACGCTGCCATACTGCGGAATCGCCTGAACGCCTAGCTTCTTGCACTCATCAACCGTAGCGTCAGCGAGTGATGTGCTGGCGCCCTTGCCGTCGGTTCCTCCGCCCAGGTCGCACGCCACTATGTTGGCACCCTCCTTGGCCAATGATAGGGATACCGCCTTGCCGATGCCGCTGCCGGCACCGGTCACCACCGCATTCCTGCCCTTCAGTCTATCAGCCATTGTTGAATCCTCCTTCTCGATCGATGACCGTTATTTCTTCTCTTCTGGCTTCGGTGGAGCCGGGTTGACATAGCCCTTGAGGAGTTTGTCTGCTGAAAATCCCGCCTTGATTGCTTCCAGCGTCCATGGTCCTTCAGCCGGATTCTCCACCTGGGCAACTGCTTCCGGCTTGCTGTAGCGGGCCACGGTGAGTGCCGTGGTCAGGAACACTTGCCCGTTGATGAGGGCTGCGTCATCGCTGGCCAGGAAGGCCACGACCTTGGCAAACGCCGAAGGATCAACCATTTCTCGATCCATCCTCTTCAGCACCGAGGCATCCATGAGGCCCTTTTCAACCCGTTTTACCACCATCTCGCGTACCTTGGGATCGTCAGTCATGCGCGTCTTTGCTCGCGGGCAGATCGCGTTGACTGTTATCCCGGAAGGGCCTAACTCCTGGGCTGCTCCCCAGGTGAGCGTAGTGATACCGCCCTTCGCTGCACCATAGTTGAGGTGGGTGACACCGCCCAGCCAGGCTTCCGATGTGCAGTTGATTATCCTGCCGTATTTCTGCTCCCTCATAAGAGGAGCGGCATGTCGGATGAAGTTGAAGGTCCCCTTCAGATGGACGCCCACCACCTGGTCCCATTCCTGTTCTGTCATATTCCAGATCATCTTGGGCTTGTCTATTCCGGCTATGTTGCACAGAATGTCGATCCTGCCGAAGGTGTCCACGCAGGACTTGATGGCTGCCTCTGCGTCGCTGAAGCTGGATACGTTGCCGAACTGCGCTATGGCTTTCCCGCCGAACTTCCTGCATTCTGCTGCTGTTTGATCGGCGGGACTCTGGTCAGTCCCTGAACCATCCACAGCTACTCCGAGGTCACAGACCACCACATTGGCACCCTCTTCTGCCAGTGCCACAGCCACTGCCTTGCCGATTCCTCTCCCCGCACCGGTTACTACGGCATTTCTTCCCTTTAGTCTATCGCCCATAACTGATCCTCCTTAGTTCTAGTCTATGCAGTTCGCAGCCTGACGACCTGTCGATGGAAGCCAGACAATCTCAACCAATGGACCTACCTGCTAATCCCTGGGTGGGGCCGGGTTGACATAGTCCACCAGCAGCTCTTCTGGCACGCGCTTCTCCAATTCTTCGATGCCCCACTTCTCTTCGATCTCCCAGCCCCTGGTGAACTTTCTGATTACGTTCGGATGATTCCATATTCCTATTGTTGCTCTCGAAGTGACAAAAACGCAGCCGTTTATGTTGGCAGCGGCATCGCTGGCGAGATAGGCTATGAAAGGAGCAAAGTGCTCCGGGTCGGCGCCTTCCCTTCGCGTTTCTTCCATCCCTTTGAGGCGCTCCTCTGAGATCAGACCGGCCTCGATTCTCTTTTGAAGGCCCTGGTCCTGGTCGTCCCCGACACTAAGTCTTGTTCTGGCTCTTGGAGCGAAGGCATTGCAGGTTACCCCGTATCTCCCCATCTCACGAGCGATGGCATAGGTCAGGCTGACAATTCCTCCCTTGGCAGCGGCGTAGTTCGTATGGCCTACGGTTCCGGCGTAGGCCTCAGAGGTGCAGTTTACTATCCGTCCGTATCTCTGCTGTCTCATGATGACAGAAGCATGTCTGCAGAGGTTCCAGGTTCCTTTCAGATGAACAGCCAGCACACGGTCCCAGTCTTCCTCTGACATGTTGAAGATCATCTTTGGTCTGAGGATGCCAGCTATATTGCACAGGATATCCATGCTGCCGTGATTGCTGACGCAGGCCCTGACCATTTGCTCGGTAGCCTTGAAGTCAGACACATCGGCGTAGTATGCGGCCGCTTTGACACCCAGACTGCGGCATTCCTTGACGGTATCATCTGCGGGACCCTGGTCGCATCCTGTTCCGTCCATGGCCACTCCCAGATCACACACCAGGATGTTAGCTCCTTGATCGGCCAACGCCAGGGCCACTGCTTTGCCTATGCCCCTGCCCGCGCCGGTTACCAGGGCACTTCTGCCTTTCAGTCTCTCCCCCAACCTTCGGTCCCCTTATCGGTGGCTTGTTACTTGGAGGGTAGGGCGACCACGGCTGTACCTGGGGTAATCCTCTGCCCTGCAGGATTCTCTACCCAGATCTCTACTTCCACAAGATTCTGGCCGTCCTTGACATATTTCTTGGTTACCTTTCCCTTGCAGAGCAGCTTCTCACCGGGGAAGGCATTGCCGCGATATTGAAGGCTTATCTTCTTCAACTCGCCCTTGGGCCCGATCCAGTCGGTCAGGAGCTGCGTCAGATAGGCCGCCTCAAGCCTGCCATGGACCAGCACATTGGGAAATCCCATGGATTTGGCGAACTCCTTATCATAATGCAGCTCAAAGAAGTCGCCCGAGGCCCCTGCCCACTGAACCAGGGTTCGTGTTGTGGGCGTCTTCTCCAACGTGGGAATATCACTGCCTTCTGTGACGTCTCCGTAGTGAATCTGTGCCATATCTCTATTGACCTCCCTTTCGTTTAGTAGCTCATTATGGTATTGGTGCTTATCGCCACAACTTCGCCTCTCTGATTCTTGTGTGTCGATTTGTATACCATCAGCGCCCGGGGACCTTTGTCGCTGGACTTCTCCTGCAACTCCGCAAACTCGTGAGAGGTGAAGATCTTGTCGCCTTTCTTGATGGGCTTGAGGAACTCCCAGTCTGCTCCCCCGGCCACACTTCGCTTGTAGGGCAGTGGCACACCTATCAGCATTGCGCCGCTGCTGATCATCGCTGCGGTGACAAGGCCTGGCGGAGCGGTTTCCTTCCAGATGGGGTTCGGGTCCCCGATGCACTCACAGAAGCTCTTGATCACGGTCCCGTCAATCTCCATTGACTCTTCTATCTTTCTCCCGATGTAGGCCCTTACCTCATCCAAGGTGGCCAGTTTGCTTTCAGCCATAAAACCTCCTTTTTGCAGACACTTGTCTTCTAAGAATCTAAGGATATCTCAAAGCCAGTTGGTTAGTCAAAACTCTTCTTGGGCCTGTTACCCTCTTTCTGAAACTGGCGGAAGAGCTTCAAGGGTTCTCACGGGTTGCAGTGTTGAGTTGGGCGAGGAAGCAATTCTGGCAGGGCTATCGTAGGTGATTGACACTGATGGGCACCAGCCAATTCCCGATCGGTCAAACGTAGACTTGTGGCAAGCTTAGTAGTCTATGCCCAATAAGCGGAGAAGGCCGGCCAGTAACCCCCAGCCTACCAGAGCCAGTATGGTCCATTTGACCGTTTTGCCCGCCCAGACCACCAGGAAGAACTTCCATGGCGGGAAGCGCAGGGCACCCGCTGTTGCGCCTATCATGCTGAAAAATGGGTTGAACACTGCTGACGAAAGGAAGAGGGCCAGGGAACCCCTCGTCCGTATCAATTTCACCAGCCGGAAGTAGATGCCGCGGCTGTTGTCAGTACTGGTGGCTCTACCCTTCAAGAAAAAGGCGTGGCCGCTGCGTCCGGCGAAGTAGCTGACCAGCTCTCCCATAGCTTCACCTATGCCGGCCGTCAAGCCAACAAGGAATGGATTCAGTACGCCTCCCAGGGTGAATATCACCGGTACGCTGGGGACAAAGGCGACCACGGTGGCGGAGGCCAGGATGCTGATAAGGAAGACGCCCAGGTAACCATACTGCTTGAAGTCAGAGATGTGTTCTCTGAAAACCACTATCGAGACCGTTATCGCAATGACCAGCAATGCTGCCACGATCAGCCAGTACCATCTCCCCTTGAGCCAATGGTGCTTCACCTCCGCGTGTTCGGTCTTGCTCTGTCTGTTTATGCCTGATGCCTCCAGAAGATATCCACCTGATTCAACAATGCCTCAAGAATGCTTGTCCCATAACCTAGCGAAGACTGCGCTGAATTATAGGATATGCTGTCATCTTCATGCCAGTTTGCTTGAGATTATGTTTGTTTTCCATAGTCTTTGTTACTACATGTACGGCATGAAATGCTTTAGCTGGGTGAAGAAGTAGACCAGGATTATGTACTTCGGGAATTTGCCTAAGAAGCAGGCCAGCACAAACTTTGGAGCCGGCATCTTCGACGCCCCGGCGACCAATCCGGCTATATCAAAGGGAATTAGGGGCTGAAAGGCAAGGAACGATATTGCCCACATCCCATAACGATCCACCCAGCCTGCCACCCGATCATATGCCTCAGGGTATTCGTTGGCGAGCACATTCTTTCCCAGGGAACCGGCATAGTAACCACCAAGTTCCCCCAGGGTTCCACCGATGGCGGCGAATAGAGCCACCACCACGGGATGGTAGAAATCGGCCGCAGTCATCATCACTGCGGCGCCTACTGCAACAGGGGCTATTACGGTCAGATTCGACAGCAGGCTGGTTCCGAAGACTATCAGATAAGCCAGCCAGGCGAAGTCCTGTATCCTCTCCTCAAGGGGATGCAGGAGGCGGTTGAACAGAACAGCCAGTCCAAAGCTGATGGCGATGAGGATGAGAAACAAGGCGGCTAGTTTCACCCACCTGTTCTTCCTGATCTTGTTCAAATAGCCAGATATCATCAGACAGTTCTAGATGGCGACAGAAAATTATCCCCTATGATAGCAGCAGTGGGGCTGGGTAACAAAGCAGCTTGTTGAGACCGGGCTGCCCTTTGGCTGTTGGCCTCTGAAGCGGAGATGCGCATGGCACGTGCCGGCAGAGTTGGTGTGCTGTGCTGAAGCGATGCTATACTATAGAGGAATACTGTTTGGAGGTTAACATTGGCAAATAGTGACTTTGACAAATTTCGGGGGAGTGTAGACTACGTTACCGATGAAGCCTTGAGAAATGCAGTCAATGTAGCCATAGCACTACAGAAACCCTTGTTGGTGAGGGGAGAGCCGGGCACAGGCAAGACCATGCTGGCCCACAGTATCGCCAGGGGAGTGAACAAGAAACTCCTCATATGGAATATCAAGTCAACGACCAAGGCTCAAGAAGGTTTGTACGTCTATGACACTGTTCAGCGACTCAATGACAGCCGCTTTGGTGATAAAGATGTCTCCGACATCAAACAATATATCAAACTGGGCAAACTGGGGCAGGCCTTTATCTCTGAGGAGCAGGTTGTGTTGCTCATTGATGAGGTAGACAAGGCCGACCTGGAGTTTCCCAACGATCTGCTCAATGAGCTGGATGAGATGTCCTTCTATATCCCTGAGACGAATGTGACCATCAAGGCGGTGCATCGGCCTGTAGTGATCATAACCAGCAATGCTGAGAAGGAACTTCCTGATGCTTTCCTGAGACGCTGTGTTTTCCACTATATTGAGTTTCCTGATCCGACACTGATGGAAGAGATTGTCAGAGTGCATTTCCCGGACATTCAGAGCAATCTTCTCCGTGAAGGACTGAAGACCTTCTATTTGATGAGAGGCATGGATGATCTCCGCAAGAAGCCGTCAACATCAGAACTGATAGACTGGCTCCAATGCCTCGCGGCTGGTGGCATATCTCATGATCGGGTATTGAAGGAAGTGCCTTTTGTGGGGACTCTGCTGAAGAAGGAAGTAGACTATGACTATTTTGTGGCCCGCTACATGAACAGACAGCGCCCGGGCCGCAAGGTTGACGCATACCAGATGCTCCATTAAGCACAAACCAGGATTCTTATGTTCACAGACTTCTACTATCTCCTCAGGAAGAAAAAGGTTCCAGTTTCGATCACTGAATGGATGACTCTGATGGAGGCACTCTCCCAGGGTCTTGCCTATAACCTCGATGATTTCTACTATCTGGCCAGGGCTACTCTGGTGAAGAGCGAAACCTACTTCGATCAGTATGATGTTGCCTTTCAGGAGTATTTCAAAGGAATAGAGGGCCCGGCGGATATCTCGGAGAAGATTCTGGAGTGGCTCAAAGACCCGATCAACAGATCGAATCTGACCGAGGAAGAGCGAGCCCTGTTCGATAAAATGGATCTTGATGAGCTTCTTCGTGAGTTTGAGAAGAGGCTGGCTGAGCAAACGGAGCAGCATGATGGAGGCAACTACTGGATCGGCAGAGGAGGCACCAGCCCCTTTGGACATTCTGGCTCTCATCCGGCAGGCATAAGGATTGGAGGCCAGTCCAGGGGCAGGGGGGCTATTCAGATTGCTCAGGAGAGGAGATTCCGCAACTATCGCAGCGATCTGACCCTGGACGTACGTCAGGTGAAAATAGCCCTGAGACGGGTGAGACAGCTAAGCCGCATCGGCACTGAGGATGAATTGGATCTGGAGAGGACCATCGATGCTACAGCCAAGAACGCTGGAGACATAGAGTTGCTCTGGACACGGAGCAGAAAGAATGCCGTGAAATTGCTTCTGCTAATGGATGTGGGTGGTTCGATGGAGCCCTTTGCTGAATTGTGCAGTCTGCTCTTCTCTGCAGCCCACACCAGTTCACATTTCAAAGATTTCCAGTACTACTACTTTCACAACTGCATCTATGAGAATGTCTATCGTGACGTGGAGACGCAGGAGGAAGTGGCTACGGATCATCTTCTGCGTACCCTTGAGCCGGATTACAAGGTGATACTGGTAGGAGATGCCAGGATGGCCATAACCGAACTGACGGAGAGATACGGTGCCATCTACTATTACCAGCGCAATGACATACCAGGGGTATTATGGCTCAAGCGTATCGCCGATCACTTCACACACTGTATCTGGCTCAATCCTGAAGGGGGGAGCTTCTGGAATCATCCCACTGTGTCAATGGTCAGCAAGATGTTCCCCATGTACGAACTCAACATCGATGGCATTGGAGATGGCGTCAGGAAACTGGTGAGCAAAAGGTGAATTCTGCACCTGCGCGATAGTCGGTCACGGGCTGGTGGAAGAGAGTCTTGACCTTCATGTGGAAAACAAAAATCACTGAGATGTTGGGGATCGAGTATCCCATTATCGAGGGTGGCTTTGGAAGCTTCGGCACTTCAGCGCTGGCGGTTCCGGTCTCCGAAGCCGGCGGGCTGGGAATGATCACGGCCACCGCCCTGCGTACTCCTGAGGGGCTGCGCCAGGACATTCGCCGCGCCAGGTCGCTTACCAACAAGCCCTTCGGGGTAAACCTCACGGTTATGACATGTCCCAACATCGATGAAATGTGCCAGGTGGTTATTGAGGAACGTGTTCCGGTGGTTGAGACTGCTACCTACAGGGCCGACAAATACGGGAAACGGCTACAGGCCGCTGGTGTGAAGTGGATCCACAAGGTTGCCACCATGAAGCATGCTTTGGCGGCGGAGCAGCAGGGAGTTGATGCTGTGGTAATTGTAGGACTGGAAGGAGCGGGTTTCAAAAGCACCCTGCAGCTCCCTACGCTTGTGGCCATTCCCTGGGCAGTGAAACAGTTGAAGATACCGGTGATAGCTGCCGGGGGCATTGGGGACGCAAGGGGCTTCATGGCCGCTCTGGCCATGGGGGCGGAAGCGGTCTACCTGGGGACTGCCTTCATGGCTACCAAGGAGTGTCCTATCTCTGAGCGCCACAAGCAGTCCATGGCGGAGGCGGATCCCACTGAGCCCAAATACAGGGAGCGTTGTCTGGCTCCTCCGAAGCCCGAGGAACTGCAGAGAGTCATGGGCGAAAGAGATTCCGCGCCTGTGGACCAGTGGCTGTTGCGACTGGAGAGGGTGATGCTCAAGGATTCCCCGGATATGCCTGACCTGACTGGGGATGAGATGACCGAGGAAGGCGTGGAGGAGGAGATACTGAGAAGCCTGCCCGGATCGCTGGCTGTGGCGGTTATTGACAAGGTGGTCACCGTCAGGGAGCTTATCGAAAATATGATCAGCGAGGCCGAAGAAATCAGGCGGCGCTGGTCCATTTGCTGATGCACGGAGGTACTATGAAGCCAAAGGGTGTCAACAGAGTGGTAATAGCAGTCAGGGACCTTGAGAAGGCCGTCGAGACGTACTCGCAACTCCTCGGTGCCACCTTTCACGATGTAAGTGCAGGCGCGGAGTCCTATGGGGTGAGAGTATTCATAAGCTGGGATGCCGGGATAGAGTTGACTTCTCCTCTGCCCGGACGCGACAGCTACATAGAGAAGATCATCGATAAGAGAGGTGAAGGGCTGTTCGGGGTGGTATTCTGTGTCGATGACGTTGATGCAGTTCATGACAAAGCCAAGGAGCTGGGTATTGGTGTTGTGGCTCTGATTGAGTATGACCGGGAACATATAGAGCGGCATCTTGGTGGCATGTTCAGCAAGTACAAGGAGTACATGCTGAAGTCTGCTGATCTCCATGGTGTCGGGGCAATTGTGGGGCAGATCGAACCAAAGTAGCTAACTGTTCCCCCGATCCGTGCATTGCCTCCTTTCACTATTGGAGTTTCAGTCCTTTGGCAACCCGCTTGCCAAGGTCAGAATCAGCCTTGGTGAAGTTGCCCACCATCCGCTTCTGTATCGATTTGTTTGCTTTCCCCAGAGAATCAACTACGTTGTCCACCAGGTGATCTCGCTCCATCTTGCTCATCGACCTGCACTTCATCCCCGCCTGTTCGAAGTCATTGGTCAGGCTGATCTTTCTGCGATCCACCTCACCCTGAACACGGTACACACTGGTTGCACTGGCGGGTGCCTCTCCAGGCAGACCACCGGCGAGGCTGTTCGGCTCATAGTTGACCGGACCACTGAACGCCCCGGTTTGCATGGAACCGTCGCGTTGATTGTTGTTCACTGGAACTATGGGACGGTTAATCGGAAGTTGAAGATAGTTGGGGCCTAACCGATGGCGTTGCGTATCGTTGTAAGAGAACGTTCTCCCCTGCAGCAGCTTGTCTGCCGAGAACTCGATACCCGGCACCAGAGTAGCCGGGCAGAAAGCCGCCTGCTCCACTTCCGCAAAGTAGTTCTCAGGATTGCCATTCAGCACCATCTTACCCACAGGCATAAGCGGGAATTTGTCCTCGGGCCATGTCTTTGTGGCATCCAATGGGTCGAATCTTTGCTTCAACTCATCAGCTATCTTCATTATCTGGACATTCAACTCATACTCCGCTGTCTTGCCGGAGGCGATGGTATCATACAGATCGCGCGTGGCAATGTCCGGATCTTCCCCTGCCAGCCGCGTAGCCTCATGCCGGTCGATTGTCTCTACTCCTGCCTCCGGCTTCCAGTGATACTTGATATACACAGCCTTGCCTTCCGCATTCACCCACTTGAAGGTGTTTACGCCGAATCCCTCCATTTTGCGGTAGCTCTTCACGGTGCCCCTGTCAGAGAAGAGCCAGGTGATCATATGGGTTGATTCTGGTGTCAGCGAGATGAAATCCCAGAAACGGCTGTTAGCTGATGAGCTGGTGGGGATGTTAGTGTCTGGCGAGGGCTTGAAGGCATGCACCATATCCGGGAACTTGACGGCGTCCCTGATGAAAAACACCGGCAGATTGTTCCCTACCAGGTCGTAGTTTCCCTCTTCAGTGTAGAACTTCACCGCAAAACCCCTTGGGTCGCGCAAGGTATCTGCGGACCCTCGCGCGCCAACCACCGTAGAGAAACGGACGAACACGGGAGTCTGTTTCCTCGGGTTCTGGAACAATTTGGCGCAGGTATACCTGGCCATGCTTTTGTATGCCTGGAAGTAGCCGTGGGCCCCGGCTCCCCTGGCGTGGACAACGCGCTCCGGGATGCGCTCGCGGTCGAAGTGAGCCAGCTTCTCGATCAGATGCACATCCTGCAGCAGGACAGGTCCACGCTCACCGACGGTAAGCGAATTCTGGTTGTCGCTGACCGGAACGCCCTGATTGGTGGTCAGGTCTTTGCCTTTCACAATATCCTCCTTCCCATTTTCCCGATTTGATGACTTTGTTACTGATTGTCGTACTGAGACAACCGGACGCGGCTTCTGCCATGAAACGTACAGCAGGTTCAACTCCGACAATATCATATCGTGTAAACCACTGTCAAACTGGATATGATCAGGCTTTGACACTGCTAGTCCCCATTCCATCCGGGATGAGGTTGGGGTAGTATAATGTTGCACAAGAGCCAGTGTTGGCAAAGTTCAGGAGGGTATGGCTGATGGCAATATACGAATACCTTTGCCCCAAGTGTCGGAAAGAGTTCGAGTTGATGCGGCCCATGAGCGAGGGTGACAGGCCTGCCAGTTGCCCCAAGTGTGGCTCAAGGTCGCCGAAACTGATCTCCGGGTTCGCTTCCAAGACGGGAGACTCGATACAGTCCCCATTGAAACCGTTCAGGAAGCAAATGGCCGTCAAGGCTCCTCCGGGCAGGGCTAAGAGCAAAGGAACAAAGACTGCTCCGACACGCAGTAAGAAGCGTAGCCGCAGGAAGTAAGTCCGGCCACCACGACCGCGCCCTGAGGATTATGAGGACTCCTTTGCTCTCCAGGCTGGTGTGGCGGCATACTGTGGTGTGCCTCTGAGAGTCAGCTTCAGGCTGCTCCCTCTTTGTACCCAAGCTGAGGTTGGGGTGCTACAATGGGCTGGGTGGGGCATTCTGTCATATCTCATAATTGAACCATGGCTGAAGCCTGTAGAAGAGCAACAAAGGAGGTCAAATGGAGAGTGTCCTGGAGCTTCTGGTCTCGCGCAGAAGTGTAAGGAAGTGGAAACCCGGTCCGATTGCTGAAGAGGACATTAGAGATATCCTGGAAGCAGCGATGAATGCCCCATCAGCAGTGAATGAGCAACCATGGCAGTTCGTTTTGCTGAGCGGCAAAGTCCTTCAAGACTTTATCAAAATCAACGGGAATACTCCCAAAGGCGCACCTCTGGGGATCCTTGTTTGCGGCGATAAGAAGTTGGACAAACTTGGGGGGTTCTATCTGCATGACTGTTGTGCTGCTACACAGAACATCCTACTAGCGGTTCATGCTAAAGGACTGGGAGGAGTCTGGACCGCCGTCTTCCCAAATGCTATTCCGGAAGTGCGCAAGCTACTGAATCTGCCAGAGCATGTCATTCCAGTTTCCTTTGTCCCTGTTGGATATCCTGATGCAACACGACCGAAACCAGCCAGTCGATACGACGAAACGAAAGTGCACAGGAATAGATGGTAGATTCCTCGGTTGCGGCGCCTTGCAGCACTTCAGATGACACTCTGGAAGCTCACCCGGGAGGAATCGCTGATGCCCGGCCAGAGCAGACCGCTTATCTCTCTCTGCTCCACCGCATCGGTGATCGGTTCGATCTCTGACAGAGCCTCGCCCTTGTCGTTCATCCCGTATCTCCAGCGCACCACGTAACCCTTCACGCTTATGCTTCCCACCCATGGAGTGCCGCTGCCGGTGCAAAAGGTGACATAAGTAGCCTCAGCGTAGTGGTAGAGGACTTTTCGTCCCTGGTATTCAAGTAGCCCTTCGCTCAGGGTGAATCGCCTCTCGTCCAGAACGGAGTCCTGCGGTGGATGGGCATACACATAGGCCATAGCTGTTCAACCTCACTCGGTTTCAATGATACTGTCGGTCATGGCAAACATCAAACCTTTGTAAGCTTGTGGGAATGGGAACAAAAGTCCGGTCCTTTTCGTCTCAATATTAGATGTTGAAAACGGGTTAGCGCTCATCGTGCAAGTGGAGAGGAGCAGTCAAATGCAGAAGAAGGTTGCCGGTGTTGCCCCCAGGGTGTACTACTACCGTGGACGTTACTGGTCCACCATGGCCTGGTCGAAGCTGAACAGGCGACCCGTGGACGGGGATGCCACGCTGGCGAAAGAGAAGCAGAGCAGCCATGAGAAAAGGGGTGAGGAAGGTTTGCCGGGTGCCTCAGGGCAGGTGGGTGAACCTACCACAGCGGCCAGTTAGCAGGCTCCGTGTTCACCCCTTCATTGCCTTGGTTGTGGCCCACCTCATCTTGCCTGTCACCACCGTCTTCTGGCCCTCTGTCATGAAAGCAAAGTAGTTCTGCTCGAACTTCTTCAGCAGGTCCTTCTGCCGCCGGAATGCCAGATTCCCGTAGGCCTGTGCCCAGTGCGGGCCCATGGGCACGCTCTCTATCCCCTTCCGGTCGAAATTGAGCTCGTGTATCTGGCAGATATCGATGGAGAAACCCGCCGCCTCGTACAGTCCCCTCAGTTGCGATGTGGTGAAGAAGCGGAACTCGGGGCCGTGGGCCTCTTGAAAAGCCTCTTCTATTGCTTCGTTTAGCCTTCTGTCATCGCTGTCCGCTGGCTCAGACAGCACCGGGTCCAGCGAGAACAGATAGCCCTTGCGTTTGAGCACCCGGTGCAGCTCTGCCGTGGCTTTCTCGGGGCTGGTGAAGTGATGAAAGCTGAGCATCAGACAGGCCGAGTCGAAGGCCGCCGGCAGAAAGGGCAGCGTTTCGGCCATCCCCCGAACCAGGAGGAAGTTGTCGATATTCTGCTTGGCTATTTTCTCCCTGGCTACTCTGAGCATGCCGCGGCCGGAATCAATGCCTACCACAGAGCCATGCGGCAGCTTCTTATGGAGAACCATACCCAGGCGGCCTGTGCCTGTGCCCATGTCCAGCACCCTGTCTTCCTCACGGGGTTTCAGGCCGTCTATGATTATGCTGGTCATGTGGTCCAGCGCTCCCATTCTGGTCACACGCTGGTCAAACTGAAGTGCCTTGTGATAGTCCTGATAGTCAATCTCGTTGTCCATGGCAATCAACCCCTTCTAAGCTGCACAATGCTCGCTTTCAACCGAATTTGTCAGCTACCACGAGCTAATACAAGTATATCACCGATGAGGCATCCCCCGCACAGTGCGCTCAATTTTCCGTAGGTGTCCGACAGTCTACCTCCTTTGTCATTGCGAGGCACAAAGTGCCGAAGCAATCTGAAAAACAGTGCTGCCACGGTCTGGGATTGCTCCACTTCGCTTGCACTCACTGGAGGTTCCACTGGGCGGATTTCAATGTCATTGTGAGTAGCTCTTCCCAGACCGAAAAGACTATCCCTGTGTCATTGCGAGGAGTCCGCCTCAGGCGGATCATCCCGCACCGTTTCGCCGTTGGCACCGATTCCCACCCGCATTGGTAGGGGCACAGCATGCTGTGCCCCTGCGTGTCATTCCCCACCCCCTCATCCGCCTCAGGTGCATCATTACGCACGCCCTCTATATGTCATTCCGCACCTCGGCCAATGTCATTCCCGTGCAAACGGGAATCCAGGGGGGGTGGCCATGGGTGGTCGTGCAAACACATGGAGAATCCACCTGATCGGGAGGGTATCGCGGTTGCTTGATACCGCTGGGTATGGCGTGCGACAATAGATAATAGGCTCGGTTATGACAGTCATAGGCCTTACAGGCGGTATCTGCAGTGGCAAGAGCACCGTTGCTGATTTTCTGGCCAGGTTTGGGGCGGTGGTATTGAGTGCCGATGCCATTGGCCACGAAGCCTTCAAACCCCATACCGAGATATGGCAGCGAGTGGTCGGTGAGTTTGGCAAGGAGATCCTGGCCGACGATGGTCAGATCGACCGCCGGAAACTGGGTGAGATTGTCTTTGATGACAGCGAAGCCCTGGCGCGATTGAATCAGATAATGCACCCTGGGATGCATCAAGTGGCCAAGGACAGGATTGAGGAGCTGAAACGGCAGGGCGTGAAGGTTGTCGTCCTGGAAGCGCCGCTTTTGATTGAGGCCAATTGGCTGGACCTGGTGGATGAGGTCTGGGTAGCTGTAGCCAGTGAACCCACGGTAGTGAGCCGTTGCCGCCAGCGCTCAGGGTTGTCCGAAGCCCAGGCGACGGCGCGCATTTCGGCGCAGACTTCTGTAGAGGAGAAGTTGAAGCACGCCGATGTTGTTATTGACACGGATGTCAGCCTGGGTGAGCTGGAGGCAAGGGTGAAAGACCTCTGGGAGAAGAAGTTTGCCTAGTCTGTGCGGGAAATTGGATAGGGAGAGCATCAGACGAACGCTCTCTCAGCGACACAAGGTCATTGAGAGGTTTGACGGCTATACCCCGTCGGCTGTTCTCATTCCTCTCTATGAGAGAGAGGGCGAGTGCTACCTGGTTTTCACCAGGAGGACGGAGATCGTGAATCACCACAAGGGCCAGATATCGTTTCCCGGCGGAGGCCGTCATCCTGAAGATCGTACTCTCATGGATACCGCGCTCAGAGAGTCCTGGGAGGAAATCGGCCTCAATCCCCGGGACGCAGAGGTTCTTGGTGAGCTTGACGATATTGCCACCTACACCACCAATTTCGTCATCTCACCCTTTGTGGCTGCTATTCCCTATCCCTATGAGTTTCGGCTGAGTCCCTACGAAGTAGAAGGGATCATCGAGGTTCCCTTGTCTGTGCTCCTTGACCAGAGAAACTTCAGCCAGGAGGTTGTTTCTCTTGGAGACCAGTTGATTCTCCAGTATTTCTATCGCCACGGCGATCAGGTGATATACGGGGCCACTGCCAGGATACTGAAGCAGTTCCTGGAGGCTGTGTTCACTAATGACAGGGCTGATACCAGCATCTGAACATGCCATGACTCGTGCAGCGGCTGAGCACCGCAGAAGGAAATGTTATGCTTTTGGCTAAGCGTGGCGAACGTCCAAAGTCGGAATTGCTCTTCGAACGCTTCTGTCAAGAGCGCGGAGTGAAGTTCGAACGCATTCCCGTTGTTCTCAATGTGAAAGGCGGGTGGACGCCTGACTGGGAAGCCTTCCCTTCTGGGAAACGGATTGTGGTTGAGATTGCTCAACTTGACCCGAACAAGAATGATTGTCGGTATTCGGGTGATCGGAGTGCTGGCATCATCGGGGCAGGAGGGACTATTGGCCAGAGGATTCGTCAGAAGATAACAGATAAGGCCGACCAGTTGAAGGCCCGGAGCGCAGGAGTGGTGCCCGCGATGCTAGTCGTCTACAACAACACAGAGGTTCGTTCGTACACTAGCCCTGAACACGTCCGTGCAGCCATGTTTGGCTTTGATACTTACCACATAGCGGTTCCTGCCGATCCCTCCAAACCGGGTTTGTTATTAGACCGCAAGTTCGGGAAGAGAGCGCGGATGACGGCTGAGTGCAACACGTCGCTGAGTGCTTTGGCAGTCCTGGAAGAGGGTTCTGCTGGTGATCTGACGCTAAGGGTCTATCATAACTTCTATGCGACCCCTAAGATTAAGATCAATGGGGCTGTGCTTAGGCTTGCGGACGTGGAACAGTACGCTCTGGAGCAGGCAATCCCAGGGCAGTTCCGGAAATGGGTCCGGATTGAGCATGGGCTGGCGGGATGAAACTTGCATGAACTCCACCATGTCATTCCGCACTTGATGCGGAATCCACGTGTCTGATTTCCTAGGCCCAAACCAGCTTGTGTAACTGCCACATGGAGTCACATGACCCCTTCGCCTCAATCGTAGGGCACACATCGAGTGATTGGCCGACTGCCAATGATCCCTTAGTCCGCCAATGGTGCTGGACCCGCCAAGCTGGAGTGCTTCTCGTCCTGCCTTGAGACTATGCCGCGGACAACAAGAATGGCCAGTATGGTTCGCGGTATGTCCAGAACATCGAAAACTAGACGTGCCCAGGTCCAGTTCAGCACGTCGGCCACTTCATCCCCACCACCGAACGCGATGATCATGACTAAGGGCCCAATAACTCCAACCAAGAAGAGAATCCACCAGAACAGCACCCGTAGTGATAGCGGCGTGTCTTTCCACGAAAAGCCATCTATCCTCCGTGGGTCACTCGCCTTCCAGATTTCCTGGACTACCAGGAATGGAAGGACGAGGTTGACAAAGGGGATGAAGAAACCTGCAATGGCCCAAGCTGGTGAGTACTGCAGGTTCCTGCTGCCCAGCCTTGGCAGGTTCCCATGAGTACGATAGATCCAGATGAGGAAGAAGACTGTCGTCACAATGAATGCGACAAACTGAAATGTGCCTATTGCAGCCTGTACATCCTCATTGAGCTGCATGTCTCTTGAGCTGACGTAGCTTCCTGAGAGAAGGTTAATCAGAACTAGGTCTAGCACGATCGCAATGATGATGATGAGGATTACGATGCAGAAGAGTATGGTCAGGATGAGAGCAAGACGACGCGCGGACCTGTACGGCTCCGCATAGACTCCGCCGTGCCCGACGATAGCCGCCGTGCCTATTGCCACGCCACATCTTTGGCAGAACTGAGCCTGGTCGCTATTCTGCTGTCCACACCTGCTGCAGTACAAGGAGATTCCTATTCTCTAGGTCGTTTGAGTATGGCTGCCACGGTACGTGCTACTACGGCAAGACACGTAGAAACCTGACCCAGAAGTATATCGCGTTAGGAAAACGACGCGACAATACCACGATGCTAGGCCGATGTCAATCCCTGGGCGCGGTGTGAAGTGAGACTGGCTACGGGGCTCCAGAATCTTCAGCTGCTTTGCAGAACTCCAAGCCCACCCCTTAGTATCCAAGCTGAGGTTGGGGTGGTACACTCAGTAGACAATGTGGATCTAGCATGGTCGCCATACCGAGAGATGCCGCCACACTGATCCTATTGCGACAGGCAACCCAGCCTGGCTCCGGGATCGAAGTCCTCATGCTGCAGAGGCACGCCGATAGCGCTTTCATGCCTGGGGCCTACGTCTTCCCCGGCGGTGTTGTGGAGGACTCCGACTATGCCCCTGAGAGTGAGCGGCTCTGCCGAGGGCTCACTTCTGCACAAGCCCACAGGGTCATACCTGACGTGTCTCCGCCTGAGAAAGCCCTTGGGTTCTTCGTGGCCGCCGTCCGCGAGGCCTTCGAGGAGGCCGGGATTCTTATGGTCTGCGGCGAACTGTCCTGCCCCGCATCCCTGACCGATGAACAGAAGGCGCGCTTCGCGCGCCACCGCAGCCTGGTACACCGGAATCCCCGTCTCTTCGCTTCGATGATTGAGAGTGAAGGTCTGAAGATAGCTGTGGACAACCTCTTCTACTTTGCTCACTGGATCACCCCGGAGGCCGCCCCCATCAGGTTCGACGCCCGTTTCTTCGTGGCGGCAGCCCCTGCGGATCAGGAAGCCTCATGTGATGAGTTGGAGACCACTGCCGCAAAGTGGATTTCCCCTCACCACCTGCTGGAGGCGCATCAGAGGGGGGATTTATACCTGCCTGTTCCTACCCTGTCCAGCGTATCCACTCTTGCCGGCTTCCGTAGTATTGACGAGGTAATGGCCTCAGCCCTTGCCAGAGTGATACACGTTGGCCATGGATGATCCGGGTCCACCCTGCGCTCAATCACCCTTTGCCCGGCGCAACCAGTTCTCCACCCACGATAACAGCTCTCTGTGGCTGAGAATCTCTTCGGCGGCGGAGTAGGGATCGAGCTCACCTTTCTCCACCCTTTCCAGGTATGAGTTGAGCTGGCCGTCGCTCTCCACCAACTGTAGGATCTGCCTGGTGATCCTGTTCTCGATGGTGCGAAGCAGGTCGGCTCTGCGTTGCTGCTGACGCTTGAGCGCAAGTTTCCCACTCTGTTGAAGAGCCTGATAGTGCTTTTCGACCTGTTGATAGAGTTCTATGGTTCCCACGTCGTTGGTGGCCTGGGTGGCCACAACGGGGACTTGCCACCACGATTGTTTTGGGCTCTGGTGGAGCATTGACATCAACTCGCCTACCAGGTAGTCTGCCCCGGGCCGGTCGGCCTTGTTCACCGCGAAGACATCGGCGATTTCCATAAGCCCGGCTTTCATGGTCTGAATGGTGTCCCCGGCTTCCGGGACCAGGATTACCACCACGGTATCGACGGTCTCCATGATATCGATCTCTGTCTGTCCAACCCCAACCGTCTCCACGAATATGATGTCCTTACCGGAGGCATCCATGAGTCTTATTACACCGGAAGCCGTCCGGGGCAGTCCTCCGTGACTCCCCCGGGTGGCCATGCTGCGAATGAAGACACCGTCATCAAGGAAGTGCTGTTGCATTCTGACCCTGTCTCCCAGCACAGCGCCTCCCGAAAACGGGCTGGTGGGGTCAACAGCCACGATGCCGACCT
>MGMW01000091.1:0-30680 GCA_001795035.1 Chloroflexi bacterium RBG_13_53_26
GGCTGATCGTGGCGCCTGTCCCAAGGGTTTGGCTACGCCTCAGATGGTCTATCATCCAGAACGGCTGCGCCATCCCCTGAAGAGAACCGGAGAGCGGGGCGAAGGTAAGTGGCAGCGTGTGTCATGGGAACAGGCCCTTAACGAGATCTCGGCTGCACTGCTTCAGGTTTCAGAGAGATATGGCTCCAACTCCGTCGCCTGGATGACGCCCGTATTGGCCAACCTCACCTGGGGAGGCTATTCACGATTGGCCAGCCTCACCAAGGGAACCTGGGTTGATTGGTGGGGGTGCGGTGATGCTGCTGGCCCCTGTGCCGACATCGTCACCTTCGGCCATATGATGGGAGAGACCCACCTTAGACCTCCCGGCGATCCTCAGTTCATCATTGTCTGGGGCTATAACCCGGCGGTGACCGTCTATCACTACATGCGAGAGATTGTTCAGGCCAAGAAGAGGGGGGCGCGGGTGGTGGTTATCGACCCACGCTTTACCGACACGGCTCGCCACGCTGACGAGCACATACCCATAAGGCCCGGCACGGATGGAGCTCTAGCCCTGGCCATGATCAACATCATTATGCAGCAGGGACTACGGGACAGAGTCTTCATAGCCCAGAATACCGTCGGATCACTGCTTGTGCAGGATAACAGCGGTCTCTTCCTGAGAGAAAGCGATTTTGTGCAGGGCGGCAGTCAACAGACCCTCATTATAATGGATGAATACACCGGGCGGCGGCAGCAGTGTGATGCCCCAGAGGCCAAACCAGCGCTTACCGGAACCTATTCTGTTTCGGGCGTAGATTGCCGGCCCGCCTATCAATTGCTGGTTGATATGACACGTGACTACACACCCGAAAGGGTGTCAGAAATCACCGATATCCCGGCTGATGTCATCCGGCGTTTGGCAGTCAACTATGCCACTAAGAAACCTGCCTCCATATACCGGGGATGGGGATTGCAGCGAACCTTCTACGGCGATTTGGCCTGCCGGGCCATAAACACGCTGGCAGCAATCACCGGCAACATCGACGTGGAGCGGCCTTCCACATTTGTACTGAACTCCCGTCCTTTCCTTATGCCGGCAGGGCCATACAATACTATCCCGGTCATGCAGTTATACGATGCCGTCACCAAGAACGAGCCCTTTCCCATAAAAGCCATCTGGTGCGCTGGCCACAACTTTGTCAATCAGATGCCCAACATGAATAGAGTTACGGGTGATTTTCTCAAGCACCTGGAACTGGTTGTAGCCTGCGACCTCTTCATGACAGCTTCAGCCAGATACGCTGATTACGTGCTGCCGGCGGCTTCCTTCTACGAGTGCACCGACCTTTGCATGGCTAGCTTCCGCCATAGTTATTTGCAGCTTCAGCAAAAAGTCATAGAGCCGCTTCATGAATCCAAACCCGACTTTCAGATAGCCGCCGAACTGGGACGACGAATGGGGTTTGAAGATTGCTTTGACAAGACGGAGGAGCTGTATCTAGAGGAACTGCTTGCCTCGGGTCACCCCACCATGGATGGTATCTCGCTGGAGAGATTGAAAGAGGGTCCGGTGATGGCCAGACCTCTGGAGAGGCCACAGCAGCTCAAGACCCCTACAGGCAGGATCGAATTCTATGTGGAAAGACTGAAGAGCTTCGGGCAGGAATTGCCCATCTACCTTGAGCCAGTGGAGAGCAACCGCACTGAGAAAGCCAAGCGATATCCCCTCTCTTTGCTCACCACTCACCCCAGGCAACGCATACACTCCAGCCTGGCCAACCTTCCCGGCCTGCGCAAAACAAATCCGGAGCCGCTACTGGAGATCAACCCGCTGGATGCCGCACCGCGAGGAATTGCCGATGGCGATGTGGTTCGCGTCTTCAACAACCGTGGCCAAGTGAGGCTGAAGGCGAAGCTGAGCTCGCTTATCAAGCCCGGCGTGGTTGACATATCCCAGGGGTGGTGGCCCGAAGACTACATCCAAGGGCACCACAACGAGCTAACCCATGACAGAATAAACCCTGTCCAGCAGTCCATTATGGGCCCTAACGCCGCCTTCTATGACACCCTCGTGGAGGTTGAAAAGGCTGCTGCCAACAATCGGAAATCTGGGCAGCCCGAAGGCTCATCTTAGGACACCCGTCTTATGTAGTACGTTATCAGCTTTTCGTGGGTCTCATTCAACAGTGACTCCAGCTTCTGCTGGTTCAGTCCGCTCAGCGCCACGTTCCTCTCGCAGACCGTCACCGGATTGAAATACGTGTCATAGCATCCCGCTCTCACCCTGAGCAGATTCGCCGTTGGCACAGCGTTGATTTTGATGTAGCCACCCGCACGCAGAGCCTCGTGATTCTCCGTTACCACAAAACCCATGACACCATGGCCGCTGCCCTTACGATGAGAAGAGGTGACGGAAACCGGGCGGTACTGCCAGTCAACTACGCTGGCGAAAGCACAGCAGACCTTGTCAACCATCAGAGCGATTTTCGCCATCAGGGCTGTATCATACCCGCCTGGCTTGACTTGGCCCACCACTGGAGATCGAGTTGCCTGTTCATCGATGGTGCTCACCTTCTCTGCCGCCAACACTGTTCTTGCTACCATTTTATTCCCCTTCCTATCTCGTAAATTCTCCTATTGATAGCAGGCCACATTCAGAACACGGGATGGGCTTGCTCACCAATCCAATCACCATGAATCACTTGTCGCTCCCTCTAAACACCCAGTGCTCTCAGTATCGCTCTATTGAACCTAGGGAGGTCAGAAGGCTTTCGCGACGTAATGACATTCCCGTCCTGAACCACCGCCTCATCTACCCATTGGGCACCGGCATTCACCAGGTCAATTTCTATCGACGGCCAGGAAGTGACACGTCGTCCTTTGATCACGCCTGCCGAAATAAGGAGTTGAGGCCCATGGCAGATCGCGGCCACTATCCTGCCAAGGTCGTCTGCTTTCCTCACCAGATCAACCATCGGTTGATGCACACGCATTTTGTCTGGGGCATACCCTCCCGGAATAATGATGGCATCAAATTCCTCAACTTTGACTTTGTCGGCAGTAATGTCAACCACGGCCCTCGACTTCCCTCTTCTGCCACGATAGCTCTTCTGAGAACCACTGCCCACTATGACCGCCTTGACACCAGCATCATTCATAGCTCTCACAGTCTCTGCAAACTCAGAGTCCTCAAAATCCCGTTCAACCAGCACCACAACACGATTGTTGTTATTCTCAAGCATCCCCTAGACCCCCCTTTCTACGTCACTCAGAGAGATGCTTGGCCGAGGTTAAGGAACGGCTACCCGCTGGTTGCAGCACAACTGGTCATGTACCAGTCAGGTAGACTATCGAAGAGTCTCTTCCGCCACCGGAAGCGGATACTCTCGCTCGGCAATCCTTAGCCCCAAAAGCATCCCACAGAAGCAGCCAGCACCGTGTGTATTTCGATGCCGGACTTCATCGCCTTATCCTGGGCACACCAAAAACAGACGCTCCTCGTCTCCTGTTGGTTGAGTGTCTGTATCTCCGTACATCCCTAACAGCACCCCCTTCAATATTCCCCCTCGCAGGGGGCAAAGACTGTTTTAAGTCTACCCCGCAGACTGTCAAGAAGTCATAAAATCCTGGTTGAAAACGTCAAGAAGCTGTAACACTTTTGGGAGAGGCATTGCCCCGTGTGGTACCTGCGTCAGCAAGCCTGCTCTGAATCTGCGACGAATTCGGGGAACGGGGATATCACCAGAATCTTGAAGGCTGTTCAGGGGCGAGGCTGGTCTATGACATAACCTACCTTAGGAATGGTGCGTATGATCTTGGGACATTTCGGAGTTCTCTCCAGCTTGCCCCTCAGCCGGCTGATCCAGGTTCTCAAGACGTGGACATCACTACGGTATTCAGCCCCCCACACCCTGGTGAGAAGCTCTTCGTAAAGCATGAGACGGCCAGCATTCTGCACCAACTCGCTCAACAGAAGCCACTCAATCCTGGTCAACTGCTTGTCTTCGCCTCTAATGGTAACTCTGCGCCTGTTGAAATCGATGACCACATCGCCAAAATGGAATGCCCCTCCGGCCTTGCGCTTCTCCCCCGGTTGGAGCCTCCGCCTCACTGCCTCTATCCTGGCTATCAGTTCCTCGGGGTTAAAGGGCTTCGGCAGATAGTCATCTGCACCGAGCTTCAAGCCCTTGATCCTGTCAATATCAGCACCTCTAGCACTGAGAATCACAATCGGCACCGAGGAGAAGCTTCGTAATTGCTCCATCATTTCGAACCCATCCATTCTGGGCATCAACAAATCAAGCACTACCAGATCAGGCTCCTGCGCCTGGATCTGTTCCAGGGCCTGAGCGCCATCGCCAGCCGTAAGCACCTCATATCCGGAGGCCTTCAGCTTGGTCTTGAGGAAGTTGAGGATCCGTTGCTCGTCATCAACTACCAGAATACGAAACTTTTTCAGACGCGTCCCCCTCAGATTACTGCAGGTCAATGATAGTCGGTGCCTTAGCAGATGTCAAAAAGCAGAGCCCCAAACGACCACTTGACTGCTTTTCCGTTGGATAATATCATAAGGGCCAATGCTGGTATAGTGTCGATCATATGTGATGCTTTCGAACTCAATGCCAGCTCATGCGTCACTGGAAGATCCTCGGGGGGACGCTGTGCCAATCTACGCCGCAAGGCAAAGGTCATCACCCAAGACATTGCGTAAGGTAAACCTGTATGCAGAGACCTTATGCAATACTTGGCAGGACATCCTACGGACAGACCCGAATCATGTCCACAACGCAGGGGATGTCGCCTGAATCACGATGCCAGATAAGTGAGGAGCGTGCGCCATGGATCAGAAACTCAGAAAGTCGGGAATCGAACCTCTGGGGGATATCCCCTGGGGTACGCACTTCTGTCAGTTCTACAAGACCAGACAGGACCTGGTCAGTATCCAGGCAGCCTACTTCAAGGCCGGATTGGCAGACAACGAATTCTGCATGTGGATCACCGCGGAGCCGCTGAACGCGGATGATACCCTGCAGGCCATGAAGGAAGCATTGCCGGATTTCGCCTCATATGTATCGCGAGGCCAGATGGAGATAATTCCATACCATCAGTGGTACTTCAGGGAGGGTACACTTGACCTGGGAAGGTGTCTCAATACCTGGGTGGACAAACTGAATCAGGCCCTGGCCAGGGGATATGATGGCATGAGAGTCACCGGCAACACCGTTTGGGTGGAGAAGAAGGACTGGGCTGCCTTCAGAGACTACGAAGCGGCATTGAACGGAGTCATTGGCAAACACAGGATGATTGCCCTTTGTATCTATTCCCTGGACAAATGCGATGGCAATGAAGTCCTCGATGTCATGTGCAATCATCAGTCATCTCTCATCAGGAATGAAGAGGCTTGGCAGCTCATCGAAACCCCGGTACAGAAGAAATCCGAGAGTAGTATCCTCGACTCAGAAAAAAGGTACCGCTCTTTGGTGGAAAACGTGGACGCGGTCGTCTACTCTGTTGACCTCAACGGAGTGCTCACCTATATAAGCCCCAGGTTTGAGTCAATCTACGGGCGAAGTACATCGGACTTCGTCGGAAGAAGTTTCGCCGAATTCATCTTTCCAGACGACCTGCCAGGTTCAATGGAGAACTTCCACAAAGTCTTGTCCGGATGTTCCAATGAACCGTGGGAATGTCGCATGGTTCTGCCCGGAAGTGCTGAGATCTTCTGGGTACAAGGACGCAACCTCCCTGTCCACTCAGGAAACAAGATAGTCGGAATGCAGGGAATACTCGTGGATATCACCGATCAGAAGTTGGTGCAGGAGGCACTCAGGGATTCTGAGGAGAGATACCGGCTGGTGGTGGAGAATGCCCACGAGTCCATAGTCGTGATTCAGGACGGCAAGATGGTCTTCGCCAACAGCAAGATCGAGGAGCTCTCGGGCTGGACAGTCGAGGAAGTTCTCTCCCGGCCAATGCTGGATTTCGTCCATCCTGATGATCTCGAAATGATCGCCAATACACACGTCAGAAGACTGAGGGGCGAGGATGTCCCTTCTTCCTACACGGCCAGGTTCGTTGACAGAGCAGGCAACACCAAGTCGGTGGAACTGAACATCGTGCTATTCAAATGGCAGGGCAAACCAGCTGCGCTTGCCTTTCTCAACGACATCACCGATCGGAAGAAGATCACCGACGATCTCAAGGCCAGCGAGGAGAAGTACCGCCTCCTGGCCGAGAATGCAACAGACGTCATCTGGGCCACCGACATGAACTTGAATGTCACCTACATGAGTCCTTCAGCAGAACGCGTCTGGGGGTACAGCATGGATGAAGCCATGAATTTGGGTCTGGAGCAAATGTTGCTTCCTGAGTCCTATGGAAAAGGCGTCCAATTCTTCACAGAAATGATGGCCGCCGAAACCTCGAAACAAGATGGCCGGCCTACGAACTGGACAGTGGAATTGCGGCTACGCCACAAAGATGGATCAGCCATCTGGGTTGAGGAGAGACTGAACTTCCTCCGCGATGACAAAGGACACCCAATCGGACTCTTGGGTGTCACCAGGGACATCTCCGATCGCAAGAAAGCTGAGAGTGCGATGCAGTCAAGCCAGGAACGCTTCAGAACTGTATACCAAAGATCACCCATAGGCATAATGCTCTACGACTCAACAGGCCAGCTTACCGACATGAACAAAGCTGCGCTGGAGATATTCGGCCTGTCCAGCCTCTCAGATGCAATGGCACCTACACTCTTTGACAATCCCAACATTGACCAAGAAGCGAAGGGGCGCTTGCGCTCAGGTGGGACAATAAGGTACGAAGGGCCAGTCGATTTCGACAAGGCCCGAGACCAGGAATTGTACCAAACCGGTAGAACCGGCGTTGCTCAACTTCTGGTATCGGTCACCACCTTGGGGGGCGACGCAACAGAATCACCTAGCGGCTACCTCATCCTGGTTCAGGATGTGACCGGTCGCAAGATGTCAGAGGAAGCATTGCGGGAATCGGAGCGCAAGTACCGTGCTCTTGTAGAATCCTCGCCAGACGGGATTCTGTCTGTGGATTCCGAGGGGCAAATCGTTGAATGCAATGCAGCATTATGCGACCTGGCAGGACATACCCTGGAAGAACTGAAAGCATCCAGTCTGGATCGACTGGTTTCAGGCAAGACATTAGAGAGTTGGCCTCTCTTCCAGGACCAACTGGGCCACGGAGGATTCGTGGAGGCCGAGATGGAACTCGTCCGCCGCGATGGCCAGGAGATCCCAGTCTGGGCCAAGCTAGTCAAGCCCGACGGCATGAATGCCAACAGCGATCGGACGCTCATCTACATGCGGGATATCGCTGAGCGCAAGAAGATAAGCGAACTGAAGGATGAGTTCATTGGCCTCGTGTCTCATGAATTGCGTAGCCCTCTAACGGTGATCATAGGAGCTGTAAACACGGCTTTGGACGAGTGGCACAATCTATCCCCCCAGGAACTGCGCCTGCTTCTACAGGACGCATCTGCAGAAGCAGAATCTCTATCCCACCTGCTGGGAAACCTGCTCGAGCTTTCCAGGGCTCAGGCCAACCGCCTCTTCCTTAATGTTGAGCCAGTCAGCCTTGAAAAGATTGTTAAAAAGGTCGTCGCCAAAGTGAAGCGAGAATCTACCCCGGCACACCGATTGGTGATGGCAGTCCCCAAAAGACTCCCACCCGTTCGCGCCGATGAATTGAGGCTGGAGCGTATACTCTACAACCTGCTGGAAAACAGCATGAAGTATTCCCCCCAGGGAGGCGACATACGAGTCTCCGCCCGACAAGAGAATGACCAACTGATTGTTGCCGTCACTGACCAGGGGATTGGCATATCCGCCAGGGACCAGTCGAAACTGTTCAAGCCCTTCCACCAGATCGGGCAGTTGAAGGCCGGAGCTCCAGGGGGGGCCGGGCTGGGCCTTCTGGTATGTCGAAGACTCGTCGAAGCCCACGGTGGCCGCATCTGGGTAGAATCTGAGGCTGGCCAGGGCTCTACTTTCTCGTTTACCTTGCCTATCGGGGAACGGCCCGCGAGGAAACGTTCTACAAAGAAACCGCTCCGTTCACAGTGAAAACCCCTGGCGCAACTTGATGTTTCGCCTCGTTTTGCAGGGAGATCTCCAGGGTCTCCTGTGTCGAAATGAGAGGGAACCGGGAGAGTACTTCCAACACTTCGGATTGCTTGTCCTTAGCCTGATGCCTAGCTCTGCGGGGGGCTGAACTGCGCAGTCAATGCAAAGCCGCAGTCAGGGCACTGGGCAGCATACCAGTCGATGACGCAGCTACAGTGGGAACAGCCCCACCTTCTTTCCTGCTCTTCCACCCAGGCATTAACGCCTGTCTGCTGCTGACGATGGATGTTCTCCAGAACTTCACCATGATGTGGCAGTCCATCATTGTTGAAATCGATAATCTGCTGACAGGGAGAATCGGAGCACTGGCTGCAGTGTTTCAGCCCCTTCTCCAGCGCGCAAGCACGAAGAGCACAGTCACGACAGACAATAGCCACTACCCCGGGAGACAGACAGCCTTCACAGGCAAGATCTTCTGCTTTTATGGGCCGCCCCTGCTGGACGGTGAGCACCTCGGCTATCTGCTCCAGCAGCTTGGTATCACCCCTCTTGCCAGCCAGACGAATGGTGCACGCACCGCAGTACAGCCCGCAGGGCGCTATCAGATTCTCTTGTTCCTTGTTCGTCATGGTATGCTCCTCGTATCAGAGCTTGCCAAGCCTCCCTCAGAACATTCTGGCAAGTGGGACCATGATATGCAAGTCTCCTGTGGCACCGGATAGCTCCGCTGGGAGAGCCGATCCCTTGTCGAAAACTTGCATATCGGTACATACATGATATACTGGCGACCAAGGAAGACGGGGGGGGACATCACATGCTGTCGAAGTTGAAGATACTGGCTTTTCTGTTGCTCGTCGGACTGCTGGCAACAGCACTTCCCTTGGTGATGAAACCTGACACCACTTCGGCAGATTACACGGGATTGACAAGTCCAACCGCTGATGGCGCTTCTATTGGCAACGGCTTTGAAGTCACTCCCTCCAATGCTTATGCCAATGACGGCCTCACCGCCCAGAACATTGATGGGTTTGGAGACAGCCACCTTTACTACAACTACGGTTTCAACATACCAACTGGTGCCACCATCAAGGGCATCGAGGTAAGGTTGGACTGGTACCTGGACAGCGACAACGGCACAAACGGCATGAGCGCAGAGCTTTCATGGGACGGCGGTTCGACCTGGACTGCAGCCCAAACAGATGATGTGGAGAGTACCACAGAGCATACTGCCACTCTTGGCGGGCCAACGGCCACCTGGAACCGTGTCTGGAATCCCAATGAATTCTCCAACGCCAACTTCCGCGTGAGGGTAACCTGCAACTCTGACGACATAGCCAGGGATTTCTATCTGGACTGGGTGTCTGTCAACATCTACTATGCGCCCGTGGCTTGGCTCGAAGTCACCGGCGACAGCAGCATGACTGCTGGCGGCACCAACCAGCTCACTATTAGAGCAAGGGACAATGAGGGGAACGTGGCCGTTAACTACGATGACGCCAAAAGCCTCGTTTTCTCTGGCCCTGGCACCGCCCCTGGGGGGCAGATCCCCACCATCGGCGGCGTGCTCGTCGGGAACAACATCTCGCTAACCTTCGCGGACGGTGTCTCTGTTGCCGCCTTGGTTGCCTATAAAGCCGAGACGACAACCGTCGACGTAAGCGATGGAACCGTCAACTCCGACGCTAGCCCAGCGTATGACCTGGACCTGACCGTCAATCCGGGAACGACCTCCCAATTGAACCTCACCCCTGACGGTGGACCAACTGGCTCTGGAATACCTTTCAGCGTGATAGTGACAGCACAGGACGCCTACCTCAATGTAGCCACCGACTACACTGGCACCGTCGGTTTCTCATCCTCCGATAATGCCACGGGTGTCGTCCTGCCCAGCCCTCATACCTTCACCCCTCCCGAGAGCGGCACCCATACATTCACCAATGCAGTTGTTCTGGTCACCTCAGGCGACCAGAGTATCACCGTAACCGACACCGGAAACGGCGCCCTAACAGACTCCGAAGTCTGGACAGTGAGCGCAGCCACAGCCGCCAGACTGGAGGTAACCGGCACAGCCACCATGACGGCCGGCAGCGCCAACGAACTTACTATCACGGCCAGGGATCCGTCGGGGAACATCGATACCACCTACAGCGGGCTGAAGTCCCTCACCTTCTCCGGACCTGGAATCGCCCCAGGGGGGCAGGTCCCCACTATCGAGGATCTGACCATTGGGAGCGCTGTCCTGGTGAACTTCACCAGTGGTGTATCTGACGCCAACGCCGTCACTCTGGTAGCCTATAGAGCCGAGACAACCACCGTCGATGTAAGCGATGAAATCATCAATTCTATCGGCTATGGCCTAGGTCTGACTGTCAGCCCGGCCCCCACCACCAGACTCGATCTCACCCCCGATGGGGGGACAGCAGTATCAGGAACGCCCTTCACCGTGACAGTCACGGCGCAGGACGTTTACATCAATGTCACCCCCGGTTATGTCGGCACGGTCACATTCCTGTCCTCGGATAATGGCACGGGTGTTGTCCTGCCTGAACCCTATGCTTTCAGCGCCACCGATAACGGCACATACACTTATGCCGACGGAGTCACCCTGATTACCGCAGGTGACCAGACGCTCACTGCCTCTGACACCACCTTATCCGATACCACTACCTGGAACGTGGGGGCAGCAGCAACACCTGACCATATCATCATCTCCCCGACTACCGCCACCGTCATCGCCGGAGACAACGTTACCTACACCGTCGAGGCCTTCGATATGTTCAACAACAGTATGGGCGATGTCACACCCGGCACCCTCTTCTCCATCGACCCCGGCGCAGGTGGGACATGGAGCGGGACCGATAACAACGTTTATACGTCCCAGAACGTCGGGGGGTGGATTGTCACCGGTGACTACGCCGGGCTCCCCGGTACGGCCTCCCTGACGGTTCAAGCAGGCTCGGCCCATTCCATCGTCATCACCCCAGACAACTCCACCATCGCCGCCGGAAGCAACGCCACCTACACCGTCGAGGCCTTCGACCAGTCCAACAACAGCCTCGGCGATGTTAGCTCCACCACCTCCTTCTCGATTGATCCTAGCGCAGGCGGTTCCTGGTCCGCTAATGTCTACACCTCCCAATTCGCCGGTACCTGGACCGTCACCGGCGACTACTCCGGCATCATTGATACCGACTCACTTACCGTTAATGCAGGGCCAGCTACCTCCATAGTCATCACCCCAGATACCGCCACCATCGCCGCAGGAGGCAGCATCACCTATACCGTCGAGGCCGTCGACCAGTTCAATAACAGCATCAGCGATGCCACCGCCACCACCATCTTCTCCATCGACCTTGAAGCAGCGGGATCCTGGTCCGCCAACGTCTATACCTCCCAATTCGCCGGTACCTGGACCGTCACCGGTGACTGCGACGGCATCGTCGGTACCGTCTCCCTCACAGTCAACCCTGGGGCTCTTGATCACTACACCATGACTTCGGACAACTACACCCAACAGACCAGCATCGCCTTCACCATTACCGTCACCGCCTACGACGCCTACGACAACATCGTGACCACTGACAACAGCACTATGGTAACGATGAACTCCAGTTCACCCACAATGATCTTCGACGGCAATGACAACGGCCTCTTCGGTGAGCCTGGAGACAATGTCAGAACCCTCTCCGCCGGCACTTTTGACATTCAAGCCAAGGACAACGCGGCTGCCGAGGATGTCACCATCACCGCCAGTGTCGGCGGTATAACAGTAGAGGTCAGTGCCCCCTACAGCTTTGAGGAGTTCCGCTGTTTCATCGCCACCGCTACATACGGGACACCCATGGCCAAGGAAATACAGCTGCTCAGGGACTTCAGGGATAAGTATCTGTCAACCAACGCCCCCGGGCGATGTTTTGTCTCCCTCTACTACAAGCTGAGCCCGCCTGTCGCCAGGTTTATCGCTCACCACGACTTCTTGAGGGCATGCATCCGATTTGGGCTGATGCCTGTGCTCTGGCTGGCAACTGCAGCACTGAAAACTACGCTGGCACAGAAGCTGGCCATCTTATCAATGCTTCTGGCGGCTACCCTGGTCAGCATAATCTGGTTGCGAAGAACCCGGAAAACCAGACCGGCTTAGTTTTCTCTCCCCAAAGCAATTCAGCAGGCTGGCTATCCCCACAGATCTCCTCACGTGCCCGACTTTTCCAGGACCAGCCATTGGAACTATCTTTCCGGGCAGCCCTTGACCTTGTGCTGTATTGCGAAAAAGGCACGTCACATCGACAGTAAATCGTTGAGTTGGTTCTGATCGAAAACGGCGCATAAAGGCACCGGATTATACTTTGATTCAAGAAATCTGCGTGGACCAAAAGGAAGGACAGCATTCAGTAACTTGAGGATGGCAAAGGCCAGGCCCCTTCTGCCAGGGCCTGGCCCCATTTGGCTGTGGTGCTCCGAGTCTACTAGTTCAAAGAGAATGCATACTCCGTGACCATATATGGGCACATCTTCATCAACAGCCCGGGGACTTCCTCTCTCTCCAGGCAAATATCCTTGTGCAGATGCTCGGTAAAGATGTGCAGGAATAACTCGAGTGTATTATCAGAGCTAAGCCCACAGTGTTGACAGCAATACGTCTGCATGATTCTCCTTGTCACCCTTCCCGGCGAGGTATACGCCTTCGGTTAGCCGTCCCGTTGTCCTCACCATCCACTATTGTTCCTTGAGGCTGTATAATATGACCGAAAGAACTCATGGGGAAGTTCTTCTATTCTAGAAGATAGTTCTACTCTGTAAGCTGCAATCATATTCATTGAGAAGGAGGATGAAGTGACATACAGGACTCTGGAATTCGAATGTCGCGATCACATCGGCTGGCTAACCTTGAATCGACCGGATCGGCTCAATGCCCTGTCCGTCGAGATGATTCAGGAATTGAGGCAGTTCTTTGGCAGTCTGGACCAGCGCTTGGAAGCCCGCGTGGTTGTGGTTCGCGGCGCAGGGCGAGCCTTCTGCGCCGGCATGGATGTCAAGGACCTGGCCGAGATCATGGGCAAGGGGGCCCAGGACGGCAAGGGCTCCACCGGACTTGCCACAAACGGCCATATGCTGCAACGATCGGTTAGCGACATCGTAATTCAGATGCGTCGCGCTCCCCAGCCGCTTATCGGTGCTATCCGTGGCCCGGCTGCCGGAGGAGGCTTCAGCCTCACCATGGCCTGCGACATCCGCCTGGCCGGTCAATCAGCTCGCTTTAATGCCAACAACATACGCATTGGATACTCAGGAGGTGACCTGGGCTCATCGTACTTTCTACCCCGCCTGATCGGCCTGTCGCGAGCGGCTGAGTACCTCTATACTGGCCGCACCATGGACGCCAGCACTGCAGAGCGGATAGGCTTCGTATCCCGCATGGTGCCTGATGAACAGTTAGACCAGACCGCTGAGGAACTGGCACGTGAGATGACAGCCGCTACGCCCTTCGCCTTGCGGCTGACGAAGGAAATCCTCAACATCAATATCGATGCCCCAAGCCTGGTAGCAGCTATAGAGATGGAAGGTCGCAGCAATATCCTCTGTGGATTCACCGAGGATGCCCAGGAGGCAACAAAGGCTGTCTTCTTTGAGAAACGTCCACCCGTTTATCGCGATGCTTGATCCACAGAATCCCATTGTAGGGCAGCAGACCGGGGGATGCGGGTGTGGTTCGATATGAGCAGTGTTCATCCGCCATGGAGCGAAGGGCATCAGAGCAATCTTACGCCTGTCCGATAGCAGTCGCTTTTCTTAACCTGACTTATGCGTTGGGAATCCCCTGACAAAATCCACCAGGTCTCCCTGTTGAAAGCCAAGTGACAGTAGCATCTTCTTCAAGCTTTCGTCGCCCTGCCGCACCATAAGTCGCGCCTTGATACCGCGCCTGTGACAAGCTTCAATGAATGAATTCGTCAACATCCTTCCTATACCCCGCCCCTGATATTGTGGATCAACCCCGATGATATTGATCCAGCCACTCAACGGAAGGGAATACTCAGCACCCATGATGACGCCCATGATGAAGCCGACCACTCTGCCCTCCACTTCAGCTACAAGGGACAGGGGAGGATAATACGTCTTGAAGTGGCTGCTGACTTTCTGGGGCCAACTTGACACTCTTTCCTTTCCTGTGATCTTCTTGTCAATCTGTATCAGGGCCGCTATATCGCTGTCTGTCATTTCGCGGATCTTCAATCCCTCAACTGGATCCATCTATTCCCTCTCCCCACATGATTTGCCACCATTATACCATCCGAGAGCCTTAACCAAAGACAATCATATTCAGACAATCATATTCAGTACGGCATCACCATAGCCTGGTTGTTGTATGTCGCCCTGTGGGCTGGGGTATAATTCGCATGAGAGCAGCACGTTAGAAAAAATGACCAAGGGAGGCGAGTCATGGCTTTCACCGCTTATCATCTGACACAGGGCGGCGATCTGCGGCGCGGTCTCAACGAGGAACAGATTAGGTCCGCCTTCGTAGAGAAAGATGGCCTTCTGTGGGTGGATATCTGTGAGACCACAGAAGAGGATGGCAGATTCCTGGAGCGCACCTTCAACTTTCACCATCTGCTCATAGAGGATTGCCTGAGCAAAAGGCTCCACCCTCCCAAGATAGATGATTTCGATGACTATATCTTCATAGCAGTTCACGGCATTGACCACACCATAGAGACTAACATCGTAGAGACCGCCGAACTGCAAATCTTCCTTGGATCCCACTTCGTTGTCAGTAATCACATCGTACCTCTCTTCAGTGTGAAAGCTGTTCGCAGGCTGGTTGAAGAACATGGCCGTCCTATGAGACGCGGGGCAGATTTCTTGGCACATGCCTTGGTGGATGCCTTAATCGACAATATTCTACCTACCATCGATGCAATGGGGGAAAGAGCCAATGATATCGAGGAAGAGGTCATTCGAAACCCTCAACGGTCCACGCTGGAGGCCATCCTGCATCTCAAACGCTCTGCTCTGCAACTGCACCGCATTGTAGCACCGCAACGGGAGGTCCTCAATCGACTGAGCCGACAGGAGTTTCCGACTGTGAGCAATGAGGCAAGGATATTCTATCGGGACATCTATGACCATATACTCCGAATCGAAGACCTGAACCAGTCTCTCCGGGATAGAGCCGCTGATGCCCTATCCACTTACCTGTCCGTGGTGGCCAACCGCCAGAATGAAACCATGAGAGTCCTGTCAATAGTGGCTACCATTTTCCTTCCCCTGATGCTCTTAGCTGGGATTTACGGCATGAACTTTGAGCAAATGCCGGAGCTGAAATGGGGTTGGAGCTACTACGCTGTGTTGGGATTTATGGGCACCGTAATCGTCGGTGCCCTATTGTGGTTCCGGGCACGTGCTTGGATCACCTGGGGTCAGCAGGAAGTTGCCCGATTGAGGCCTTTCATGGTCGATCGAAAGAGCCTGGTTGGATACCTGGATCATATATCCATGCCAAGCCATCGGGATAGCAACAAGCAACCGACAGAAACAGAGCCTCCCGTCATTTGAATTGAATTAAGAGGTATCTGCCTGCAATCATTGTTGATCATCGGCTCGCATTGGAACGCTATCCTGCTTCAAGATACATGGGGCGACTGACAGAGCCAGGTGGGTCCTTGCCCCAACAAGGCTACACAACCCCATACTCAAATAACAGAGGTTGTCCCCTGCCTGTGCCATGGCATGGACCATCCCTCCCCAAACTGGAGCACCGCTATCCTAGCTTGGACAGCTTTTTGTTGAGGACAGCCATCACCATATCGGGCGGCAGATCCAAAGTCCCTTCTTGCCTGAAACTCTGCTTCAACTCGAACTGGCAGTATGGTGACGAAGATGATGACAACGGAATGGCAATACCCTGCTTGTCCTCTTTGCTCCGACTGCTCTCAGGTTTCGCAGGTGACTCAGCAATCTTCTGGGGCGATTGAGACTCTTCAGGTTTCAGGTCAGTAATGCTCTGTGGCTGCTGGGTGTGCAACTGTTCCTCGATTTGTCCTGACGTCTGATTCTGATCCTCGTTCTGCCCAGATTTCCTTGCCAAGCCGGCAGTCGACAAAGCGGCCATCTCAGGCCGGCGCTTTGAATCAACAGTCGGCTTAGGCACCTGCTTCAGCGGCCTGAAGGCCGGAAGACTTGCCCCAGAACCGAGTTGCTTCTTCGTAGCAGCTTGTTGAACAAGGGAATCGATTTCAGCTTGCGAGAGTCTCTGTTTTGCTGTCTTGTTCATTGTTCAGCCTCAATTAGTTCATCTAGAGCTTCCATAGGAGAAGCAGATCCTTCCATGTTCCCGCATTTAGTACTCAAAGGCCTTGGT
Organism: Chloroflexi bacterium RBG_13_53_26; assembly: GCA_001795035.1. Classification (GTDB taxonomy): domain Bacteria; phylum Chloroflexota; class Dehalococcoidia; order UBA2247; family RBG-13-53-26; genus RBG-13-53-26. Next base: position 16,444 of record MGMW01000091.1, read on the forward strand.
TACCAGCACGTTCTCGTACTCCTCATCCGACAAGTCTACATCGTAAGGAGTCTCGACTTCGCTGAAGTCAGGTCTATAGCAAACACGAACCGTGGGGCGGCCAACAAAACCAACGTTGGCATCAGCTACAATACCCACCTCCCCCGTATTCAACCTAACCATCACCCCCGCTGGAAAGAGAGGAATCTGCTCCATGAAGATTTGCACCAGATCAGGATCAAACAGCCCTCCGCTGCAGGCAACAACCAGCTCACCAGCCTCATAGGGTGGAAATGCCTGTCTGTATGGTCTCTTTGAAGCAATACAGCAGCAGGTATCGGCTATGGCCAGAATTCTGGCCGCAACGGATATCTCATTACCTTCAAGTCCTTTGGGATAGCCTCCCCCATTCCATCGTTCATGGTGCTGAAGAACGATATCAATCACCTCGGGGCTTATTCCCTGACACCCACGAAGCATCTCTGCACCATCCTGAGGGTGATTGCAGATGATTTTCATTTCACTATCGCTCGGCAGTAGCGCCTTGGGGTTAGACTCACCATTGTCCTCCATCCTCCAGACATCCATGAAGGCCAACTCCTCCCATGATGCCCCTGGCCTTTGTGTAAGTTCTTTGGGTACCACCCGGATGTAGCCGATGTTCTCTAGCAGAGCTGCCATCCCCAGATTCATCAATTGGATGTCGCTTAGCCCGGCAGCCTTGCCCATCCACAAGGCTAGGCCGGCAACCCTCACGGGCAGAACATAGTCATAGTCCTTTGCTGAATGACATCCTGCTATGGTCGGTTCCCCCCTTTTAGTTGCAAGCACCTGCTCCACCATCTGAGTCATCAGTTGCAGAATCCTGGTCGGGTCTACGCTCTGACTGACCGTGCCAAGCTGGTATGTTGCCACTGAACCAGTATTCGCCGCTTCCAGTCTCCTGGAACCAAGGACAACACTCGCCCTCTCAGCAGCAACCTGGACACTTGCCCAAAAATGACCAAAGGCTTCAGCCGCCACCCCCTCCAGTTCCGGTGAAATCACAGGCAACACCGCCGCATCACTGATACGTTCGTCCGCAATGAACAATTCCGCTACGGGCAGATTCCCCAGGACCTGAACCCACTCGGCACTTAGACTCGTGCCTTGGTCCAATATCGCATGGCCGTAACCGTCATACAGCGGCTTGGCCAACATCATACCTGGTTTAGAATACTGTACAGATATCCGCCGCATTTATCCTACCTCTAGACTCCTCCGTTGGAGTGAATGATCTGTTTGCCTTCATCGACCTTAAGGCGTCATTTGATGACTTCGTATAGAAACAGTGATCCAGTCTGGTAAAGCCTATTTCAGTAGCATCAAAGATACTTTCAGTGCCACCAATGAAGATCACTCCCCCACTCTTGAGCGACTCATAGAACCGACGGTTGAGTCTGTTCCTTGCCTCCTCAGTCAAGTATATGGTTACATTGCGACACATTATGAGGTCAAAGTCACAGTCAAAGGGATCAGAAAGCAGATCATGCCGTTCGAACTGTACTGCTTGCCTGATCTTATCGCTGATCCAGTACGATCGCCCCGAGACTCTGAAGTACTCCTGAAGAACACTCTCCGAAAGGTTCCTTACCTCGGCTGAGCGAAAAGGTCCACCATCTCGAGCTCTGCTCAATGCGACTTCGTCAACATCAGTAGCCATAATCCTATGATGGCGTCCGGGACGGATTCTGTTCAATATGATCGCTAACGAGTAAGGCTCGCATCCACTTGAACAGCCTGCACACCAGATGTCCAAACGACGGCGGTGTGTCAATAATCGGGGCAGGATCAACGTCTCCAGTTGCCTAAACGCCGACGGATCACGGAAGAATTCCGTAACCTTGATCGTCAAGAATACAAGGAGTTCACGCAGCATAGCCTCATCCTGCTGGAGCATCCGACAGTAGCTGACAATGTTCAATGTCGGCGTGCGAGAGACAAATGCCGTCAGACGACGCCGCATCTGGCGCTCCCCATAGCTACTGAGATCTATCCCTGATAGATCCTTTATTATCGCCTTCAGATATGCGTATTCCCTGTCATCCATTACCATGTCTTTCTTTGCAGCCTCACTGGTTCCATACACATTTCCACGATCTGTCGTGCTATCTCCGGAAGGGGAACTACCTTGTTGGCCCTCCCTGACTCGACGACGCTTCTGGGCATCCCGTAGACAACACTGGTGGCTTCATCTTGAACAACTACCCTGCCACCAAACTTGCTGATGGTCACAGCACCATCCCTACCATCACATCCCATGCCGGTTAGCACCACACCGATGCAACCGTCCCCATAGGCTCTGGCTGCCGCTTCCATTGTCACGTCGACAGCAGGACGCAGTCCATGCTTCGGTGGCATACTGCTTAGGCCCACTGTGTCATCTGAATTCACCACTAGGTGATAACCACCCGGTGCAACGAGGGCCTTGCCAGGTCTGATTAGATCACCCGGCTCGGCTTCCTTCACTCGCAACTGCGCCAACTGATCCAACCTCTTAGCAAGGGACTTTGTGAATCCCGCTGGCATATGCTGTACTATCAGCAGCGACGCGGGAAGGTCGCCAGGAAGGTCCGGAACAAGCTCACAGAGAGCCTTCGGACCACCTGTGGAACTGCCAATAACGACCACATTTCGGGACAATGAACAACCGCTCATTACCGATAAGTCACGTTTCAGGCAGTTCCCATTCATTTCCCTTAGTTTGTTCCGTCTTGCCGTCAGCGCCATTCTCCGTACATCAACCTTGGCTGCTAGCTTGATCTTCTCTATCAACCTGCCCGTAGGCAGAGAGATTCTCCCCGAGTTGGCCAAAGGCGACTTGGGAACAAAGTCAATCGCCCCAGCCTCGAGCGCTTGTATCGTCGTTTCCGCGTCTTCGACGGTCAATCTGCTAAGCACTATAACCGGAGTAGGATGCTCCAACATGATTCTTTTGAGAGCGCTCACGCCGTCCATTCTTGGCATTTCGATATCCAGTGTCACCACGTCTGGTCGAATGTTCTTGATCTTTTCAATGGCATCAATGCCGTCTACAGCTACGCCAACAACCTCTATCTCCGGGTCCGAGCTAATCTCTCTGGAGATTACGACGCGGGCAAAGGAAGAATCGTCGACTACCAGCACCCTTGTCCGGTGGCTCATCTACCACAACTCCCAAAACACAACACTTGCTCTCATGTCTTGTTCTAGCTCAGCAGCTTCTGCACCGCCTGTAGCAGCCGGCTCGTATCGAAGGGCTTCATCACGAAATCCCTCGCGCCAAGTTCCAGGGCCTCCGTCACCATCGCCCTCTGGCCCATTGCCGAGACCATAGCCACCTTGGCTTCGGGATCAACATCAATGATCTCCTTCAGTGCCGCCAGACCGTCCATGTCGGGCATGGTAATATCCAGCAACACTGCGTCGGGCCGGTGCATCTTGTACATCTCGATTGCCTCCGCACCGTTCTTGGCCTCATCTACATTGAACCCTTGCTCAGCAAGCAACCTGACACACTTCATACGAGCAAAAACAGCATCATCTACTACTAGTATCCTCGCCATGTTTCACACTCCTCGCTGGTCATGATGAATGGACATCCATCGTGCACAGTCACTGTCGACCGTAACATAACCTCGGGCTGTGCCTCTCTTGACCGAATCATTGATACGCTCTCCAATCTGCAAATGCATATGCTTCACTCCAGACACTACAGCCGAATAGTCACATTCTTGGCTGTGCGAACTATTACCTTCCCTGACTTTACCCAGAACCATACCGACCGCCCATGAAACCCTCCAGTATCGTAAGCAATTATCGGGATGCCTTCAGTTTCAAGAGCGACCTTTACCGCTGCCACATTCTTGTTTCCAACATCAATCAGGCTGTCAGGCATCGTGCCACGAGTGACTGCGGCTCCACCTGCAATCTTGGCTGTCATTCGGGAGATCACGGCACCCTGACCCTCCAACCCCCGAATCAGATGGACAGTACCACTATCAGCATATTTCCCCGGATATCCAGAACTCACCGGCCTACTGCCACTGGACGGGAGCAGCACATGCATCATTCCACCCACATGTGCTTCAAGGTCGTACACACACACAACTACACAGGAGCCCAATCCATAGGAGGCCAACACCGTGTCGGGATTCCGCGTTACCTGTACCTCACCCAGGCCAACAACAGTGACTGCTCCTTTGTCAACGAGATTTGTTATGCTATCAACCGGTGCTAATTCCGTTATCATAACTGTCGCACTCCTGAATGCTCGTGGACAATCTTGAGAAAACTCACCGATGGGATCACCAGGAATGTTCCGCTGACCTGGCGGTCGTCAGTGCCGAATGTTGTTTCTGACACAAACACATCCTCGCTCTCCTGCACAATCTCAACGACCGCAACATCCATAATCGCTCCAGCCATGTCCAGGATTACATCTGGTGGCGAGGGGCGGAGGGACAAACCCAGACTGTCTGCTATGGCATTTAGATAAGATGACCCGATCACATTGCCCAGTTCTGCTAGGGCAGATTGCTCCATCTCCTCCAGACTCTTGGTTGATCCAGGTGCATTGCCCAACAGCATGTCGATTATCGCAAAGGCAACTTCCGGTTGGTGAACCAGTAGAATGTGTCCCGTAGCATCGCCCGTGAACGTCAAGTAGATTCCTATCACCAGCCTTTCAGGACCACCAACCAGATGCGATGCCTCTCTGACAGGTACCTGTCTCAGGCTGAGGGACTTGATCTTGATTTGCTGGTTCACCATTGTCGCCAGGCCGGCCATCGCGTTATCCATTCCCTTGAGCGCCAAATTGCTCCAGACCCTCATCTCATCCTTGTATAATGTCATGTCCTCTCGCATATCTTTCACTCCTTCCGGCCCGATGCGGCCGTGTTCATAATAGTGAGCGTTAGCTCGATCCACAGAGTTCATCAGTTTTTGCTCGTTGACGTCCTGATCAAAGTCGGCATGTCTACAACGAGACCCACTCGGCCATCACCAAGGATCGTGGCTCCGGCTAAAGCCCTGACATTAGTCAAATACTTACCAAGAGGTTTGACGACAAACTCCTGTTGATCAACTAGCTCATCCACAACAATTCCGACTGCCTTCCTCATATCGCCGGCTATGACAATGATTCGCACTCCATCATGATTTGTTGCTGGTCTTTCTATGCAGCGCACAGTCTCTATTCTTACCAGCGGAACAATCCTATCCCTTAATCTGATTACCTCTTTGCCCTTAATGGTTGTGATTTCCCGTGGCCCCAATCGAAGGATTTCCGTCACGCTTGACAGGGGCAATATATATGTCGTTCTCTGGGAAGAGACCATGAGCCCCTGAATCACGGCCACAGTAAGAGGGAGTATTATTGTGAATTTGGTGCCTTGGCCCACTTTGCTTTCAACTCTCACCGAACCGCCTAGGGCTTCGATATTTGTCTTGACCACATCCAGCCCTACGCCTCTGCCCGATACCTCGGTAGCCATTTCCACTGTCGATATCCCTGCCAAGAATATGAGGTTCATCGCCTCGGCATCGGTGAGTCTGGATGCTTCCTCAGCAACAACAAGCCCTTTCTGCACCGATGCGTCCCTTACTTTATTGGCTTCGATCCCTCTGCCATCATCCACCAGGGTAATGACAATGTGACCCTCCTCTTGATACGCACTCAAACGAACAACCGCTGTTTCTGTTTTTCCAACAGCCTTTCGTTCTTCAGGAGTTTCAACCCCGTGATCCACTGCATTCCTCAACAGGTGAACCAGAGGATCCCTGATTTTCTCGATTATGGTGCGATCAAGCTCCGTATCTTCACCCTCAACTACGAAATTGAGCGTTTTTCTTTGCTGCCGGGCAAGATCCCTCACCAGGCGAGGGAAGCTGCCAAAGAGTGTACCTATCGGCAACATCCTTACACGCATGACATCCTGTTGCAGCTCGTTTATGACCTTGACAATATGGTTTGAAGTCCGGCTCAGGTCGCGAATCAAGTTGTCATCTCCATACTTGGACTCGAGCATCCTGTTGATTTGGACCATCCTGGAACGGTCGATAACCAGTTCTTCCACCATGTTCATCAGATTGTCGAGGGTTCTGACGTCAACACGCACACTCTGAGAAACGGGCCGTTCCTCTTGCCGGGCCAGGCTCAGTATCCCCTTGTCATCTCCATCCACCTCGACAGAAGAATCACCCCCACCCGGTGCCCTTTCAATGGAAGGCTCTTCCGCACTCTCCACACATCCACCAGTCGAATGGCGACTAGACTTTCTACTCGGCGAACGACTATCCCCACTACGACGGTGATCAGCGATGGAGGCCTTCCCAGCCACCTCTCTCAGCTTCGCCACAGCAGGAGCCACATTCACATCGCTTTCTTTCTGCAAAACCAATTCGTCTCTCAGCATCTTCAGTATGTCAAGACCCTGAAGCAGGCAATCCACTACTTCTTCGCTAGCCTTCAGCTTCCCCTTCCTGAGAAGATCGAGAAGGCTTTCCATGGCGTGCGTCAGCTCGGTCATGCGTTGATGGCCAAGCATGGCAGAAGACCCCTTTATGGTATGAGCAGCACGGAAAATCTCCTGCAGCAGTTGGGGATCGCCCCCGTTCCCTTCCAGGCCTACAATACTCCTGTCGAGCAGCGCAATCTGCTCTTCAGCCTCTTCCAGAAAGACCTGCATCTCCTCTGCAGTGACATCAGTAGACAAACTCATCATTCACCTTTTACTTGTCCAGACCGCACTCTCAGATGCTCACCAGCCTGGAATCTCGCTCCAGGGTCACCCAACCACGCTCGAGACCCCTGACTCTATGCCATGTGTACTAGCAGACACTGCCTGCTTCTCATCAGTGGAAAGCAGCTTGCCCGTATCAAGAAGAATCACCAGCTTCGTCTCAAGCTTCGCAATCCCCAGGATATAGTCAGCATCAGGGCCATAGACTATCGACGATGGCGGCTCTATCAGTGAATACGGGATACGCAGTACCTCACTTACGCCATCCACTATCAGGCCTACATAATCATTCCCTGCCTCTACCACCACGATCCGCATCTCTTTGCTTTCCCCACCAACCGGGAGCGCCAGCCGTTTTCTGAGGTCAAGCACGGGCACTATCCTTCCCCTGAGATTTGTTACCCCTTCAACAAAAGCTGAGGCACCCGGCACCCGGGTGATATTCTGCATCCGGATGATCTCCCGAACAGACTGGCTGCTCACAGCATAGTGCTCAGAAGCAAGATCAAAAAGCACTAACTGCAGTTCCGCCGGTGTCTTTGTCTTGCTGTTCATTCGTTCATCACTCACCTTTCTTGATCCGATCTATTGCCCCGCAACCCTGTTCAGAGCCGCCTGGGAAACAGGTCAATCGCCACTCACTTCTGTCCTGAATACCATCACCGACTTCTCTAGCTCCTCGGACATGTCAGCCAGTGACTGGGCAGAGGCAAGTACCTCCTCCACCTGCGCCGACATCTCTTCAGCCGAAGCAGAAACCTCCTGGGCAGCCGCACTGTTCTCCTCAGCCACAGCGCTTGTTGTCTCAACAGATCTGGACATATTCAACGCGCTCTCTGACATCTGCTCCGTGGCCACTACATTCTGCTCTACAATCTTGTTGATCCTGTCAATGACCTTCACCATGTCATCACTCAAAGCATCCAACTCCTGTGCAGCACGCGATATTTGCTCAACCTGCCTGCCCACATCTCGCGCTCGCTCAAGAATGTCATCCAGCGCTTCCCCTGCATCAGCAGCAAGCTTGTAGCCTCCCTCAACCTCCCTGCCCCCTTGCTGCATGGCACTCACCGCCTCCCTCACACCACCCTGAATACCGCCAATAAGAACCGCTATCTCCTTCGTCGCTGTTGAAGACCTCTCAGCAAGTTTTCTTACCTCATCAGCAACAACCGCAAATCCGCGTCCTTGCTCACCGGCCCTGGCTGCCTCAATAGCAGCATTCAGCGCCAGAAGATTAGTCTGCGCAGCTATGTCATCTATGGTGGCAACAATCTTGCCAATCTCATCGGAACGATGACCAAGATCCGCGACTTTCATCGACACGACGTCCATAGCCCTCTTTATCTTCTCCATCCCCTCAATCGTCTCATGCGTCTTCAGAGCACCTTTCTCCGCAGAACTGGCTGTGCCCTTCCAGGCCTCAGATCCAGCACGAGCATTGGCCGATACCTGACCCGCAGCTGTTGATACCTGACTAACCATGTCCGTCGCCTCTTCGACACCTCTACTTTGCTCCTGAGCACCCCTGGAAATTTGCTCAATTGTCACGGAAAGCTGCCCCATGTTGTTGGTACTCTCTTGAAGCGTCACCGATTGCTCACCAGCTCCCTTCGCTATCATCTGAATTGTGCTCGCTATCTGCTGGGTAGCCTGAGCTGTTTGCTCGGAAGCCCTTGAAAGCTGCCTGCCGGCTTCAGAAACGCTCGCCGCAGTCGCTTTCACCTTTCCTATCAAATCGCGCTGGCTGGCCACCATCTGGGAGAATGCATTCGATAAAACATCCTTCTCCGATTTCGGTTCGATCTCCATGGTCAAATCCCCAGCCGCTATCCTCTTCGTAACACCAGCCATCTCCTTCATATAATCCACTACCCTGCGATACGCCTCAGCCAAATCACCAACTTCATCCCTCGACTTGACTGAAATCTCTTGCTCTACATCCCCTTCAGCTAAGGCCTGCGATGTCCTGACCAGCGACTTCAGCGGCTTGGCTATCGCCAAACGGGTGATCAGCCAGAATACAAACAAACACAGGACAGCAGTTGCACCGCCAATCCATGCCATCAGAGTCCTCTGAGAGTTTATGGGCGCCATAACATCTTCGGTGTAGATACCTGTTCCAACTATCCATCCCCACGGATCGAAAGACTTCACGTAGGCCAGCTTCGGTACAACCCGCCCGGATTGATCTTTATACTGCCACATGTAGCTGTAGAATCCTTCTCCCTGAGTGCTGCAGATGTCTACAATGTCCACAAAGATCGCGTTGCCCTCAGCATCTATGAAGTTGCTCACATCGGTGTTGACGATATCAGACCTGAAAGGATCTACCAGCAATACAGGCCGATAGTCGTTTATCCAGAAATAGCCTTCGTCGTCTTCACCGTAGCGGAGACCGCCAATAGCGGCAAGCGCATACCTCTGCGCCTCCGCCCTGGTCACCAGACCCGACGACTCAAGACCGTAACAGTAGTCCAACATACCCCAGGCAACCTGCACCTCTTCCTGTGTCTTGATCTCCTTTTCATGAAAAAGATCCCTTTTCATCTCAGGAAACACATACACCGACATGTAGACAACCAGGATGCTCACAACAAGCAGAGCGGCGAGGGACATCTTCCACATTATGCCCAGCCGAATACGTTTCAATAGTCCTAGCCTTGCCATTCTTTCCCTCCTTGTCCCTCCCTTTTCCGACCCAGGGTCGTCTTCCTGACCCACCGACAAAAGTCTGTTCCCATGACCGAACCTCGCTTTTGCATCACCCAACCACACCCGAAACCTCGAATTTCTCGATCATGGATCATCAAGATATTTGCGTCAGGTCACTGGCACTGACCATCCTCATCAACCGCAGCGCCACAATGTTCCCATCGCCATCCTTCTCCACGACGCCTTCCACACCCGACATCAGGAACAACTGGGATTCCATCTGCTCGAAAGTGCCCTCATGGTCGGGGTCGTCAGCGTCTGTAATGAAAGCCCAACTGAACCTGAGCGGTACAACTCTCACACTAACATACGTTCCTACACTTAAACTGGGAAGAGGAGGAGACTTGCACTCACCAGTGTAGATAACAACCGTCCCGGTCGCATCGGAGATCTTCATTCCACCAGCCCCCTCTTCAGCCAATGGCGGTCCGAACATGGCCACCATGACCGTGCCCTCTATGGTGACATACCATCCCTGATAGGTCTCAAAATGTTGTAGCATCTCCTTTATGGGCACTGTCTGGTTTGCACTTACTTTGACGCTTACTTCCCTGGTGAAGGTCTCCACACCATCGTCAGCCGTCAGGGTGATACTGTAGTAGCCCTCCGCTAACAAACCCGTGTCCCAAGCGGCAGCAGCGGTAGCCCACGGCGTCCCTGCTTCCACTGTCATAGGTACGGATACGCCTTCATCTATCCGGTAGCTCGCCTGCTGGATTGAGCCATGCTCGCTGTATATCAACGCCGCCAGCTCTACCTGTCCGCTGACAATTGGGCCGGTAAGCTGGAGATGGATTTTCCTAGTCGCTCCCGTCTCCTTGTACAGACTGCTGATGCCCTCACCACTCACGGAGACCAACCGATAGCCAGCCTCATTCCCGTCCACATTGGAGCCAAACCACCACTCGCCAGAAAAGGCACCGGTTACCTGCTCGGCAATGCCTTGTGTGTCCATCAACAGATCCTGATGTGCATGCCCGGCGAAGATTGACACCTCGCTTGCCGATCGGCCGGCAAGAAGTACGTCGAGCACTTCGCTCTGGCTTTCCCAGCTTGTGGTCGGCTCGTGGCAGAACACGATGAGAGGGCTCCCCTGCCTGTAGCTTAAGTCCTTCTGTAGCCATTCCAACTGCGATCCCGATATCTGATAGACCTGCCTGCCGCTCTCCACATCGTTGGGATCCAGCACTATGCAATGGTAGTCTCCCCAATCGAAAGAGTAGTACGTCGGTCCGAAGTAACTGCGGTAGGTGTCCTTGCTGCCGCCAGTCTGGGCTGTTTCCTGGCTTATGTCAGCCATATCGTGGTTGCCCGGCGCACAATAGACAGGCATATCGAGTCCTGATGCCGCAGTCTTGAAAGCACTAAACCACTGATCTGCCTGGGCCTCCGATATGGTGACATTGTTGCCAATGTTGACAAAGTCTCCGGTGGCAACAACAAACGCCGGAGAGATGTCTCCGATTTCCTCCAGGGCCTCGTTCAGCGTTGAAAGGCTGTCCGAGTCCAGATGGATATCCGTCATATGAACAAAGGTGAACCCGGAAGTCTTCTTCTCCGGTGTGTACACCAGTCCGAAGTCAAATTGGCTGCTTGAAATGCTGCGATACCACGATCCAGACTGAGTGTAGTCACTGGGAGTGGTTACGAAAACGAACGAACCTGCTTTCGGCAGGGTGTAGCTGCCATTCAGGTCACTTACGGTCGAGGTTGACCCGTTGGAAACCAGAACGCCGGCGATACCTTGCTCACCATCTCCCTTGACTCCATTACTATCAGAGTCCTCAAACACTGTTCCGTTAACATCAGTCACCGGAAGCGGTTGCGGTGATGGTCCGCCGGAGCTGGACGAACAGCCAACCATCCCAGAAATCATCAAAAACAAAGCAGCGACAATAATCCCGGAAACAAAGTATCTGTGAACCATCCTTGCAGTCCTCCTCGTTCGTAACTCACTGGCCATAACAGTACTAGTCCCCCACAGCCCTCCACCTGGCAGGATCGTACGACGCATCCCAAACAATCCCGCTGCCCCAGATCACAGGATCACCGCTACAAATTGTCCCATCCTGGGCTACATCGTATTTGGCCTTGAAAGGCTTCCTTGTCAGGTAATCGGCAGCATCTTTTGCGCCGCCACCAGCCAACACGTTGTCAGAGCTACCATCCCAGCCTGCTACCTCGGCATCAAGCTGAGTCACCCCGGCTGCCGTCATGCACTTCGATATGGCCTCCCGCGCCTGGTTGACCTCTTGATTCGCTGCCTCAGAGATCGAAAGGATGTTGGCGAACCACGTCTTCACCTCCGGGTCCGAACCGCCCGGGCCTTTCACCACAAGCTGGACAGTGTATTTACCATCTACAGTGTACGTATGAGACGGGTTCCGCTCATAAACGATGGGGCTCCCATCTCCGAAGTTCCATCTCCACTCAGTGATCTCCCCCGTGGATTTATCAGTAAACTTGATGGTGAGCGGAGCAAGACCCGCAATAGGCTTGTCTGTGATCAGATCACCTTCCGTCACCGCGCCGGTGAAGCCGGCCGTTGGAGCCGGAGTCTTGGCGCAGGACAGGCCGACGAGAAGCATTAGCGCCATGAGACTGGCTGCTACAGCCAATCGGATGGTCCTCCTGGTTAAGCACCTGAACATAACCACATCACCTCCACGTCATTCTGTGTCCAGAGCAGTAGTTTCACAACACTTCACTTTTGCCACGGTCAATGCAGCACTGGCAGAACGTGACATGGAGGGAAGTCTACCACCGCCAAATCACGCCAGTATCTCAGCAAACCACGACCATCTAACAAATTCCTATCATAAGGGGGGTGGAGAACAATCGGTGGGAGCAGAAATGCAAATGGCCTTGGCAGAACATGGTATAATGCCACCGCAAGAGTCCTCATAACAGAAGACAATTCCCCAGAAGGGGTATACAATAGCGTGGTGACTCGTTCGGGAAACCAGAGAGGAGGAAGTACACATGGGAACTGAATCCAGCCGAGTGCGTACCAGCGACGTATTCCTGGAAGACTGGGTGACCTTGGCTAATGACTGCAACCTCCAGATAGCCGTCACCCTGATGGTAAATGGGGCACTGGTTTCTGGGACAATCACCAGCGGTGCCGAATTTCTGGAACATGTGGGCCAGTCTATTTCCGCAGCCGCAGAGAGCGATCACAAATCACTGGGGGAGACAATTGAAAAGCATTACCATGAGGTGGCCAGGAAGCTATACCCTCAGAAGGCTCCTTCTCCTGATGAGGATGCTCTACCAGCCCTGGAGGGGACCGGGCCTCGCAAGTCCTACTTTGTTCATCTGAAGGATGTAACCATTCTGGGCTCCCGTCCTCTGCCAACCGTGCCGTATTGGAGGGGTCGCCTCGACAGGGTTGACGGATGGTTCATTGGTGGCCTCAGAGAGACCTCGTCAAAGTAGGGCAAAGCCAAGAACTGCAAAACGGGCTGAAATCTCAGTTGCCTCCGCCCGTTGCCCTTTCGATCCGAATTCAACAGCCAAACCGCATTTGAGCACAAGGCCATTCACGGGTAACGGGAATCTCTTCAATGCCAAGGTATCCTTTATTTGTTTCCCTCCATCAAGGCTTTCCAGGGTAGTAACACAGAGCCGTGGTTTGATTTGTGATTTAGGTGGCTTAATATGCAGATTGGAGGTTTGCCCATGGCAAAATTGACCAGGATCGCCATTCTTACGGGGGGAGGAGATGCCCCGGGCATGAATGCCGTCATACGGGCTGTGGCCAAGAAAGCTATTCTTGAATACGGCGCCGAAGTCATTGGAATCGAAGACGGGTACGAAGGGCTGATAAAAGGCCAATGTCGGAAACTGGGATACGACGACGTCTCTGGAATACTCACTCTGGGCGGCACCATACTCGGTACATCAAACACATCCAATCCTTATAGATATCCTGTGAAAAGGCGTAATAGACTGGAATTCAAGGATATGTCAACAACCACCATTAAGAATATATCGAAACTCAACATAGATGGCCTCATCTGTATTGGAGGAGATGGTACGCTGAGCACGGCTAGCAGGCTCTCCAGACAGGGAGTTCCTATCGTTGGGATACCCAAGACAATCGACAATGATCTGAGAGGCACGGATATCTCTTTTGGCTTCGACTCCGCTGTCTACATCGCCACCGAGGGTATTGACCGGATACACACCACGGCCCAATCGCATCACCGGGTTATGATAGTTGAGGTCATGGGGCGCAGTGCCGGATGGATCGCGCTGCACTCAGGCATCGCAGGAGGCGGTGATATCATCCTCATTCCCGAGATCCCGTACGATCCAGGCAGTGTAGTCAGTAGGGTAAGGAAGCGAAACGAGCAAGGCAGACGATTCAGCATTGTGGTAGTTGCCGAGGGTGCCAGGCCTAAGGATGGAGATATAGCAGTACAGAGGATTGTGAAGGAGAGTCCGGATCCGATTCGCCTGGGAGGTATAGGATTTGTTCTCGGAGCGCAAATTGAGACGATGATGGAGGTTGAAACCCGCACCGTGGTCATGGGGCATCTCCAAAGAGGAGGCTCCCCAACACCCTTTGACAGGGTCCTGGCCACGAGGTTGGGCACTCAAGCAGTCGATATGGTGCAGAACAAGAGGTTCGGATACATGGTAGGAGTGAAAGGCGATTCCCTAATCAAAGTCCCCTTGGAGGAAGTAGCCAAAGGGCCAAGGACAGTACCTCTGAACCACCCACTGATCCAGGCTGCTCGTGCCGTAGGAACCTGTTTCGGCGATTGATTGATT
>MGMW01000091.1:30720-31224 GCA_001795035.1 Chloroflexi bacterium RBG_13_53_26
GGCAGCATAATGGAAGAAGAAGCAGCAGAGAAAGTGATAGAGTCCACAGAAACATCGGAAGCAATGGATGAAATAGATACACTCCTCAGACTAATGGTAAGCAAAGGTGCTTCAGATCTGCACCTCGCGGTTGGAAGTCCACCGGTGTTCCGAATCGACGGCGCTCTCACACCGCTGGGGAATGCATCGCCGCTCGATCCAGATGACATTGAAGCATTCTTCAAACAGACCACCAATACGAAGCAAAGAACAGCTTTCAAGAAGGAGAAGGAGTTCGATTTTGCCTACAGTGTCTCTGAGTTGGCCCGATTTCGAGTGAACGCATTATGGCAACGAGGGACGATAAGCCTTGCCTTCCGACGTGTGACAGTTGACATACCATCTATTGAGGAGTTGGGGTTGCCGCCAATATGCAAGAACCTCATCCTCAAGCCAAGAGGGCTGATCCTGGTAACTGGCCCCGCCAACAGCGGCAAGTCAACCACTCTGGCAGCAATGCTCAAC
>MGMW01000092.1 GCA_001795035.1 Chloroflexi bacterium RBG_13_53_26
ATGGGGAGGTAGTGTGTGCCGGCTGAACCGGAGGCGGCTGGGGCAACCGCATGTTGTTCAGGTGTCGTGAGAGTGCAACTTAAGGAGGACATTGTCAGATGAAAACGAGAATGATGGCAATTGCAGTAACCGCGTTGGCCGTGGTGGTCGTGATGGTGCTGGTAGCTGGTGGCTGCAGCCTTGATTCCAACGGAACAGGTGTGGAAATCAAACCTACGTGGACCCCTGCCCAGATAGAGGGAGACCAGATTTCAATCCCCAAAGGGGAGGTGGATGATGGCAATATGATTCACTTCAGGGTGGAACAGCAGGGTGACAGCATGGTCTTCATGGCTTATCGCCTGGGCGAAGAGATCTACCTCAGGGCCAGTATCTGTCCACCATGTCGATCTGAGAGCTTCTCCCTGGCCGGCGGGACTCTGGTCTGCAATACCTGTGGTACTAGATTCAGGGCAACCACGGGTGACGGAATCTCCGGTGCCTGCAAGAGCTACCCCAAGGCTGAAGTGGCTTACGCTGTTACTGGTGACAGGGTGATAGCGAGCATGAATGATCTTGTAACCGCATATCAGAACACCGAAATCGCTGGTCGGCCCTGACACGTAACCCTGTTCATCTTGGCCGTTTGACCGGCGTGGGACTAAGGAATACAGGAGGGTGGCACAATGCACGCTGTTGAGAAGATGCGCTATAAGACCGTGGAGATGCCTAGGCTCAGCAGGGGAATAGCCAAGGATAGCTCGGAGCTCATTGGCAACACTCCGCTGGTGAGGCTGAACCGCATAACCGAGGGAGTGGGTGGGGAGGTTCTGGCCAAGCTGGAGTCCTTCAATCCCCTGGGCAGTGTCAAGGACAGGATTGGCATGGCCATGATCGCGGATGCGGAGGAGAAACACCTGCTGAACAAGGACTCCGTAGTCATCGAGCCTACCAGTGGCAACACCGGGGTTGCCCTGGCTTTTGTCTGTGCCGCTCGTGGATACAGGCTGATGTTGGTGATGCCCGATACCATGTCGGTGGAGCGCCGGCAGATTCTGCGGATTCTCGGGGCTGAGTTGGTGCTGACTTCAGGATCGCAGGGGATGGCAGGAGCCGTCCGGAAGGCGGAGGAGTTGATTTCCACAACCCCCAATTCCTTCATGCCCCAGCAGTTCAAGAACCCGTCGAATCCGGAGATACACCGGCTGACCACTGCCGAAGAGATCTGGCGGGATACCGACGGGAAAGTAGATATCCTGGTCTCCGGTGTGGGTACTGGGGGCACAATCACCGGGGTCTCGGAGGTCATAAAGGCGCGGAAGCCCGGGTTCTGGACGGTTGCCGTGGAGCCTGCAGCCTCACCAGTCCTCTCCGGCGGACAAGCTGGGCCACACAAAATTCAGGGCATCGGGGCTGGCTTTGTGCCCGCGGTGCTCAGAACGGAACTGATCGATGAGATCATCAAGGTCACCAATGAAGATGCCGGTGAAACGACAGTGCGCTTGGCTAGAGAAGAAGGTATACTGGCAGGCATCTCTTCTGGGGCGGCAGCCTGGGCTGCTCTGCAGGTGGCCCGAAGGCCAGAGAACAGGGACAAGGTGATTGTCGTAGTCCTGCCCGACACAGGGGAACGTTACCTCAGCACATGGGTCTTTCAGGAAAGCAGCCACGAGGCCCAGAAGAAGAATCCCTGACAAGCACTGGGGAGGTAAGGAAGAATGAGATTTGAGACGCTGGCAATTCATGCTGCGGGAGGGCCCGATTCAGCCACTGGGGCTCTGATACCTCCTATCTACCAGACATCCACCTTCGTCTTCGAAGATGTGGGCAGAACCAGGGGGTATGACTATTCCAGGACTTCAAACCCGACCAGAAGTGCGCTTGAGAAGACCGTTGCGGCTCTGGAGGGGGGCAAAGCTGGGTTCGCCTTCGCCACCGGAATGGCCGCTGAAGCCACTGTGATCTGCCTTCTGGGGCAGGGCGACCATGTGATATGCGGGGATGATGTGTATGGCGGGACCTATCGCCTCTTTCAGAGCGTGATGACCGGGTTTGGCCTGGAGTTCTCGTTCCTGAGAATGGACGAACGCAGACGGATTGAGGACGCCATAAGGCCCAGCACGAAGATGCTGTGGATAGAGACGCCGTCCAATCCGCTTCTCAACATCGTTGATCTTGAGATGGCCGTTGGCATTGCCAGAAAACACGGTTTGATGACTGTCGTGGACAATACCTTCGCCACTCCCTGCTTTCTGCGGCCCATCGAATACGGTGTCGACGTGGTGGTGCATTCGACTACCAAGTACCTCAATGGGCATTGCGATGTTGTAGGAGGTGCGGTGGTGACATCCTCCGATGAGTTGGCATCGCGGGTGCAGTTTCTGCTGAACACCATGGGGACCTGTGCATCCCCGTTTGACTGCTGGCTGGTGTTGAGAGGTATCAAGACCCTTCCCATCAGGATGAAGCAGCAGGAGGAGAACGCGACTGCTGTGGCGACATACCTGAATGACCACCCAAAGGTACGTAGGGTCTTCTATCCGGGGCTCGAATCTCACCCCGGCCATGACATTGCACGGAGACAGATGAAGGGGTTTGGGGCCATGGTGTCGTTTGAGATCAAGGGTGGCAGCGAATCCGTCTGCTCGTTCCTAAGGAAGGTAAAGGTTTTTGCGCTTGCAGAGTCCCTTGGAGGTGTGGACTCTCTGGTGGAACACCCTGCCACAATGAGCCACGCCTCCATGCCGGAGTCAATCAGAAATGGCGTGGGCATAACCGGGGAACTGATCCGCCTGTCGGTCGGCTTGGAGAATGTTGATGATCTCGTCGAGGATCTGGAACAGGCATTGGGCGATGTCTAGGTGGCTGAGCCTTCTGCATCCCAGGGTCGATCCCTTCTGGAAGGCCTTCTATACAGCCTTGGAGCAAAAGTATGGTCTGGCAGGTAGGGCCAGACCTTGGGCGGAGAACTGACGGAGTTCAGTATATGTCCTACGCAACGAGTTTACGCTGTCGGAAGTGTGGTGGTGAGTATCCGCTTCAAGCGGTGAATCTGTGCGATTTCTGCTTCAGTCCCCTGGATGTGGCTTATGACTACAAGGCCATGTCGAAGCGGGTAAGCCGCCAGGCTCTGAGTAGTGGTCCCGCCAGCATGTGGCGCTACCAGGACCTGTTGCCGGTCGACGGCCCGGTGGTCGACATAGGCACGGGCTTCACCCCTCTGACAAAGTGCGACGGCCTGGCTCGGGAGTTGGGGCTGGAACAACTCTACATCAAGAATGACTGTCTCAATCCCACCTATTCCTTCAAAGACCGGGCAGTTGCAGTTGCCATTACCAAAGCGAGGGAGTTGGGCTTTCATACCGTTGCCTGTGCCTCCACAGGCAATCTGGCCGCCAGTGTCGCCGCTCACGCTGCCAAAGCGGGTCTCCAGGCCTATGTCTTCATCCCGGCGGATATAGAGACAGGTAAGGTCGTAGGCACCGCGGTGTACGGACCGACGGTTGTCGCCGTTCAAGGTAGCTATGACAAGGTCAATGTCCTTTGCCATAGGCTGGCCGAAACCTATGAATGGGGCTTCATCAACATCAGTCTGCGTTCCTACTATGCAGAAGGGAGCAAGACGCTGGGCTATGAGATAGCTGAGCAATTGAACTGGCGTTCGCCCGATTGCATCGTTGCCCCCTCTGCCTCCGGGCTGCTCTTTACCCGAATCTGGAAGGGGCTGAACGAGTTGTCCATGCTCGGTTTGATTGATCCTGTCAATACCCACATGAACCTTATCCAGGCTTCTGGCAGTTCACCCATCGTCAATGCCTTCAAAGCTGGCACGCTTCATGTCCACCCCGTGGAGCCTCATACTATCGCCAAATCCATAGCTGTTGGCAATCCAGCCGATGGCTACTATGCGCTGAGGGCTGTCAGAGAATCTGGCGGAACCGCTGCTGCAGTCAGTGATGAAGAGATCGTTGCTGGCATGAAGCTCCTAGCCCGGACAGAGGGCATCTTCGCTGAGACTGCAGGTGGGGTCGTTATCGCCGGGCTGAAGAACATGGTAAGATCAGGAGAGATCAAGCGCGATGATCTGACTGTGGCTTGCATTACAGCCGCCGGACTCAAGACTCAAGAGGTGGTCTCAGACGTTATTCAACCCATCGTCATCCAACCCACCTTGGAGTCGTTCCAGGAAAGGGTCGAAATGTCTTGCGTAGCAGCCGCAGAGGTTCGATAGGAGGGGCAATGTCAAAAAGACGGGTGATGTTCACCTTCCCCCCGGAGCGTATTGAGGAGCCTGTCATCTACTTGCTCGGCCACCAGTTCGGGGTGGTGACCAATATTCGCCGCGCCGATGTAACTGAGAACAAAGGTTGGGTGGTTCTGGAACTAGAGGGCACAGACGAGAACATCGACAGAGGCATTGCCTGGGTGTCCGCCAAAGGCATAAGAGTCGATTCTGCTTCAGGCGATGTTGTTGAGGGATAGAGTCGAGCAAGGCGGAGATGAGAGGACTCTATATCCACGTACCCTTCTGCATCAGCAAGTGTGCCTATTGTGATTTCTACTCTCTGGCGGACCGATCGGACCTCATCGACTCTTATGTTGGCGCTGTGCTCGACGAGGCCAGGGCCTATTCCGGCCTGTCATTCGATACCCTTTACCTGGGTGGTGGAACACCCAGCCTTCTTGGTGCGGAAGGTTTGAAGAAGTTGCTCCACGGTCTTCGTCAGGCATTCGATCTCTCAGGAATGATCGAGGCCACCATTGAAGTCAATCCTGAATCGGCTAACGTTGATTTGCTTCAGGCTGCCGTAGATTCTGGCCTGAACCGTGTGTCGGTCGGCGTGCAGTCGCTTGTGGATGGGGAACTTCAGAGGGTGGGCAGAATTCACAATGCGGCAGAGGCTATCGCGACAGTCGAACGAGCCGGGAGTTTTGGTTTCGGGGGCATCTCCGCCGATGTTATCGTTGGCCTGCCCGGTCAGCGATGGCCGATGCTTCATTTCACTCTGATGACTTTAGCAGCCCTCGGTGTGAATCATCTCTCTGTGTACTGTCTGTCGCTGGAGGACGGTACACGGTTGGCGGCGAATCCGCCGCATGATCTGCCCTCTGGCGATGAACAAGCTGAGCTTTTCGAAGAAGCCAGGTGCTTTCTGGAGGGTCTGGGCTTTCTTCACTATGAGATATCCAACTTTGCCCTTGAGGGCCATGAGTGTCTGCATAACCTGAACTACTGGCGTGGCGGCGACTATCTGGGGCTCGGCCCTGCGGCAGCCTCGCATATCGAGGGCAAGCGCTTCAAGAATCGCAGCGATCTGGAAGCTTATCTTCGCCATCCTGCCGGGCTTGTGGATGAGGTCGAAGAACTGGGTCCTAGAGACAAAGCTGCTGAAGAAGCTATGCTGCGATTGCGGCTGCTTTCTGAAGGTCTGGTGGCTGATGAGCTTGTCAGGCGGTACGGTGTTGATACCACTGCTGACCTGCTCCGCAGATTTGACGATATGGTCAATGAGGGACTGCTTACCCGCGATGGCTCGACATACTGTCTGGCCCGTTCCAGAGTGCTTACCTCCAACCCCATATTCGCCAGGGTCCTGGGGTTATAGGATAGTCGCGGGCCGAATACTACTCTTCGATAGTTATCTCGATGCTGTCTTCGATAACTATCTCGAAGGGACACTCGATAGCCCCCGTGGGGCAGACAAGTTCACATTCCGTGCAATAGCCGCAGGACTCTACTTCGATAATCTTGATAACATTCCTCACCAGTACCAGCGCTCCGCATTCACACACGGTCAGACATAGCCCGCATCCGTTGCATAACGCTTCGTGCAAGAGAGGCTTCACAAGCATCCTAAACTCCGCATACTTCGGTTGATCTTAGCACGTGGTTCAGTGAGAGGTATGTGATATTTGTCTCCATGGTGACTATCCTCCAGTGACACCGCTCATTTCCTGTAGCAGCTTCTTGTTGACCACCACTATGCGGTGTCGGTCCATCCTGATAGCGCCTTCCTCCTCCAGCGCCTTGAGAGACCTGCCCACTACTTCGCGGGCCGTACCCACCATGGCTGCCATCTCCTGCTGGGTGAGTCTGGGTCGTTGGCCCTCTCCTTCGCTGATCCGTCCGTGGTCTGTAGCGTATTCCAGAAGCAGCTTGGCCAGCCTGTCGGTGACATGGCGGAATGACAGATCTTCCACCAGCGAGACGAAGTGGCGCACCTTCTTGGATAGAATCTTGATCACGTTGGTAGCCAGGTTGGGGTGCTTTCTCAGGATGGTCTCCATGTCAGTCTTGGTTATTCCATAGAGGACCACCGGGGTCATGGCTATGACGCTGGCAGGATTTGGCCCACCATCGAATACTGCGATGTCGTTGAAGGACTCACCTGCTTTCACGATGCACAGAATCTGCTCCTTGCCTTCCACCGAAGTCTTGAAAACTTTGACCACTCCTGAAACCACGAAGTAGACTGCCTGGGATGCTTCTTCTTCCAGAAGGATCATGTCGTTTCTCTGGGCCGATTGCTCGAAGACATGTTGCTTGATTGCTTCGAGTTCCGCCGTACTCAAGCCGAGGAAATATGGTACTGATTTCAGGAGATCGATTTCGATAGCCATAGACCGTTCAGAAGTATCGCAGCAGTCAAGGAGATTATAATACTAATGCGCCGCTTTTCAAACGACCCGCCTCAGGTCTCCCTTCATCTGGTAAACAGGCAACCTACATGCCATCGAGGCTCCACCGCTCCTTCATAGTGAACCATCCCGCCGGGTCTGAAAGGTATTCCACCGAAGCTGATAGAGTGAGGTAGTGAGCTCTTTCCTCCCCTGTCAAGGCTTTGTAGAAGGCTTTCTCGGCAGGTGACTCTGACTCCTCTTCACGGTTTCTGTAGAAACTGTAGCTCTTGTCCTCCATACTCATCCCCACCTTCAGCGCTTCGATTTCACTGGAGGGGGCTTTGAAATCGGCGTCCATTCTATCTACGGCATCCTTGAACACACTCTGTATGCTCTTCTGTTGTTTGAATGTGGACTCCTTTTCTGGCCATTTCCCCCGCGTCTTTACTGCCTCGTAGACCTCTTTTATCTTCTGATAATGTATGTCCTCCTGGGCGGCCAGTTGTTTGAACAGTTCCTGGGCCAGTGTGCTGACGCTCTTCTGTCCTGCCTTCTGATAGAATTCCTTACCTTCAATCTCCATTTGCAGCGCTGTCTCCAGGGCGCTGGTTATTCTCTTGGGCTGTTTCGACATTTTCAGCTACCTCCTTGATTTCAGTCTTGAACCAGCCTGCAGCCCAGCTCAAATGCATCCCGTAACGCAGTGGGATGTTCCTTTATCTCGCCCTTTTTGTCTATGCCCCGTATGAGGAGCTCGTCGGCATACTTGACGCCAATGGTCTGGAAGAAATATCTTACCGTCAGCACCGACCCATCAAACAGTTTTTCACCCTGGGTGGCCCCGACAGCGATAAGGGCGCCTTTTCTGCCTGAATCAGGTGGTTTCTGCTTGAGAACGTACTTCCTGGCCCATAGCGCCTGACAGCGATCGATGAGTGCCTTGGCCTGACTGGTGAGCCCGTAGAAGAAGATTGGAGAGGCAACGATGACGCCATCGGCATTCAGTAGCTTGGGGTATATATCATCCATGGTATCTCTGATGTCACAGTTGCCATCCTTGAGGCAGGCATAGTCTTCTCTACAGGGAGCTATCTTGAGCTTGTCAACGACGATTTTCTCGATCTCCGCCCCCTGACTTTGTGCTCCCTTCAGGGCCTCATCAAGCAGCAGATCGGTGTTTCCTCTTATTCTCGGACTTCCCATAATCCCCAGGATTCTCATGGGCACCTTCCTTTATCTATCTCTGAGCACAGAGCTGTAGTTCGATCAGTTCGATGCCATCAGTGCCTAGTCAACGCGCTTGAACTTCTTCGCAGATGCCCCGCAAACAGGGCACTTTTCCGGAGCCTTGCCTTCCACCGTGTTGCCACAGATCTGGCAAACGTAGAATGGCTGCTCATCCATAGGCTGGCCTTTTTCCAGTTTGCTCAGTGCAGCCTGGAACAGGCCGTGGTGGATTTGTTCCACTTTGTTGGCCAGGTCGAAGCTGTTTCTGGCCTTATCATGCTTCTCACCCTCGGCCTGTTTGATGAATCCGGGATACATCTGGGTGAATTCGTAGTTCTCGCCACTGATTGCCGCCGAGAGGTTGTCCTTGGTTGACTTGATGCCCTGCACTACCTTCAGGTGGTTGCGGGCGTGGACCGTTTCTGCCTCCGCCGTGGCGCGGAACAATCGGGCTATCTGTTTGTTTCCCTCTTCGTCAGCCTTCTCCGCAAAGAAGAGATACTTGCGGTTGGCTTGGCTTTCACCGGCGAAAGCGAATTCCACGTTCTCACTTGTTTTGGACATCGTTGACCTCCTGTCTCAATTTTTCTCTCTATCCTTTAGTTTCAGATGCTCTTTGCGCATACATTTGTCCATCACCACCAGTAGCCCGGCTTCTCTTGCTCTGCCGGCTGCTGTTTCATTCACCACCCCTTCCTGCATCCAGACAACCTTTGCCCCTATGGCGATTGCTTGTTCCACAATGGCTGGCGTTTCCTCGCTGCGTCGGAAGATGTCTACTACATCCACTGGCTCATGAATCGATACTAAGTCAGTATAGCAGGCTTCCCCTAGTATCTGACTGAACTCTGGGTTCACCTGGATAATTCTGTACCCCTGCTCTTTCAAGTAGGATGCCACCTTGAAGCTGGGGCGTTCTGCATCTGGCGAAAGCCCTACTATGGCCACGGTTCGATAGGTATTTAGTATCTTCTCTTCTTGGTTCAAGTTTTACTCAGTCCCCTCTGTTTGACGCTATGGATAACACGACCCTGTCCTTTCTGGTTAGCCTCCACCCCAGAAGTGCATCATGCCGATGCCCACCTCATCACCATCGTGAAGCTCGGTCTCCAGCCCCTGAGGGAGGGCCTGGGATTCGCGTCCATTCAGCAGCACAAAGTACTCTGTGTCGATATAGCCGGTCTCCGGCTCGATGACTTGAATTCTCCCGTCGCTTTTCTGGATTACTTCCTGTAAGAGAGCCCTCAAAGTTGGCCTCTCTCCTGCCAGGTCAATCTGGTTTTGGTCAAAGACCCTGGTTATGTCGAAATGGAAGAAGGACTTCAAACGAATCTTCATCAGTTATTTGTTTCCCCTGCTGCCACATACTTCACAGTCAGGTTTCCTGGCTACCTCACGGAGGCAGAAATCCATAGTGGCCAAATTGACATAAAGCATTTGACCTGTGAGCAGGCGACCGAAACCAGCGATTATTTTGATCGCTTCAGTGGCCTGGATAACGGCCACCATGGCAGGTGCGACACCGAATACAGGGAACGGCGTTTGCTCCTCAGGTTTCTGAGGATAGAGGCAGGCCAGACACGGTGTCTTCCCGGGGATGATAGTAGTAACCTGACCGCACAGCCCCCAAACTCCGCCGTGGATGAAGGGGATTCCTTCGGCTACGCATACCCGGTTCAGGATGGCTCTGGTCTCGAAGTTATCCATTGCGTCCACTACTACGCTGGCCCCATTAATGATGTCCCTTGCATTGGTCTCGGTGATTTGTGCTGCGATAGGTACGACCCTTATCGATGGGTTCAAGCTTCTCAGCTTCCTTGCTGCCGAAACAGCCTTTTTCTGCCCGATGTCCTCGTCCCAGTGCAGTACCTGGCGGTTGAGGTTGGACAGCTCCACGAGTTCGCTGTCGATGATGGTGATCCGCCCCACTCCAGTGCAGGCCAGGTACATTGAAGCCGGACATCCTATTCCGCCGGCACCGGCCACAATCACGTGCGAGGACTTGAGCTTTTGCTGCCCTTCCTCTCCAAATCCTTCGTACCTTATCTGCCGATCATATCTTTCGAGATCGTCCCTGGTGAGCATATCTATGCTTGCTCCTGACGAGATATATGGGCTATTCTCTCCGCACGGACTGTGTATGGCCTATCGTGTTGGCAGAGACAAAGCAAAACTCAGATAGAGTTCGGCTGCTCGCACCACCTGGGGAAACTCCACGGATTCCTCGGGAGTGTGCGCTGTCTCCAATTGTCCGGGGCCTAGAATAATCGGGTCCGTTCCGCCGGCCCAGAGTGTATTGGCATCTGAATGGCTCCTGAAGATCTGGGGATCCCAGGCAAGATCTGTTTTCCTGTAGGCTTCCTTCAGTCTGGCAACAAGGGGCCGATTCTGAGAGATGAGATAACCTGACTGCGCGTTCTCGAATCTGATATAGGCATCCATGCCCGTTATGCTCTTGCTTGCCTCTTCTACCAACTGCTCGAGCTCTGCCTTCAGTATGTCTATCCTGGAATCGGGCGGCAAATGAAGGTCCAGCCAGGCTTCGCAGCTATCAGGCACCACAAACCCACCAGGGAATCCGGTAAGCTGCCTGATGTTGTACACCAGCCCATGAGGTGCAGAATCAGCATACTCGGTCAGTTTCAAGAGGAGCTTCAACATTATCTCGATGGCGTTCTGTCCCAATTCCGGCATGGAAGAATGGGCTCGCTTCCCACGGGTACGTAGCAGGACTTCCAGGTAGCCATAGTGCCCCAGACAGGGTATCAGGTTGGTGGGCTCACCGACTATTGCCCAGGGTATGCTGTGTTCTCGGATCAGTGTCTTGGCCCCATCACCTTCTTGCTCCTCGCCGACTACCAGGGCAAGGCCTACCGATGGCAGAGGATTCTTCATCTCAGCCAGTACGGTGAATGCTTCTATCATGGCAGCGCAGCCGGCTTTCATGTCCGTAATGCCCAGCCCGTAGAGCGTATCTCCTTCCTCACTAAAGCCGTAGTCCTCGAGATCAAAGGCGGTGACTGTATCCAGGTGTCCCACAAAGCA
>MGMW01000093.1:0-1767 GCA_001795035.1 Chloroflexi bacterium RBG_13_53_26
GAGCCTGTCTCAAAATTATATAAAGAAATCCATTTAAGAAATAATTAGAAAGCGGTAAAATGGGTGCAGAATAAAAGAGGTGAGAGAAAAAATGCCGCTACGCCCATTGAGCCGATGTGATACCTGGCTGTTGCCCCCATCTCTAGACGAATTGATACCCCAAGACCACCCAGCTAGATTCGTAGCAGCCTTTGTGGATGCTATTGATAGGACCTCGTGGGCAGAGTTGGGGATTGGATTGGATGGGGAAGCGCTGGGAGCACCTGCCTATCATCCACGGGCTTTATTGAGCGTATGGTTGTATGGGTTTATGACCAGCACTCGTTCCTCTCGGAAACTTGAAGCGGCTTGTCGTGACCAGTTACCCTATCTTTGGCTAACAGGATGGCAACGTCCTGACCACAACACTCTATGGAGATTCTATCGAGAGCATCGAGGCACGATGCGGCACCTGTTCAAACGGACGGTTCATACAGCGGTTAAGATAGGGCTAGTGGATATGGCAGTGCAGGCGATAGATGGGACGAAGATCGCTGGGAATGCGTCTAAGCACCGTACTTATGATAGGGAGGGGTTACAGCGTTTATTGGAGCGGACAGAGAAGACTATTCTAGAGTTGGAGAAGGAGAATGAGGTAGGGAACGATCCAGCCCCATCACACCTTCCTTCCAAACTTATTCAAGCTGAGCAGCTACGTGCCGAAGTGAAAGCGGCTATGGAGGAGTTAGCAGAAGAAGGGCGTAAACGGGTCAATCTGACCGATAAAGATAGTGAGCTAATGAAGACTCGCCACGGAATAGTGGCGGGCTACAATGCACAAACGGTGGTTTCACCAGCTAAGGTAGATGAAAAGGAGAATGGACTTATTATTACGGCGGCTGATGTAACAACAGATGCTAGCGATTTTAGACAACTGGTACCCATGCTGGAACAAGCTGAGGAGAACACAGGAGAACAGGCAAAGGTTTCACTGGCAGATGGTGGCTATCATTCGGGGGCAAATCTAGCGTCATGTACTCAACGGGGCCAACTGGTGATAATGCCTGAGTCGCAGCAGCATGCTCTTAAGACTCATTATCATAAGGATCGGTTCATCTATGACGAGAGCACAGATAGATACACTTGCCCGCAAGGCCAAGCCTTATATTTAAGGCGGACCAAGCGCACCAAGGGCACCATTGTACGGGAATATAGAGCTTCACCAGCAACCTGCCGAGAATGTTCAGCCTTTGGCTCTTGTACCCAAAATGGTGTTTACGGACGGAGAATAGAGATTAGGCCTCACGATGCGTTGCTACGCCAACATCGGGAACTGATGGCAACTGAGGAAGCCAAGATAGTGTACAGCCGACGCAAGGAATTGCCAGAACCGGCATTTGGCATATTAAAAGAGCAAATGGGAATGCGCCGCTTTTTACTTCGGGGTTTGGCCAGTGTGAAGGCAGAATTACTCACACTGGTTACAGCTTTTAATTTGAGGACTTTGTGGCGATTCTGGCGTAAAAAGAAGGCGAAAGCACTTTGTGAACAGGTTGTTGTTGAGAGTGGGAAATCTGGTGAGGGTACCGTCATGTTTTTTGGTTATGCTGCGTAGCATCAAAGCTCTCTTTACATAGTTTGAATTAAAAACTTTATGAGACAAGCTCGGCTACTCGCCCCTTTGCTTCCCCAAAATGGGTGGGTCAGGGGTTATAAATACTTTTTGCAGGTTCAAACCCTCTTTCCACGTGAGTGCCTCTCTCCACGTTTCCACGAATGGATGAACTT
>MGMW01000093.1:1970-4919 GCA_001795035.1 Chloroflexi bacterium RBG_13_53_26
CAGCAACTGTCTGAGGTGTCCAGCCAACAGGCACAGCGTATAGCTCTGCCCTGGGGAGAGTGGAATCGTGTGCTGGGAGGAGGACTGGTGGCCGGTTCTCTGGTGCTGTTGGGGGGTGACCCTGGCATCGGCAAGTCCACCATGCTGCTCCAGGTCTCGGACATGCTTTCCCGCAATGGAGGTAAGGTGGTTTATGTCTCAGGCGAGGAATCGCCTCAGCAGATCAAGCTGCGGGCGGAGCGGCTGGGCATTGAAGGTCATGGTCTCTTCTTGCTGGCCGAAACCGATCTGGAAGTAGCTCTGGGCTATCTGGAAGAGGTTTCTCCCCAGCTAGCCGTTATTGACTCTGTCCAGACTGTATATTTGAATGAGGCAGGGGGTGCTCCAGGCAGCCTGACCCAGCTACGAGAATGCACTCTGCGCCTGATGCGCTGGGCAAAACCCAGACAGATATGTTTACTTCTGGCTGGCCACGTTACTAAAGATGGCACACTGGCCGGTCCACGGGTGCTGGAGCATATAGTGGACGTGGTGCTTTATTTAGAAGGAGAGCGATTCAGCAGCTATCGTTTGCTGCGCGGGGTCAAGAACCGCTTTGGCTCCACTAACGAGGTCGGCATCTTTGAGATGGGGGGACAGGGATTGCAGGAGGTGGCTAACCCTTCCCAGGTCTTCCTGTCTCAGCATAGCGAGCAATCAATAGGCTCGGTAGTAGTGCCCACTCTGGAGGGTACAAGGCCTTTGCTGGTAGAAATTCAGGCCTTGACCAGTCCTGCCACGTTCGGCCCGCCACGGCGCACTGCCAACGGGATCGATATGGGACGTTTGCTGATGGTTAGTGCTGTGCTATCAAAGAGGGCTGGCCTGTCCCTGGGAAATCAGGATATTATTGCTAATGTGGTGGGCGGCCTGGATGTCAGCGAACCAGCGGCCGATCTGGCGCTATCACTGGCTATCGCCTCCAGTCTTAGCGATCGTCCAGTTAATCCTCGTCTGGCGGTGGTAGGCGAAGTGGGCCTCAGCGGTGAGTTGCGAGCAGTGCCTCAACTGGAGAGAAGGCTGGTTGAAGCTGCCAGGCTGGGATTTCAGCGCTGTCTGGTGCCAGGCGTCTCAGTTGATATTACTGACTCTGCGGGGCTTCAGGTGATTAAGGTAAATGACCTGCGGCAGGCACTCAGGTTAGGGTTGGGCCCTCGGATCAAGCAATCAGAAAAGGGGAGTGGCGGTGTCGAGCAAACTGATTGATCTGGAGTCTGTGCTGCTGAATATGGGATCGGTAGTGGTGGCTTACTCAGGAGGGGTAGACAGCACTTTTTTAGCGGTAGTAGCCCATCGGGTGCTGGGTGACAAAGCACTGGCGGTTACCGCCAGCTCGCCGCTATATCCGGAGGTGGAAGTGCGTTCTGCTCAAGAGGTAGCCCATTTCTTTGGCTTGCGATATATCATCATCCGGACACAAGAACTGGACAACCCGTTGTTTGTTGCCAATAACCCCGACCGCTGCTACTACTGCAAACATGAGCTTTTCCGGCAGTTGCAAGGAATAGCTGCCAAAGAGGGACTATGCTGGGTGGCAGATGGCTCTAACCGTGATGACCTCTCCGACCACCGGCCCGGCCGAAAGGCTGCCGCCGAAATGGGAGTACGCAGTCCACTTTGTGAAGTTGGTCTGACCAAGGATGAGATTAGACATTTTTCCAAAGATTTGGGGCTGCCCACCTGGGACAAGCCTTCCCTGGCCTGTCTAGCCTCCCGGCTGCCTTACGGTACTGAAGTCACGACTGAGGTGATAAGCCGCATAGGCCAGGCTGAGGATTATTTACGTAGTCTGGGGGTGCGCCAGGTGAGAGTGCGTCATCATGGTGAGACCGCCCGCATTGAAGTTGACCCGGAAAGCATGTCTATCCTGCTTGCCAGACGGCAGGAGATAGTGGCACGACTGCAAAAGCTGGGTTACACTTATATCTCTCTCGATTTGCAGGGCTATCGCAGCGGTAGTCTCAATGAGGTGCTGAGGAGCATGAGTTGAAAGCAGCCTATTTTGATTGTGTAGCCGGGGCTAGCGGCGATATGATTCTGGGGGCGTTGCTGGATGCCGGACTGAAGTTGCAGGAGCTTGAGGCGGAGCTGGCCAAGCTGCCTCTGAGTGGCTACCGTATCCTGTCTCAACCAGCACAACGCGGCGTCCTGCGGGGTACCCAGGTCACAGTCAATATAGAAAAGCCTTCCAGTTCTTATACTAGCCTACGGAACATTCTAGAGCTTTTAGAGCCTACTGCTCTATCGCCTAAAGTCAAAACCCAGGCATCGGCCATTTTCAAGCGTTTGGCTGATGCTGAGGCAAGAGTACATGGCATCAGTCCTGAAGATGTGCATTTCCACGAGATAGGAGCAGTAGATTCAATCGTTGATATAGTCGGTTCGGTCGCCGGTCTGGAATTACTGGGTATAGGAGTTCTATTTTCTTCCCCCCTGCCCAGCGGCGCTGGCAGGGTGAGCACCGACTATGGAGTCCTGCCTATCCCTGCGCCGGCAGCCTTGGAGTTACTGGCTAATGCCCATGCCCCAATACGAGTAAGTCATCAAATTGAGGCTGAACTAGTTACTCCCACCGGAGCGGCTATAATTACTACACTTGCCTCTTTCGAGTGTCCCCAACTGACCCTGGAGCGTATAGGTTATGGAGTTGGAGCCAGGCAACTGGCCGAATTGCCTAATGTACTGCGAGTCTGGGTTGGTCAGTTAGAACAGCCATCAGGTGGAGCGATGCTGCTTCTGGAGTGTAATATAGATGATATGAACCCCCAGCTCTATGGACATGTTATGGAGAGGTTATTGGCAGAGGGGGCCAGGGATGTCTGGTTCACTCCTATCCAGATGAAGAAGAACCGCCCGGCGGTTATGCTCAGCGTATTAGTCCCTACCTCGTTGCAACACCACATAGTTGAC
>MGMW01000093.1:5061-6595 GCA_001795035.1 Chloroflexi bacterium RBG_13_53_26
AGAGGAAGAAGTCATGTCCCAGGAGCTCCATCTGCTCCAACGCCTCGTCCATCGTCATAGGTTTTACTTCAAATCTCTTGGATTTGACTATTTTACCTGCTGGAGGAGGTGGAGGTTCAACAGCCTGCTGTGGTGGCTGGTTGTGATGAAGTCCTTTGTTCTTATCATAAAGTCGACCCTTGTAGCGCTCGATCTGGCGATCCATGACTTTGGCCGCATTGTCTATAGCCTCAAACAGGTCAGCCGCTCTCACCTCACCCCGGAGCAGAGTGCCGCGGCTATTCAGAGTGACCTGCACTGCATAGCGATGCTGAGGGGATTTGGTCATCTCTCTGATTATTTCCACCTTTGACTCCTGAATATTAGGCAGGTGACGATTGAGTTTATCAAACCTGCGTTCCACATAGCTAAGTATTTCCTGGGATAGCTCCAGGTGTTTGCCGGTGACCTGCATTTCCACAGACATACCTCCTAAAATGGCAGAGCCCCTATCACGGGGCACATCATATTTCCCGGGCCAGCGTCAAAGCCCACACTGAACTGGCGCCGACCTTCCACAATGCCTCAGCGGCTGCATTGATAGTAGCGCCGGTGGTGGCCACATCGTCAATCAGGATAACCTTCTTCCCTCTAAGTCGAAGGTCTGCGCAAACGAAAGCTCCGGCTACATTGCGGCGTCGTTCCTCGGCACTGGTCGTCCTGGCCTGGGGCGGCGTATCCCGCAATCTGACCAAAGAGTTCTCCCATACAAATAAGTTGACCTGTCGCCCCAATTGACGTGCTAGTAGGGCCGACTGGTTGTAGCCTCGCTCTTTTATGCGACGTTTATGTAAGGGTACCGGAACCAGAATCTCGCCAGGTAGAGCCGCAGTATCCAGATATTCTCTCATCAATGTAGCCAGTGGTACAGCCAGTGCACGTAGATTGTCATATTTGAGGAGATGAATACTCTGTCGTATTATTCCCTCAAAGTAAAAGACTGACCTCAGACCATCCAACTTCAGAGGGTGTGAACGGCAAGCATTACACAGGCTTGAACTGGACCACGGCATCCCACAATGCTGACATATTAGGGGACGGAGACGGGGAGCAGCGCCGCTACAGGTAGAGCACAATAGCTGGCCCTCCCGCTGACAGTTAATGCAACGCTGTGGAAACAGGAGATCAAGTAATGCACCGCTGAGCCGTCTCGAAGAGTTAAACAAAACTCCTGACCCACCCCATACTAAGGGATAACTCACACCCGGTCCAAGCTACTAGGTCAACCCCTGGTCCGTCTTTAGGCTACAAACGTGTCCGTGGCGTGTGAAGCTCTCCGCTGACAATAGGCTCGTTGATATAAATGTCGCCGTTTCTAATCTTCAGATTAAAGCCGCAATCAGGATTGGTACAGGCCCATGCCTTGTAGTGTATAGGTGCGCCCTGACTGCCAAAGTCAGATAGGGGTACCAGGTCGCCGTTTTTGCATTTCAAGCATCTCGGAAAAGCAATGTGTTCCAAGTTAGACCAACCTCCCAACCAAATCATTGGTTAT
>MGMW01000094.1 GCA_001795035.1 Chloroflexi bacterium RBG_13_53_26
TGATATTGTGCACAGCGATCACAGCCTTGGCATATCTCCTGAACCTGACACAGATCCTGACTTAGGACGGCACAATCGACTCTGGCTCATGTCAGTGTGCCTCGGTCCAGAGCATAACACAGCAAGGCACGAAATCAGCAAGGCCTACCCAGCCTGAGAGGAGGACAAACGTGGATCGCTCGTCAACCAAGAAATCGACTGATCAGTCATCTACCAGGAACAACCCAGGACAGGCAGCCACTGGGGCTGAAACACAACATCTTTCAAATTCCGGCATCCCAATAAAGGAAGTGTACACGCCTGCTGATACGGCAGACGTTGACTACGACAAGGACGTCGGACTTCCGGGAGAACCACCATACACCCGTGGCGTGTATCGCAGTATGTACCGGGGCCAACTGTGGACTATAAGACGGCTCAGCGGATTCAACACACCCGAGGACTCAAACAAGCTCTACCGCGAGGAATACGCGTTGGGACAAACAGGCTTGGCTGTGGCTCCAGACATATCAACCTGCGTTGGCATGGACTGTGATGATCCCAGAGTCTCAGCAGACGTGGGTCACTCCGGCGTGCCGCTCTGCTCTATCGAGGATATGGAGACGCTGCTTGATGGTCTGCCCATAGAGAGGGTATCGACATACCTGGCAGAAAAACATGGCATACTAACGGCGATGTACTTCGCCGTGGCGGAGGCCAGGGGACTGGATATTGCACAGCTTCGTGGCACTACGGCCAACTGCATGCTGGCCTGGACGGTACTGAACCTTCCCAACCAGACACCGCCGCAAGCATACCTGAGATACGCCGTCGATTTCATCGAGTGGTGCAGTGAGCACGCACCCAAGTGGTACCCCATATCCTTTGACAGCTACAACAGCCGTGATCTTGGTCTGAACGCCTGGCAGGAGTTGGGCATACTCTTCGCTACCACGGTCGACTACATCGAAGAGGAGAAGAGGCGGGGGAGGGTGCCTCTCGACCGGTTTGTGAGACGCTTCTCTTTCAACACCGCTGCCCATAATGACTTCTTCGAGGAGATCGCCAAGCTACGCGCGGCGCGGCGCATGTGGTCCAAGATAGTCAGAGAAAGGTACGGCATAGAGGATCCGCGTTGTGGCCAGTTCCGTGTTCATGTGCAGAGTTCCGGTTCCACCCATACGACCCAGGAGCCTTACAACAACCTCATCCGCATTGCCTATCAGGTGCTCGCTGGTGTTCTCGGCGGAGCTCAGTCGATACATGCCAACGGGTATGATGAAGGGGTGTGTCTGCCCACCGATCAGTCTATGCTGCTCTCCATCAGGACTGAACAGATACTGCAGTTCGAAACAGGCGTGACCAATACGATAGATCCCCTGGGTGGTTCGTGGTACATGGAGAGCCTCACCAATGAATTGGAAAAGCATGCCTGGGAGTACATGCAGAAGATCGAGGACATGGGTGGCATGGCCCGAGCCATTGCCAGTGGTTGGGTTCACAACGAGTACAAGAACGCCACCATTGAGCGGGCAAGCAAGACCGCCTCGGGGGAGATTCCGATCGTGGGCGTGAACAAGTTCAGGCTCGAAAAGGAACCCTACCGAGTGCCCATATTCAGACCCGATCCTCAATCGCCGCAGGTGCAGATTGAGAAGCTCAAGCGACTGAGAGAAAGGCGTGATAGCGCCAGGGTAGCTCAATCGCTTGAGAAACTCGAGGAGGCTACTCGCAGAGGCGACAACGTAATGCCGGCGACTATAGAGGCTGTCAAGGCATACGCGACCCTGGGTGAGATAGCCAATGTACAGCTTAGAGTATATGGAGAATGGCCGTTTCCAATCTCCGGTTAGAGGGAGGAAAGATCTGATGACTGAGAAGAAAATCCGAATTCTGATGGCTAAGCCGGGCCTGGAGGGGCACTGGGTTGGGCTACTTGTGGTCAGCAGGGCTCTTAGGGACGCTGGCTACGAGGTTATCTACGGTGGCAATATGAGACCAGAGATGATCGCTGACACGGCTGTTCAGGAGGACGTGGATGTGGTGGGGCTCAGCATCCTGTCAGCGAATTATATGCAGTTGGTCCCCGAGACCATCGAAGAGCTGCGGAAACGTGGGAAGGGCGACGTATCGGTGCTATTGGGAGGTATTATCTTTCAGGAGGACATCGATCAACTAAAACAGGCGGGAGTGGCAGGAATCTTCCCATCTGGAACGCCTCTGGGAGATATCGTGGATTTTGTGCGCAAGACAGTTCGCCAGCCAGTCTGATGGCCACTGCCAACCGGGTGAGACTCATCCCGTACCTTTCTGGAGTCCTCTGGTCTGGCTCGGACAGTGAATTTACTGAAGCGAACGTCCATTCGTGCCTTGAATGGAGGATATGACGAATAATAAGGAAGTGTTCGACCGGGTTTTTGTGCCACGATCCGTGGCTATCGCCGGAGGTACCCCGCGCGAGCCAGGACAACTGGTACTTGAGACCGTTCTCGCCTCCGGGTTCCGGGGCGATATATACCCTGTTGGCAGCGAGGCTAGAGAAGTGTCAGGCCGAAAGGCTTATGCCAGTGTCACAGACATACCGGGCTTGGTGGACTATGTGATCTGCTGTACACCGGCTGCGGCAGTGCTCCCGCTGCTCAGAGACTGTGCGGCCAAGCAAGTTGGGGCTGTGGCTATTCTGACTGCCGGTTTCTCCGAAAGTGGAACACAAGAAGGCATCAGGCTGGAACAAGAGATCTCGGCTCTGGCTCAAACGACTGGAGTAAGAGTGATGGGCCCCAATTGCCTGGGAGTGTATTGCCCCCGAGGAGGCATGTCGTTTGACTCCCGTTTGCCTGGTGAAAGTGGACGAATGGGTTTCATCTGTCAGGGGCGTGAGGCCTTTATCCACATCATCAGGGCTGCAGGCCACAGAGGCGTTCGGTTCAGCAAGGCCATCTCCTACGGCAATGCCTGCGATATCAACGAGAGCGATTTGCTTGAGTACTTCGCCCAGGACGGGGATACCGATACAGTGGCTGCGTGCATTGAGGGGGTGAGAGATGGGCCACGGTTCATTCGAGCCTTGAAGAACCTGTCAAGGGTCAAGCCGGTGATCGTTCTGAAGACAGTTCCAATCTCGGCCAGGCGCAGAGGAGGGCCTACCCTTGTCGAGGGCAGTGACTCGGGTCCGGTGTGGAACGCTCTGCTGGAGCAAACAGGCGCGGTCGGAGTCAACAGCGCTGAGGAAATGGTTGATGCCATGGTTACCTTCTCCATGTTGCGCGTGCCCCGGGGCCGAAGAGTGGGCATATTCGGTGCAGCGGGTGGTGCCAGCGTCCTGGCCACGGACGCGTGGGCCGGCGCCGGGTTTATGCTGCCACCGGTGCCTACGGAATTGAGGGCGGCCCTCGATGATGGAGCCATGAACCAGGCTGGAATGATACTTCATAACCCTCTGGATTTCTCCATGGCTGGCTATACCGGCTTCTTCTTCGATGTAGTCAAGAAAATGATAGCCCACGAGGACTTTGTCGATGTTGGCATGATCCACAATCCTTCCGGCCATGGGGCATGGTTGCCGTGGGCGGCTTTCAATGGATTGATCGATTCGATCACAGACTCTGTCATAGGAATTCACAGAGAGGTGAGCAAGCCCATGGCGCTGGTCATGCAGTACATAGCCTCGCGCCGGTACTGGCAGAAAGTTTTCGACGATTTGCAGGTACCTTGCTCAGAAGCAGGCGTGCCTGTCTACTACTCCATGGCAAGCGCAGCTAAGGCCATCGATCGGCTGTTACTATACTACGAGAGAAGGGCCATGGCAGCCGAGGCCGGCTGACGGACTTGACAACAGGGCCGCGCACTTGCGTACTGGAGAAGAGTGAATGCCCAAACTAAGAGTAGCCGATATCAACATCCACTATGAGATGTATGGCCACGGAGAGCCGCTGGTCCTGATCATGGGACTGGGCGGTGGGTCCAGCATGTGGTGGCAGCAGGTCGCCTTCTTTGCACCCGAATATCAGGTAATCACCTACGACAGCCGAGGAGTCGGAGACTCGGACAAGCCAGACATGCCGTATTCGATGCATATGCTGGCCGAAGATGCTGCAGGGCTCCTGGAGAAGCTCGGTATATGCTCAACCCATGTGTATGGTGTCTCTATGGGGGGCATGGTTGCCCAGGAGTTAGCTCTTGGTTATCCCAGTCTTGTCACCAGCCTGACACTGGGAGCGACAACTTGCGGTGGTGCCCATATGGTAGCGGCATCGGAGGAAACGCTGCAGAGACTGTTCAGCATCATGACGTTGCCTGTCGACGAGGCGGTCAAAGTATCGACCTCGGCAACCTTCAGCGCTGCTTTCATAGAACGTCATCCCGAAAAAATCAGGGAGTGGTTGATCAAAGGCGCCGAGAGCCCTCCTACGCCACTTGGTTTCAAAAGACAGGCGGAGGCAGCAACTGGCTTCGACACGTATGACAGGTTAGCGCAAATAGCGGCCCCTACACTCATACTGGCGGGTACCAGGGATGATCTCATTCCTGTGGAGAACTCTCGGATACTGGCTTCCAGAATCCCCAACGCGGAGCTGGTGTTATTCGAGGGCGCAGGCCACGGCTATCTCTGGGAAGCCGAAGAGCAAGCGAACCGGGTTATCCGAGACTTCTTGAGGAGACACCCGATCAGTAGGCCCAGCTCTTCAGAACCGTCGGGAGTAGCAGAAATTCCTGCTATCGACGCAGGGCGCTTCATACTGAGACCCTACAGGGAGGGTGACGAAGATTCGTTGATAGAAAATATCAATAACATCGAAATCGCCAGGAGCACTCTTCGAATCCCCCATCCTTACACGAAGCGGGATGCCTGCTTCTGGATTGACCACAACCTGAGGCTTGGCATGCTGAAGGACAGGAGTGAAATCCATTTTGCTATTGACATGAACGGGAGGGTTATTGGGGGTATCGGTCTTGAGAAGATAGACGGTTGTCAAGCAGAGATCGGCTATTGGCTGGGAGAGACATACTGGGGGCAAGGCATTATGACTTCTGCCGTTCATCTGGTGACGGGATATGCCTTCGATGAATTGGGACTGGGGAAGGTATGTGCTTATGTGTTCCCATCAAACGAAGCCTCGATGAGGGTCCTGAGGAAAGCTGGATACCGGTTCGAGGGAAGACTGACAAGCCATTACTCAAAGGAAGGCAAGCCGGTGGACGCTATGATGTTCACCAACCAGCATCCATGAAGGGTTTTGTGCTATAGTAAGTATAGTATTCTATGTTTACGGATGCCTTCCCACTCCATTGACTGATATTGACTGATATATGCTTTGCCTGCGCATGGCACATATCATGCCAACTGTGACAATGGGTTGCAGACAAGGATTTCCACCGGGCCGAGAAGACCGAAGCTTGCCCCGGAAAGGCATACCTGCTGAGAGGTGAAATTGGGCCAGACTCATCGCAATGATATAAGAAACATAATCATAATCGCCCACGTAGACCATGGCAAGACCACCCTGGTGGATGCCATGCTCAAACAGAGCAAGGTCTTCCGCGACAGTGAACAGCTAGGGCAATTCATCATGGACCAGAA
Source organism: Chloroflexi bacterium RBG_13_53_26 (assembly GCA_001795035.1). GTDB lineage: Bacteria > Chloroflexota > Dehalococcoidia > UBA2247 > RBG-13-53-26 > RBG-13-53-26. The sequence goes on from MGMW01000094.1 coordinate 5,561, forward strand.
CCCACTGGAACGCGAGAAGGGCATCACAATTCTGGCCAAGAATACAGCAGTGATCTATCGGGGAATCAAAATCAACATCATAGATACCCCGGGGCATGCCGATTTCAGTGGGGAGGTGGAACGGACTGCCAATATGGCTGACGGCTGCCTGCTCTTAGTGGACTCTGTTGAAGGGCCAATGCCCCAGACCAAGTTCGTGTTGCGGCAGGCTCTGCAGGGTGGGTTGAAGCCCATCGTGGTGATCAACAAAACAGACAGGGAGAACTCCCGGATAGCTGAGGTAGTAAGCCTTACCCAGGATCTCTTCCTGGAATTGGCTACCAACGCCGACCAGCTTGATTTCCCGGTGCTCTACGCCAGCGCCAGAGATGGCATCGCCGTAACCGATCTGGGGTCCGAAGGCAGTGACCTGGTACCCCTGTTCGAATGCATACTCCAACAGGTGCCGCCGCCAGCTATCGAGGATGGGCCATTCCAGATGCTGGTATCCAACCTTGACTATGATAACTACAAAGGCAAGATCGCCATTGGCAGAATTCTGCGGGGCAAGGTGAGTCCCCATGACCCTGTGGTCACTTTGAATAGCGATGGTAATCCTTTGAACCAGGAAATCAGCCAGGTATTTACCCATCTGGGGTTGGAACGTTTGGAGGTAGAAGAGGCCATGGCCGGCGATATCGTGGCGGTGACCGGCCTGGACCGGATCAGCATTGGAGATACCATAGCCAGCCCAGAACAACCTCATGCCCTGCCCGGCATCCATGTGGGTGAACCTACGCTGAAAATGACCTTCGGTGTGAATACCTCTCCGTTTGCCGGCAGAGAGGGGCAGTTCTGCACCTCTCGCCACCTGCGGGCAAGGCTCTTCAGGGAACTGGAGACCAACATCAGTCTCAGGGTACAGGAAACTGGGAGCCCGGACATTTTCCTGGTATGCGGTCGAGGAGAACTGCATCTGGCTATACTGATTGAAACCATGCGCCGGGAGGGCTATGAGTTTCAGGTCTCCAAACCGGAGGCGATCACGAAGACAGTGAATGACATACTTCTCGAACCCGTGGAATCCCTCACCATCGATACTGAAGAGGAATATATTGGAGTACTGACAGAGATACTGAGCAAACGGCAGGCCCGGCTTGTTGACATGCGCAATGATGGAGAGGGCAATGTACATCTCGTGTTCCATATCCCAACCAGGGGATTGGTTGGCTTCCGCAATGCTTTCTTGACGGCCACCAGAGGTGAGGGTGTTATGAACACGCTGTTCTTGGGCCATGAACCGTGGGTTGGTGAGATTGTTGCGGTTCGCGGCGGAGTGCTGGTGGCCTCAGCGGCTGGCGTGGCTGTGACATATGGCCTGAATAATGCTCAAGGGCGGGGCATTACTTTCATCGAGCCCGGCGCGCAGGTCTACGAAGGTATGATAGTAGGGTCGACTTCGCGCGGACGGGATATCCCTGTGAACATATGCAAGGAGAAAAAACAGACCAATATCCGCTCATCAACCTCCGATATCGCGGTGAAGCTGGTCCCTCCATTGAGGATGAGCCTGGAGGAAGCCCTGGGCTTTGTAAACGACGATGAGCTGGTTGAGGTAACTCCCAAGAACATCAGGCTACGGAAGAAATTGCTCGTCGAGCGTGAGCGCATCAGGGCTGGCCATGCAGCACGGCGGAGTCTTGACGAGGAAACCGACTGAATAGTCGGTTGAATGGCCAAACTACCCTAGTTGTCGAACTTCTTTTCCAAGCTCGCCGGGGGTATGCCTTTTTCGTCCCAACCGCGTCTCTTATAGTACAGTGAGAGAATCCTGTTGAAGTCATGTTGATCGATGACCTTGCCCGCATTCTGACCGGTGAGTGGAGGATTGGCCCACACCTTGTGAGGCAGGCTATCATCCTGCCGGGTGGCACCGAGGTGGCAGTTTATCAGACGCGTCAGATTGTAGATGTCGTTTGAGAGACTCATCAGCCCATCCAGGGTCATTTCCTTGCCAGTCACACATGAATAGAAATTGGCGTAGTGCCGCTCACTCAGGCCCAGTTCAATCCAGGGCAGACGGCAGACACCGAGCATATCAAACAATGGGCGCACTTTCTGGTGATAGATGACAATGTCCACCTTGTCTTCATCAGACCAGTTCTGCCCCTCTTCGACTTCCTTGGCGATGGTCCATGCCCGGGTGTGGTGGGCGCCTATGTCCGAGGTAGCATAGGCCAGAGCCATGGACATGCTGGGCCGGCTGTCATAGGCTGACTGCTCCAGCCCTTTGACCTGGAGGAGCACCTCATCCATTTCAGGCCATCTGGCTATGATGCCGCGTGACCCATTGGCGAGGATGTTGCCGATGCCCTGGCGGTGAGCGATTCTGCGTATCATCTCCAGAATCGCCTCCTCATTTCCCCAGGTGATTTCCCTGCCATCGAGGTCGGACAATGACAATATGCCCTTCTCGTATCCTTCTATGACAGCACCGATGATGCTGCCGGTGGAGATGGTATCTATGCCAAGTTCGTCGCACAGATGGTTGGCTGAAAGGACCGCGGCGAAATTCTCGATTCCGAGGTTGGATCCCAGCATGGCACACGATTCATATTCCGGCCCCTCAATCACCGTGCCGGCGTATTTCCCGTTCTTCACCAGACAAATATTGCCGCAACACATGGGACAGGCGAAACAGGCGCTGTCTCCAATCTTGTAGTGAGCCAGCATAGTGGCACCATTGATGCTGCTATGCCTGGCGAAAACGCTGTCCTTGAAATTGTAAGCAGGCAGAATGCCTTTCTGGTTGGCATAGTCAATCACGTTCATCAGGCCTTCCTGCTGCCACATCTTGAAGTACTTGTGTTCTCGCATGTACCTGAAGGCCTTTTCATTCTCGGTCACCAGCCCCCGCACATCATGCACAGGGATGTCTTTGTCCCCTCGTACGGCGATAGCTTTGAGGTTCTTTGATCCCATGATGGCACCCATGCCGGTCCTTCCGGCGTTGCGGCTCCAATCGGTATTGATGCAGGCGAATCTCACTCCGTTCTCGCCACCCACACCGATAGTGGCCACATGGATAGCCTGAGTACCCAGCCGCTGCTTGACCGTTCCTTCCGCTTCGAGACAGTTCTTGCCTTTAAGATCGGGCATGGGAATAATCTTCACATCATCGTTGTCGATGAAAAGAATGGAGAGGTCCGTCGCTCTGCCGGTAATGGAAAGAACATCTATTCCTGACTGCCTGAGTTCAACCCCAAATCGGCCGCCCATGGATGAATCGCCATAGAGGCCGGTGGCTGGCGATATAGCCGCAAAGGAGTTCTTGCCCGATGAGGGCAGATAGACACCGGTCAGGGGACCCGGTGCCACCACCAGGATACTCTCCGGGCCCAACGGATTGATCTTGAAGTCGTGCTTTCTCAAATTGTCCCACACCAGCTTGGCGCCAAAGCCGCGCCCCCCGATATACTGTTCAATGAAGTCATCCGACAGAACCGGCCGTTCAATGCTGCCGCTACCCAGGTCCACGCTAAGGCCTTTCTTGAAGTATCCGCTCTTGATGCTCACAGTTCTTCCTTCCCTATCTCGGCGTAGCGTATCGTCTTCTTCTCACCCTTCTCGTAGAACTCGATCTCCTTCATCTGGGCATAGCTCAGAACGTTGTTCAGGCGCTGCGATTCACCCAGAGCTTCCTCCGGTATGAGGCGGAGCGCTCCCTTGGGGCACTGCTTGACGCACTCAGGATCTCCGCCACACATGTCGCACTTGATGGGCAGCTCGCAGTCTTCATGAGCGTATATGGCTCCGAACGGACAGGCCTCGACGCACTTGTAACAGGAAACGCATTCTTCCTTGATGAGCTGTACCACACCGTCGATCGATCTCAGCGCATCGCTGGGACATACCCGTGCGCATGCTGCCTTCTTGCACTGACTGCACACGATGGGCATCCTCACCACAGGATGGGGATAGGTGATCATTACTCTTATTGCTGACTTCTTGGGATTGTTGACTCCGAAATGCCTGATAGCGCAGACAAGTTCACAGATGCTGCAACCGGAACACTCCTCCGGAATCACTGTGAGCTTTCTTGACACCGCATTTTCCTCCGGAAATACTCGGGCTCAAACCCGGTAGTGGCATGTCAATGCCATCAGCCGACCGCCCCGATTTCTCGCAGTTCGCTGATACGGCTATCATTGTAGCCTATCTCACGAAGAATTTCGTTGGTATGCTGCCCGAAACCGGTGGCCCAGTTCCTCACCTCAACCGGAGAATCACTCAGCTTATGCATCGAGCCAATCTGCTTGAGCCGTCCGGCGGTGGGATGATCAGACTCCAGAATCATCCGCCGCGCAATCAATTGGGGATCGAATTCCACTTCATCGATACCCAGGACCGGTGCGAAACATGTATCGGCATACATCAGCAGCGCTGCCCACTCATCTCGCGTCCTGGTCTTGAATTTCTCCCCGAAGAATTTGAATATCTCATCCCGCTTCTCGCCCTCGTCGAACTGATGCGGGACGAACTCCTCACAGCCCAGAAGCCGGCACAGGTTGGCGAAGAACTTGGGCTCAAATGTGGCAATGGTAATATGCTTCCTGTCCTTTGTTTCATAGACGTTGTACCAGGGATACATCCCGTTCCAAATGGTCTCGCCTCTCTTTGGGACTGTTCCGCGTTTGTAGAGATACGGATTTGTCTGCATGGAGGTCACTTCCGTTATGGCGTCTGTAATGGAGACATCCAGGAGCTGGCCCTCACCTGTCCGTTCCCGCGCCATCAGCGCCGCCAGGATGCCGACTGCAGCCGATGTCCCCCCAAACCAGTCAGCAACAACTGCGCCCGGTATGGCAGGCATGCCACCCTTCGGCCCGGTCAGGTCCAGAAAGCCGCTGATCGCCAAATAGTTCAATTCATGCCCTACTATGTCACGGTAAGGCCCGTCCTGCCCATAGCCGGACAAGGACGCATAGACGATTCGCGGGTTGATTTCCTTGATGGTATCGTAATCAATACCCAGACGCTTAACCACCCCGGGGCGGAATCCTTCCATCACCACATCGGCGTTCTTCGCTAAGTCGTTATAGACCGCTCTACCTGCTTCTGTTTTCAGATTCACGCCGAACGTCCGACAATTGCGCAGACCCGGATAGTCGCTGAACACCATCATGGTTAGCGCGCCATGGGTCTCCGGATGGACATCAGAGATTCTGATTACATCAGCGCCCAGGTCACTCAGCATTTCGGTGCAGAAAGCACCGGGGCCGGTCCAGCACATGTTCATTATCTTTATGCCATCAAGCGCCAGTCCCATTTTCTCTATGTCAACTCCTTCCTACGGTTGTTGCGGTGTAAGAGACAACTCGTTCCCCTCTCTGTTCACCTACACGTACTACATGGTATCTATTCAGGTACTCAACTGGCAAATCAGGATGATTAAGACAGCTACATATGGAACAGGGGGAAGCAAAATGGATTGTGAAATCTTGCGCCCGCCTCCGATTGGCCGGCAAATGTCTGAAATGAAGAAGGCCGGGGTGGTCCTGGGTGATTGTGTCCCCCCTTCCGCGGTCCCCCTGGGGTTGCCAAAGTATACCGCATACCCGGCCGATATATTAGTCGCTCCAGCCAACCATTAACCCTCGGAGTTCGGTGCCGCCTTGCAGAACTTCAGGCTGTCCCCTTTGTATCAAAATTGAGGTTGGGTTACAATGGTAATCCGACAATTGAAGTGGACCTGCCGGACTCACATGAATAGTCAAACAAGCTGATCCTCTCAACAGAGCATGAGGCTGCGCTCGGACGGCTGGCATGCCTGCTGATATCTGGGAAGTGACTTTATGCCAGGGTTAGTGGGATTCATATCAGAACATACTCATGACAACCAACTGCTCGATGGGATGGTCAATTCCCTAAAGCACGAGGATTGGTATCGGATAGACAAGCACGTTAGCCCGCCTTTCAGCGTTGCCAGGGTGCATCTGGGAACCTTCAACCCACAACCCCAGCCCATCTTCAATGAAGACAGAACCCTGTGCTTGTTCATGGAGGGCAAGATCCATGGCTACGATGAAGAGAAGAGACGGTTGGAGGGCAGGCACCACTTTGCCTTCCATAACGATCCGGAATTCTGTCTGCACCTCTATGAAGAACTGGGGGTCTCTTTCCTGGAGAGACTGAATGGCGCTTTCGTGCTGCTCATCTGCGACCTGAAGCAGAGAAAAGTGATCCTTGCCAACGATAGATACGGCCTGATTCGTGCGTACTATGCAGTGAACAAGGACGCATTGTTGTTCGCTCCGGAGGCGAAGGCCATACTGCAGGACGCGACCTTCAAGAAGGAACTGAATCCAGAGGCGCTCGTCAGCTACTTCGCTTTTGGCGAGTTCTGGGCCGACAGAACACTGTTCAAGGGGGTGCACATCCTGCCTCCGGCTTCGGTGTTGACCTACGGCAACGGGGAGCTTTCCGTGAGCCAGTACTGGCGCTTCAGCTACCAGCCTGACTATAGCCTTCCTGAGAGGGCAATGGTGGAACAACTCGCTGAAGCCTTCAGAAGAGCGGTGGCAGTCCGTATGAGAGACCCACTCCGGTATGGGGTATCGCTGAGCGGCGGGCTGGACTGCCGGTCCGTTCTGGCTGCCGTTGAGCCCGAAAAAAGGAGGGAAATCGCCACCTACAGCTACGGTCCGTCGTATTGCGACCAGGTAGCTATTGCCAAGAGGGTGGCAGACAAGTGCGGGACGCGACATCGCTTCATGGAGCTTAAGCCAGAGATCATCGTAGAGAATGCGGAGCGACTGGTGTGGTTGACAGACGGGAGAAACCACATCGAGGGAAGCTTCCTTAACCCGGTGCACCGACAGGCCAGAACCGAAGTTGATGTGGTCTTTGACGGTTTTGTGCTGGATCGCACCCTGGGCGGCAGCCATCTGAGCAAGGACCTGATACACCCGGGAAGCAAGGAGGAACTGCTCTCCAGCGTTCTGAGGAGCATGAGGCTTTTCAGCGACGATGGCCTGATGAGGCTGTTCAGGCCTGAGTATCATGGCTTGGTCAAAGAAGTACCTTCGAGTGTACTCCGGGCGGAGTTCGACAAGCTGAGTTACGCCGACCCGAGCACCGCGTTCGACGAATTCTATGTGACCACGTATGTGGGATATGCGTCATCCTGGCATGTGCCACTAAGGGATGTGGTGGAGGTATCATTCCCTACTGTCGATAATGACCTGTTTGATGCCATCTTCAAGATTCCACCGGAGAAGAGGCTGAACCATCTTATTCACCGGCAAGTCATCATGAGCCTGTCACCGGAGCTGGCCGGGATTACCTACAACAAGACGGCGCTCCCTGCCAGCGCCCCTCTGGTCCTCTGGCGTTATGGAAAGGCTTATCGACGGGGCAGGCAGATGCTGAAGGACCTGGTTTGGAGGACATCGAGAGGAAGGGTCTACATCCTCAACAGGACCGACTACGTGGATCATGCCGGCTGGCTGCGGGCCAATGATTCGTGGAGGCGCTACTTCAGGACACTGCTGCTGAGCAGCGACTCACGCTCGAGGGAGTATCTCGACCAGAGCTACGTCGGCTACCTCATTGCGGAGCATGAAGCCGGGAGGATCAATGCCTCGTACAGGCTTATGCGTATCGTGACCTTGGAGATATTCTTGAGGCAATTCCTGACTTGAGCGTCTGCAGTCTCCGTGAGGGTCATTGAATGGGCCCTCATGTTCAGCGCCAGCCGGAACCAAGTGAAGGAGACAGGTTGCCAAGGCCTTCCCCTGAAACGCAGCAAGGAATAGGCCCGGCCAAGAACCAGGTTGAAGTCGGCATGGCGAACTCGGACCTGGAGTTCCTCTTTCATCCTAAGTCGATTGCCATTGTTGGAACTCCGAGTGACCCCTCGGCCAACCAGGGGGCTGGAGTTTTCCTGGATGCCTTGCTGGAATTTGACTACAAAGGTCATATCTATCCGGTGAACCCCAAGATCAGCGAAATCAGGGGACTAAGGGCCTACCCCGACCTCATGAGCCTGCCCCAGACTCCAGACCATGTCATCTGCTGCATACCGGCATCCCTTGTTCCGCAGCTCATAAAGGACTGCGCCAGCAGGGGAGTGAAGGCCATGGCTATGTACACTGCTGGTTTCAGCGAAGCAGGTGAGGAGGGCAGGAAACTGGAGCAAGAGTTGGTCCGCCTGGCATACCAGGGCGGGATACGGCTCATCGGCCCCAACTGCATGGGCATATACTGCCCGAGCACCTGCCTGTCTTATAACCCCTTGCTCAGCAGGGAAGCCGGCAGCGTTGGTCTTCTTTGCCAGAGTGGCGGGGTTTCTCTGGGCCTATCGATAATGGCCAATTTCGCAGGCATCTACTTCAGCAAAGTGATCAGCTACGGTAACGCTGCTGACCTCAATGAATCAGATTTCATGGAGTACCTGGCGCAGGATAATGAAACCAAACTTATCGGCGCCTACATCGAGGGTGTCAGAGACGGGCAGAGGTTCATTGAGACCTTGACCCGCGCAGCAAAGGTGAAGCCAGTGGCCATACTCAAGGGAGGTCGCACCAAGGCAGGAGCAAAAGCTACCGCCTCACATACTGGTTCGCTGGCTGGTGACGAGGAGAAATGGAGCGCAGTCTGCAGGCAGGCAGGAGCGGTTCAGGTTTACAGCAGCGAGGAAATGGTGGACTTCTTTGAAATATGTTTACATATGAAGCCACTGAAGGGACAACGGGTGGGTATTATCGCCTGGGGTGGAGGACCCAGTGTCCTGGCTACCGATGATTGTGAAAGCGCTGGACTGGTGGTTCCTGCTTTCTCTGCTGCGCTCTGCCAGGAGATGAGAAGCTTCATGTTCGAACCGGGGAGCAGTGTAAGCAACCCTGTAGATTCGCCGGTGCTGGCCAATCCTTCGCTGCTTTCCAGGGCTATCAAAACGGTTGCCGATAGCAGGGAGGTTGACGTCTTGATCATGCGTCTGCCTTTTGCAGTTGCCCGGCCGCCATTTGACCTCGAAGTTACCGTGGCCACCCTGGAAGCCATCATAGAGACCAGCAAATCGATCGATGCGGCCGTGGCTGTAGTCCAACCTCACGGCGATACCCCGGAGAGCTCGGGGCAGTTCCTGGGAGTGCAACAGAGGTGCGCTGAGGCAAACCTGTCGCTGTTCTCAACCACCCGTCGTGCTGCTCAGGCCATTGGCAGATTCGCTCAATCGATATCATATCTGGAGCACTAGACAGGGACGTCTCGAGGTGGCGTTTCGCGCTTGGCGACCACGTGCAAGGAGAAGCCGTGACTAAAGATGAAGTGTTCACCCAACTGAGGGAGGCATTCGGGCTGGACAGTACGCTGAACAGGTTCAAGCCTTTGGAACCGCTGGATGGATTAAGAGAGGCCGTTAAGTCCTGGGAGTGGGCCAAAGAAGTCCAGGACAGGACGACCTCAGATTCCGTATGGTGGGAACATGAAAATCACAAGACGCTTGCCTATGTCCTGATGGGGATGTACTGCTGGCAACTCCTTGGTCATAATGATTTCCCCGGCCTTCCTGACGCCAGCCCGGAGGTTCTCAGGGATGCGCATGCCCTTCTCTGCCTCTGGTCAAGGTCGCTCATTCTGGGCCATGTGCACCGATGGGAAAACTGCCGTCACGATAGAACAAAGAACAACCGTGCGTCTCATCCAAAATGCCAGATAACAGGGCTGTCGAAATTCGGTGGGCTTCACCATGTAATATGCGGTATCTGCGGTGAAGAGCGGTACGACCCGCAACCGCTGGTGGACAGGGCACACAAGATGCTGGCTGTGGGCTATACGAAAGACAGGAACAGCCAGTAGACAAATGCACAAAGGATAGTCAGCGGCAAACCTATCTTCACGAACTCCCAGAACGTCAGGGTCTGCCCTGATTTCGTTTCTGCATTCTGGATTATTATCACATTGCTGGCTGCCCCGAGAATGGAGAGGTTGCCGGCGATGGTGCTTCCGGCAGCCAGTGCCATCAAGCCTCTTGTTGAGACTCCCAGATCGAGCAACATCGGCAGGTAGAGTGCCACCAACGGCACGTTCGAAATGAACTGACTCAACAGAACACTCACAATCAGGATCATGCCCAGCGACGTCACGTTCGGGAGTACCGAATCCATGGCGCGTTGCAGGAGACCGGAGTCCCAGACGCTCTCCATGAGGACAAACATGGCAGCAAAGAAGATAAGCGT
>MGMW01000095.1 GCA_001795035.1 Chloroflexi bacterium RBG_13_53_26
ATTAGCACCACCCACAGAATTTCTCTAAGCTCCATAGTGTCTTCTTGGATACGTCAGACGTGGCAAGTCTAGGACTTCGTCGTTTCCCTGTCAACTTCTCGTTCGGTAACCGTTTTGTTTGACACAATACGCTTCCAGGCCTAGCCATTGACACAAGACAGACGAAAAGGTAGCCTTTTCTTCCAGAAACACGAAACTGCCAGAGGGAGGCCACATGGACAAGTTCGAACTCGGGGGATTACTCGCAGGCATCATCAGCATCTTCTTCGGCATCGTGGTCATTGTCTGGCCGCGTGTCCTAGCCTACGCGATAGGCATATACCTTATACTCTTCGGCATAATCGCCGTCGTGGCTGCCCTGCGATAGGGGTCCTGGCACAAACCAACACAAAACCCCTCGTTAGAACAACTGGAGATGACATGGCATCACAAGCTGTGTTGGCTCAATGTCTGATCACAAATTGCGAACTGCACATCCTCCCTCGCAATGGCCATGCTCCACAGAGGGACAGTTCAGCGAAGTTCAACAAACTCGTTTACGAATTCTTCACGAAGCTGCTGCTATGTCATTGGCTGTCGATGCGTCTGCCAAGGCATCGTGATTTGACAATGCTAATAAATCAGAATATGCTGATATATCAGAAGATATTCAGCACAGCCACTGTCAAACTGAAAGATGGAGGTAAACATGGCGAAGAGCACAAAGGAAACGATCTGCAGACCACCGGTGGACAGTGCCGCGGGTTGCTGTAACGTTGAGGCGGTGGTGAGCGTGGATGAAAGGGGACAGATGGTCCTACCCAAAGAGATCCGCGACAAGGTTGGCATCAAGGCAGGCGACAAGCTAGCTATCGTATCCATGCATCAGGAGGGCAAGATCTGCTGCCTTTCCCTAATCAAGGTGGAGGCGCTCACGGGGATGGTAAGGAGCATGCTGGGACCGGTGATGAAGGAGATCTTCTAAAATGAGCGAGGTGTCCAAGATGAAAGAGGAAGAAATCAGAAAGATGGTAAGAGAAGGATATGCAAGGACTGCCAAGCAGGGCAGTTCCTGCTGCGGGCCGGGGGCTTCCTGCTGTGGGGGTACTGATCTAGCACAGGGCATCAGCAAGAGCATCGGATATACTGACGAGGACATGGAGGTTGTACCTGAAGGGGCGAACCTGGGGCTCGGCTGTGGCAATCCAGTGGCTCTGGCTTCACTGAAGGAAGGCGAAACTGTCCTCGATTTGGGTTCGGGGGCAGGATTTGATTGCTTTCTGGCCGCAAGCAAGGTCGGCAGGGAGGGAATGGTCATAGGCGTGGATATGACGCCGGAGATGCTCGACAAGGCTAGAAAGAATGCCAAGCAAGGAGGCTATGAAAACGTAGAGTTCCGTCTGGGGGAAATTGAAAACCTGCCCGCTGCCGATAACTCGGTTGACGTAGTCATATCCAACTGCGTTATCAACCTCGTGCCTGATAAAGCAAGGGCATTCAGGGAAGCCTATCGCGTGCTTAAGCCCGGGGGCAGGCTGATGATCTCGGACCTAGTTCTGTTGAGGGAATTGCCGGAGGTCATCAGGAACTCAATCGAGGCATACATCGGCTGTCTCTCCGGAGCGAGTATGCGGGATGAGTACCTTAAAACCATAGAGACGGCAGGATTTGAGGACATAATGATCATCGAAGAAGCATCCTTCCCTATCGAACTCATGGCCAATGATCCGACTGCGGGGGCGATCCTGGGGGATCTGCAGATAACCACTGAGACACTGGCAGATGCAGCCAAATCGGTGATCAGCATGAAGGTTCAAGGACTCAAGCCAGTGAGACCAACCCGTCGCAACAAACACAGGGCTGCAAAGGCCATCGCGTAGTGCAGCCGTGTGGCCCTCATTGATCCTGCCCGCTTATCCTCGAGCCAAGAGTGAAGGCAACACCAGCCAGTGCTGCCACGCTGAAGATCGAGGCATGGAATGTGCCGGTGACGTCTATGAGGAAGCCGAAGAGAACCGGCATAGCCAGCGGGCCAATGTTTCCCAGCGCGGAGGTGAGGCCAACGACGCTTCCAGCAGTGGCAGAAAGGCGTTGGTGCCTGGTAGGCATGGTCAAGCTGATGGTAAGCACCCCGATAGTGCTGAATCCCGCCAGGAAGATACAGAGGAGCACTATAGGAAAGGGAGCATAGTTTATTCCCACGATAGATATGGCCGCCACTATCCCTGAGATGGCTACGATAGCCTTGATGTTGCCAAATCTGTCCGACACTATACCAACGATAGGCCCGGCCAGAAAGAACCCCAGCGGAAGCAGGGATGCTAATGCCTCGTTGATCTCCTTAAGTTCCAGCACCTTTGGCATCCAGGTAGCCAGGGTATCATAGCTACCCATCGATGCCATCATGAAGAGGAGTAACACCCAGACGTATTTGTCCTTGATGATTCTGGTGAAGTTGTCAAACCGTAACCCTGAATCGCCCTTCGCTGTGCTCTTGGCGAAGACCAGCCACAACAGACATATCACCGCTGTCAAGCCGCTGTAGACCAGAAGCACCTCTCTCCATTCCAGCGTTTTCAGCAGTTGCGGCGTCAGCGCTAAGGCCGTAGCATTGCCAGCAGCGAAACCAGAGACGTAGATACCAGTGGAAAGCCCAGGACTCCGTGGAAACCATTCTTTCACAATAAGAGGAAGGCAAGGGAGCACCATAGCCAAGCTCATTCCCAGAAAAAACTGACTGGTCAGGAGAACCGCATATCCGGTTGAGAACGCCCTAAGTACGGCGAATCCTGCTGCCAGAGGCAAGGCTATCCGGAAGGCATTGAGGTAGCCAATTCTATCCCCTATCAGTCCCCAGGGTATCCTGAATATGACGAGGCCGATCATAGCCGCCGCGAAGACGAAACCGAATTCAGCGTGGGAGAGATCCATCTCCTCCATGATGATGGTGACCATCGGGGCTGTGCAGAAGAGCAACAGGTGCAGCATGAAAGCGATAGTGAAGGAAAACGCTACCATCACCAGGCCGTAGCTTCTCTTGCTCTCTGTAGCGGCTATGCTTCTTTCACTCATCGTGCAGACTGCGGCAAGCCAGTGAAACCATAGAGTAGCAGAGAATGAGAGTAAACGCCAAACCTAAGGGAAAGGTGGACTGCAGATATCCGGCTACTCACATAGTGTCTTCAGATAGAAGGATATGCCACGAAGCGGACATTTGAAGCCTTTATTGAGAAGCATGATCACTGGTGCATCAGGTGGGCGGACACGGTCCCAAGGAGTTTGAGCCCGGGAAGGACAATCGAGAAGGTTCAAGAAAATCTGAAAGAGGCAGCACAGCCCTCGCTGGAAAGCCAGCAAGCCGGCAGGAAATCAGGGGCGAATACAATGCCCGCAAAGGCCAAAAACGACAAACCTTCTCAATTCCAGATTGGTGTTTTGGCGGTAATCTACCGCGACAGTGGCCCCTGTCACCACGAACTATGAGAATGGTCTGTTTCCGCAGTAATGATACAACCTGAGCCAGACAGATCAGGACAAATGGCATCCACAGAGTGGCAAACAGGGAGTCTCAGAAGACCAACGTCTTGACTGCCAGTGTTGCTTCCTATTCCTTTTCGAACACGGCCTTCCAGACGATAGCTGCCACAATAGCACCGACGACTGGAGCGACTATAAAGAGCCAAAGATGGCTAAGCGCATCTCCGCCAACGAAAACTGCAGGCCCCAGACTCCTGGCCGGATTGACAGACGTTCCGGTTATGGGTATTCCCACCAAGTGGATAAGCGTCAGCGCAAGCCCGATCGATATCCCGGCAAATCCGGCAGGCGCTGCCTTGTGGGTCGAGCCAAATACCACAAAAAGAAAGATTGCAGTGAACACAGCCTCAAAGAGGAAACACGCAGCGAGGGAATACCCACTGTAGTCAGCCCCATAGCCATTCTGACCAAGCCCATTTGAATCGAGTGAGTACCCTGGTAGACCATTGGCGATGGCCAAGAGCACTGCCGCTGCAATTATTGCGCCAACGCACTGGAAGATGATGTAGAAGGCGGCATCTTTGGACTTGATTTTGCCAGCCACAAGCATGGCAATCGTTATTGCCGGATTAATGTGGCAGCCGGATATCCTGCCAATGGCATAGACCATCACCAGTACCGTCAAGCCGAAAGCAACAGATATGCCAGCAAAACCTATACGATCGCCAGCGATCACTGCACTCCCGCACCCGCCGATGACCAAGACAAAGGTTCCGATCAACTCAGCTAAGTACTTCTTCATGGCCTTGTTCCCTCCTGTCTATGATTTTTCAGCCGCAAACGGAATGTGACCGAGCAGTAAAGCCCCTGTATGTGTAACCGCATCATGAAACCAGCCGGCTCTCCATACGATCCTCCCCATCCGTGCTCAAATTGGCCATATTATACCAGATACCAGATCGTATACAATAGGTTGCTGTGCACCAGTGAAATATCTGCAGGCGCTGCAGAAGCACGATAGCCAGCAGGACGATCCTTTTGGAACAGACAAGGTCATCTCGGTCCCTCAGATGTGGATTCGCATTGCGTCAAGAATGCAGGCAGTTGAGGCAATCTCATGTGGTATAATTCAGCCATACCGTATGTGATCTGCTGTCAGAGGCCGAAGCCGGAGGGTCAGCAGGGGATCAGTTCACGGTTTGACCAGATAGACTGAGGAGGTGCGCGTCGTGGTTAGTCAGTGCCCAGGCGCTATCAACATTCGCATGCCAAGATTGGAGGTAAAGAATTGCCCCAAATGTGGAGAGGAGATAGAGATCGTCTCCAATGAGTCCAGCGCCAAGTGTTCCAAGTGCGGCTCCGTGATCTACAATGATCTGCTGTCCTGCGTCGAGTGGTGCGAGTATGCCAAGGAATGCGTCGGCGAGAAGACCTACGAGAAGATAATGCAGGAGCTGTCCAAGCGCAAACAGGAGGAACATTAGCCATGGCAGACACCTTCCACAAAGCAGTTGAAAGGGGGTGAAGGAATGGTTAGGGTGATTATCGAGAGGCACTGCCAGCCAGGTAAGGAATCAGAGATGGAGAATCTGCTGATAGAGCTAAGAGGCAAGGCAATGAAGCAGCGGGGCTATGTCTCCGGCGAAACGCTCAAGTCAACAGACGATCCTTCGCTCTGGCTAGTCCTCAGCACCTGGCTGGATGCTGACCTGTGGCGGATGTGGCAGAACGGTCCAGAGCGGGAACAAATGGACCGCAGAATACAGCCTCTGCTCACTGGCCCAGCAAAAATATCGCTCTTCAGTTTTGTCTGGAGCGCCTGTTGGTCTGATGCAGAAGCAGATCGCTGGAACATAATTGCCACACCTGCGGCTGAACGGGCAGCGGAGCCACGCAAATAGAATTCTTGCCGATCTGGCTGCGGGTTCAAGTCAATGACTTGGGGTTGATTTCTGCACAAACCTGCGGCAGCATCCGAAGGTGTACTCCAAGAACTGTCTTCACCAGTTCTTGGATGGGCTGGTAATGGGAGCAAACGTGAGAAAGTTGCCCCATCTTATGAATAATGATGGTATCTAAATGCCTCCCAATGATTCTCAATCTCTTTCAGCATCATCGATCCGTCTTGACAGAATCAGCGAAGAATGGTACTATATGAACTGCTCTCGGGTGATTGAACCAGCTATAAGCAACAAGAAGCCGCTTACGGGGAACGAGTAGGAAGCGAAAGGGACTGGGAAGCGGGAAGACGTTAGGGAGGCTGGAGAGGTCACCCGAGGCGTTTTTTTATTTCGGAGGTTTGGGCGGGGCTGGCGGCGGAGTTGGAGGTTTGGGTGGCGGGGCTGACAGTTTTGGCGGTTATCTCGGCGATTTCGGCGGGGCTGGAGGTTTGGGCGGCGGGGATGGCGGGGGTGTTGCCTTTTCTTCACGCAACAGAGCTACAAAGGGCAAATTCCGGTATTCCTCTCGATAGTCAAGTCCGTAGCCAACCATGAACTCGTCGGGAACCTCAAAGCCTACATAGTCAAGGGAAACACCCG
>MGMW01000096.1 GCA_001795035.1 Chloroflexi bacterium RBG_13_53_26
CTGGGCAGTCCCCGCATCAGCTACTACGATGAGACCAATGCCGACCTGAAGTATGCCCGGTGGAATGGAGTTGCATGGAGTATCGAGATTGTTGACAGCCAGGGCTGGGTGGGCCAGCATACCTCGATGTCATTGGATGCTGGGGGCAATGCTTCCATCAGCTACTACGATGCTACAGGTGAAAACCTGAAGTATGCTCACTGGAATGGCATTGCATGGGACAGACAGACGGTGGATGCGGATGGAGATGTGGGCAGCTACACCTCGCTGGCGTTCGACGCATCCGGGTACCCGACCATAAGCTACCATGATGAAACACACGGCAGCCTGAAGTATGCTTACTGGTCTGGCACATCGTGGCAGATCGAGACGGTGGATGCTGAGGACTGGGTTGGGGGACATACCTCACTGGCCTTTGATGCTTCGGGGCAGCCAGGCATCAGTTACTACGATGGCAAGGAAGGCGATCTGAAGTATGCCTACTGGGATGGCACCGCATGGGAGATAGCCCGGGTTGACAGCGAAGGCAGAGTGGGCACCCGCACGTCGGTTGGTTTCGATACCTTAGGCGGCCCGGTCATCAGCTACTACGATGCCAGCAATGAGACTCTGAAGTGTGCCCGCTGGAACGGCAAGGGGTGGGAAAAGGAGACAGTCAGCGGCGTGCCGTGGGTGGGCAGGTACACCTCACTTGACTTCGACAGCAAGGGGAATCCTGCCATCAGCTACTATGACCCGATGGAGGGAGACCTGAAGTATGCCTACTGGGTGGGGGAATACTGGCTCTGGGAGGAGAATACCTGGAGCATGGAAACCGTTGACTCTGCGGGCAACGTCGGGCGGTACACTTCCCTGGCCTTCGATGCTCTGGATAATGCCTGTATCAGCTACTACGATGTGACCCAGGGCAATCTGAAGTACGCCCATTGGAACGGGAGGAACTGGGAGATCGCGACGGTGGACAGCGGGGGCGATGTAGGCAGCTACAGCTCCCTGGCGATCGATGGTTCCGGCAATCCGGCGATGAGCTACTATGATGCTACTAATGGGAATCTGAAGTATGCTCACTGGAGTGGACTGGGTTGGGATATCACCCCCCTTGACATTGCGGGTGATGTTGGCGTGTATTCGTCGCTGGCCTTTGACGATATACTGGGATACCCTGCCATTGCCTACTACGATGCCACCAACGGTGATCTGAAATATGCCCGCTGGAACGGCACAGGCTGGAATATCGAGACAGTCGATAGCGGGAGCGATGTAGGCAGCTATGCATGTCTGGCCTTTGACTGCTCTGGCGTCCCGGCCATCAGCTATCATGATGCCACCAATGGTCATCTGAAGTATGCCCGCTGGAACGGCACAGGCTGGATCACAGAGGTGGTGGATGAAGATGGCTGGGCGGGCAGCCACACTTCGCTGGTATTCGATGCGCTTAATCTTCCGGCCATCAGCTACCATGAGGCCTCGGAAGGAGATCTGAGGTATGCTCACTGGAACGGCCAGAAGTGGGATATGGAGTCAGTTGATATCTCTGACTGGGCAGGCAGATATACATCAATTGATTTTGACCAGTGCGGGCAACCGTTCATCAGCTATGACGGGGCGACAAACGGGGACCTGAAGTATGCCTATATCCGAAATCCAGCCCCTCACCAACCCTCCAACGAGTTGCCGGTGGATGGGGCGGACCGTATTGACTCAGCGACTGTTGTTCTCCAGGCTTCGCTGTTCTCTGACCCCTGCATTGACAGTCAGCGGGCTTCCCAATGGCAGATAACCACAACGGCTGGAAACTACTGCACCCCGGTGTTCGACAGCGGTCCGGACGAGATTAACCTGTTGCGAATCACAATAGCGCCAGGCATCCTGGGTGAGTACACCACATATTACTGGCACGTGAGGTATCAGGATTGTCACGGTTTTTGGTCCGAATATTCGGATGAAACGTCCTTCTCCACAGGGACGCCTCCATACCAGCCGGTGAATAGCTCGCCGGCCGATGGGGCCGTTGAGGTGGCCACAGCGCCGATGCTGGCGGCTTCGGCCTTCTCGGATCCAGAACTCAGTGACACTCATGCGGCCTCTCACTGGCAGATTACTGCCAGTGCAGGTGACTATGAGGGGCTGCTATTCAACGAGATCACGCAGGGGATTAATCTGACTCAAATGAGGATCGCGGCAGGGGTGCTGGATGTCAGTACCACCTACTATTGGAGAGTGAGATACCAGGACAACCACGGCGCGTGGTCTGTGTTTTCGTCAGAGACCTCGTTTACCACCGCCGCTGTTGTCCAGAATCCACCGTATCAGCCCACGAACGTTTCTCCGGCTGGTGGGGAAAGCGGTGTCAGCTTGACGCCTACCCTGGTAGGCGGCGCGTTTTCTGATGCTGACCAGGGAGACACGCATGCTGCGTCGCAATGGAGGATAACATCGGCTGCAGGCGACTATTCCAGTCCGGTCTTTGACAGCAGTAGAGATGTGATCAATCTCACTGAGATCATCATCCCCTCGCGGGAGCTTAGTCCTGATATGGCCTACTACTGGCAGGTGCGGTACCAGGACAGCCAGGGCATCTGGTCAGACTGGTCAGCCGAGACAGTCTTAACCACCATAGCAACCCCGGAACCAGGCCCCGAAGCCGGTATCCCGACGGGGCTGGTGATTGTGGCCACCGTTGTCTCTATCATCATCCTGGTGGGTGTCGCCGCTCCCCTGATGCTGCCCCTTTAGGCGTGGGGCATGGGGACACACTTTCCAGCAGGCAGAAATCGCCCGGACGCAATCAGCTCAAAAGCTGAGTTTCTGCATGGATAGCTTCCCCCACGGCAGCAAGGCCAGGGCAGATTGCTGTGGTGTGGATAGTGCCATTGAGGGGAACATCTTGGGGACAGCTAGGCTGCTGCGGGTGGCTAGACTGCTAACAGAGCTTCTAGTATCTGCGGCAGAATTCTGAGTTGAAAAAGATCCATCATTAGTTCCGCCAGGATGTGTGATTGGCCGCAAGCTGTAAGCTCGGCGTTGTAGGTGGTCCAGAGTGTGCCGCAGATATTGGTTTGTCCTATCGCTGTCGAGGTGGCAAAATATCCAGAGATCGCATCCATTAAGGCCAAACCCTTAGCAATGATCGATGTCAATACCAATTGAGCTCACCCCCCCCTTGATTGCCTAGAAGCAATTGTGCAGATTACCACATTTTCCAGGGATTGTCAACTTTGTTTTGTTTTGGGCTTGTGTAGGAAGAGGACTAATCGTGTTTCTGGTGGAGACGGGGGAGAGTCGAACTCCCCGTCCAGAGGAACTTGCTCAAGACCTGCTACAGGCTTAGTTGACTGTTTGTCTCACCCGGCCAGCCTCTGTCAACCGAGTCTGGCTGAGTTAGTCGAGTTTTCTTAGACCACTCATATCGACGTCAGAATGGCCGCACCCCGACATTGCGTCGCCCATCACCGACCCATCGAGGAGAGGTCAGTGTGAACGGTAGCCGATGTTAGGCGGCTACGAGTACAGGCTCGTTATCGCCAGTTACTGTTGTGCCACTGGTTTTATGAGGGTAGCGGCACCTCAGCCTGCAGTCTTGTCGCGCCCTCCCCTGTCGAACCCGCGCGTCCCCACTAGTGCTTGATACGATAGGTTTTTAAGGTTCTCTCTATTTCCCGGTCCGTCTGGCGTCGGGCCAGAGTCTCTCGCTTATCATACAGTTTCTTGCCTTTGGCCAGTCCTAACTCCACCTTGGCCAGGCTCTTCTTGCTCAGATACAACCGAAGCGGCACCAGAGTGAGCCTCTTCTGGCTGGCCTTCCCGGCCAGCATGCTTATCTCATCCCGATGCAGCAGCAGCTTGCGCGAGCGGGTAGGCTCGTGGTTGTGGCGATTGCCGGCATCGTAGTGAGCGATGTGGGCATTGATCAACCACACCTCCCCATTTTCAATCCTGGCGAAGGACTGGGCCAGGTTCACTTTGCCTGCCCGAATCGACTTGATCTCGGTTCCCGTCAAAGCAATACCGGCGTCAACGGTCTCCTCGATATCGTAGTCGTGCCGTGCCTTGCGATTAACGGCTATTGTTTTTGCTTCCTGCATCGTCTCTCTGTATTAATTATACCACACTGCTTCACATCACCATGAGGTATTATAGCGCGGACGATATGATCGCTGAAATACACCGTTGACACCAAATCCGAAGTTCCAAACTCTAAATCCGAAACAACATCGAAATTCCAAATCGAAATCTCAAAGTCTCTTGCACCACCTCGCCCCTGGATCCGCCTGAGGCGGATGACATGGAGGGGGTGCGTTATGACATGAAAAGAGGTGGGAAGGACATGGGTGTGGTGTGCGGAATGATGTTGGGAGGGCGCAGGAATGATATAGGGAGAGGCGGGAATGAGGTATGGAGTAATGCGCAAATTATCGTACGCCGTGTTTGCTTGTGCATCTTGACTGACCTCGGCTATAATCAGCCCAAGGCAGTGATCTGATTGCCAATGATGCGTATTGTTCGTCTGCTGCTGTTTTCAATCCTGATTGCGGTGGCTCTGGCTGGCCTGGCAGGAGCCACTGCGCGCGCTGATGCTCCGTTCATCTATGTACTTGAGGCCGATGGGGTGGTCAATCCCAGCCTGGTGAATTACATCGACCGCGGCATCACCAAAGCAGAGGATGATGGTGCGGCAACCTGCATTATCGAACTGAACACGCCCGGAGGACTGCTTTCCTCTACGGAGGATATCGTCAGCAGGATAGCCAGGGCGCAGGTCCCGGTTGTTGTCTATGTACCTAGAGGGGGCTGGGCGGCTTCCGCCGGCGCGTTCATCACCTTTGCGGCGGATGTAGCCGCCATGGGGCCGGGGAGCGTCATCGGTGCCTCTACACCCATAGGTGGAGGTGGTGGTGATCTCTCTGATGACGAAAGAAACAAAGCGGTGAATCTGGCCAGTCAGTGGATGAAGAGCATCGCCGAGGAGCATGGCCGTAACGAGGAAGCCGCCATGGCTGCAGTGATACACGCAGCCTCTTTTTCGCCGGGTGAAGGACGCGGTACCACCGATCTGTCGTCATACAACCAGGAGATACTGGGGGTGGAGCGCCTCGATCCACCACTCATCGACGACGCCGGTGCCGTGGATATCGAGGAGCTTATCGAAAGACTTGGCGCAGGGATAACCCTGGCTAATGGCGAACCGTTCAGTATCCCGGCTGATGTCAGCATCCGTTACATTAACATGAGTGCGTTGGAGCGGTTTCTGTTTGCCATCAGCGATCCCAACATTGCCTATATCCTGCTCAGCATCGGCTCACTGGGGGTTCTGGTAGAGTTGCTCCATCCGGGGATCATTTTGCCTGGCGTGATAGGTGCGGCCTGCCTTCTTCTGGCCATTTACTCGCTCGGTGTGCTGGAGGCCAACTACGCCGGGATCATATTGATCGTGCTGGCCTTCGCGCTTTTTATAGCGGAGGCGTTTACGCCGACATTCGGACTTCTTACTGCGGGAGGTATCGTGGCTTTGGTTGCTGGTTCGTTTATCTTATTCAGCGGGACTCCTTATGAAATCGATCCCTGGCTCATTGCCACAGTAGTGGCCATCTTCAGTGGTATTGCCATCTTTCTGATCACTGCTATCCTCAGGGCACATCGCCGCCGCGTTAACACAGGACGAGAAGGACTGTTAGGACAGACGGCGGTAGCCCGAACACCACTCGACCCGAAGGGTATGGTTTTCGTGGAGGGAGAGCTGTGGGGTGCTGTGGCAGAAGAGGGCAGAGTGGAGCCAGGAGAGGAGGTGACGGTTACTCAGGTCGAGGGATTGAAGCTGAAAGTGCGCAAGAAATCTAAGTAGGAGGTGCAAGTGTGATAGCCGTGTGGGTTGCGGTTGTAGCTGTAATAGTATTGTTGTTCCTGGTCCTGCCAGCAGCACTCAAGGTGGTAGCTCAATACGAGAGAGGGGTAGTGCTTCGTCTGGGGCGTTTCGTGGGCATAAAGGAGCCAGGACTGCGTGTCATTGTGCCATTTATCGATCGGATGTGGAAGGTGGACACGCGTATTGTGACCATGGACGTTCCGGCGCAGGAGGTGATCACCAGAGACAACGTCACCATCAAAGTAGATGCGGTGGTGTATCTCAGGGTGATTAATGCAGACGATGCGGTGCTCAAGGTGGCTGACTATATTAAGGCCACATCTCTTATTTCGCAGACCACCCTGCGCAGCATTCTGGGTCAACATGAGTTGGACGAGATCCTGGGACAGCGAGACAAGCTCAATGCCAGGCTGCAAGAGATCGTCGATGAGCAGACAGACCCATGGGGAGTGAAGGTCAGCGCGGTAGAGATTAAGGATGTGCAGCTCCCCGAACCGATGCAGCGTGCTATGGCAGCTCAAGCTGAGGCGGAGAGAGACCGAAGGGCTAAGATTGTTCATGCCGAAGGGGAGGCACAGGCAGCAGAGAAGCTGGCCCAGGCTGCAGAAGTTCTTTCGTCGCAGCCCGCTGCTCTGCAGTTGCGTTACCTGGGGACACTGAAAGAGATAGCTACCGAAAGAACAAACATGGTGATTTTCCCACTGCCCATAGACATATTGACTGCCTTCATGGGCAAGGGTCAATCTTCGAAATAGAAAGCCACAGAAGATTCACGTGAGTCCTGGGCAACATACGGTTCATGCCCCTATGCTGATCTGTGGTGAAGAGGAAGATTTGGGGAGGGCTGGAGGCTTCAATGTACAGCGCCAGCCCTCTTAACTTCTACGGTAGCGAGGAATGCCGCGGCCTCATACCAGCCACGAATCAAGACACATGGCCAGGAAAATGACCCCCAGATAGGGGAAGGCCGACAGCTTGTAGACCCTCCAGGCGTCCTTTGTGGCTGTGGAGGTGATCAGGCGAGCGCTGGCGCCAATCATCAGGACGCCCAGGATCGTGGCCAGGGAGAGATACAGCACTCCCAGGTTGCTGTCGGTGAAATAGAGAGCCAGAGAAGCAGCCAACAGAGGCAGAGAGAGCAGAACTAGAACGGGGATAGCTTTCCTGAATTCTCGACTCAAGGGGAAGTATCTCACCCCACCGCTGATGTAATCATCCCGGTTGGCCAGCATCAGGCTCCACACGTGCAGTGGGATCCATATCCAGATCATCAGGCAGAGGAAAAGGAGCGGAAGCTCAAAACGAGGGTTGAAAGCAAACCAGGCAATGAGCACTGGGGCACAGCCAGAAATGGACCCCAGGAAGGGGCAAAGCACCGTTTTCCGGCAGACAACTGCCGCCACCGTCCCTATCAGACCAAAGACGAAGCAAAGTGGGTGAAGGATCCAGGCGAGCCCGAGGGCTGCCGCGGTGAGTGCCAGGCAAAATAGCAGAGCATTTTCGGGAGGTTGGATGCGCTTCGATGCCAGACAGCGGCGTCTGGTTCTCTTCATCCGAGAGTCAACCTCGCGGTCAATGTAGTTGGTCAGGCCATTGACTCCACCGCTTCCCAGAGTGATCGCCAGCAAGGCAAGCAGAAGTCGATCTATCGGTGGCAGTCCGCCCGCGGCGACGACGGCGGCACAGAAGCCGATGAATACAAGCAGGCTCGTTTCTCGAGGTTTCAAGACTTCAATGTAGTCCCAGATTCTGGCAATTCTGGCGTTTATTCCTACCAAGGTGTGTCTCCCTCACTATTTGGAATTTGGCTGGGCGTATTTTTCGCGCAGCACGCGCTTAAGAACCTTGCCCATCGGATTGCGGGGCAGCTCATCCACAAACACCACGAAGTTCGGCTTCTTGAAGCTGGACAGCTTCTGTCGACAGCACTCCTTGATCTCCTCGGGGGTGGCTTTCTCGCCTTTCTTGAGAACCACTACGGCCATAACCTCCTGACCCCACTCGGGATCAGGGACACCGATCACGGCTGCCTCTTCTATCTTGGGGTAGGAGTAGAGGGCGTTCTCCACTTCCTCAGGGGAGATGTTCTCGCCTCCCCGTATGATCATGTCATCGGCTCTGCCAGCCAGATAGATGTAACCCTCTTCGTCCATGTAACCCGTGTCTTTGGTATGGAGCCAGCCGTCTTTGGTGAAGGCTTTGGCTGTCTTCTCGTCGTCCTTCCAGTAGCCGCTCATAACCCGTGGGCCTCTGGCCACAATCTCGCCTACCTCACCCAGTGGTAGCTCCTTTCCTTCTTCGTCGATAATCCTGACCTCTACATCGGCCATGGGCCTACCGATAGAGGAAGCAAGCCTTTTCAGTTTCTTCTCCTTCTCTGCCGGTGTACCGCTGATGATATGATCTTCAGGCCCGAGCATGGTAATGGTAGAGGCGGTTTCTGTCTGCCCGAAGGCGTTGATGAACCTCACGTTGGGCATGACCTCGATGGCCTTCTTGATTACCTCAAAGGGCATTGGGGCTGCTCCATAGGTTATGACTCTCAGGCTGGACAGGTCATACTTGTCGAAGTCAGGGTTGTCGATGACCCTTTTCAGCATAGTGGGAACCAGCATAGCTCGACTTGTCTTCTCCTGCTGCACCATGCCCATCCACTCTTTAACCTCGAACTGTCTCATCATCACCAAGGTCCGTCCACCGTATACAGCAGCGAGCATGGCTTGAACACCCGCCACATGATACAGGGGAACAGTGAGCAGATTCTTCTCTTCCACGTCGGGGCTGGCAGGATCGACGTTTTCCAGCACGTAGAAGGCGAAGCTATTATGGGTTAAGGGTACGCCTTTGGGACGTCCGGTGGTGCCGGCAGTATACATCAGTATGGTGGTGTCCTCTTCGCTGGGCTCGGTGATCAAATCATCGGGGGATGCAGAGGAAATCACATCTTCATAGTAGAGCATACCTGGGTTTTTGCCATCAATGGAGATGTAATTTCGGACAGAGGACAACTGGGGGCGCATGCTCTTGACCATATCCACATAGCGGTCGCCGATAAACAGAGCTACCGCCTCGGCGTTGGTCAACATGTAGCCAAGCTCATCCTCTTTGGCCCTGAAGTTCAGGGGCACCAGAATGCCACCTACCTTGGCTACAGCGTAGTATGTTTCAAGGTACTGGCTGCAGTTCACCTGTATTATGGCTACCCTGTCACCCTTCGTGACGCCCAAACCGAGCAGGGCGTTGGCCAGCCGATTCGATCTCTCATTCACCTCGCTGTAGGTGTATCTCTTGCCCTCAAACACCACGCACTCCCTGTCGGGACAGATGGCGCTAGAGATACTGAGAAAATCCAAGGTATTCATTGAAACTCCCTCCCTCTTTCTATCTTCAGAGCCCACCTGGGGCTCAGTCTATTGGCTATATTACCTGCCTCTACCAATGGCAGTCCTCTGCCTTGTCTGGCTATGTCACTGAAATGTGGAAGTCCTGCTCTCCAGAAATGCCTTTACCCGTTCCAGTGTTTCATCACTCGATAATACCAGAGTTGCCAGCATTTTCTCCAGTTCCAAGCCTTCGTTCAGACTCATGTCGCTCCCTCTGACCAGGGCCTCTTTAGCACATTTCACGGCTACCGCAGGCATAGAGGCTACCTTCTGTGCCAGTGCTTCCACGGTGGGAACCAAATCGCTTGGAGGCACCACCCGATTTGCCAGGCCAGCGGCCAGAGCCTCGTGAGCATCGATCCAGCGGTTGGTCAAGAGCATCTCCAATGACCTGGCTCTCCCAATGGTTCGGGGCAACGTTTGAGTACCTCCAGCCGCTGGAATAATC
The DNA here is from genome assembly GCA_001795035.1 of Chloroflexi bacterium RBG_13_53_26. Lineage (GTDB taxonomy): Bacteria > Chloroflexota > Dehalococcoidia > UBA2247 > RBG-13-53-26 > RBG-13-53-26. The sequence goes on from MGMW01000096.1 coordinate 9,695, forward strand.
CCCAGTGTTGCCTCGGGCAGTCCAAATCTGGCGTCTTCTGCGGCAATCCTCAGGTCACAGCAGAGGGCCATCTCAATCCCCGATCCCAGGACATATCCGTGAAGGGCTGCGATCACTGGCTGGGGCAGACTGAGGAACAGCCCCCAGATATCGCGTTCCCATCGCACTTGGCGGGCTATCACCGGAGAAGGAGCAGTCAGGAAGTCAGTCAGGTCCGCTCCAGCACAGAAGGCCCTTTCGCCAGCCCCCTTCAGAATAACCACTCTTACGTCGGGGTCGTCCTTTATGGCGCTGATGACTTGACATAAATCGTCGCGCATCTGAACGTTGTAGACATTCAACACCTGAGGACGGTTGAGGGTAACCCGGGCAATATCCCCGCCTCTTTGGTAGATTATGGTTTGGAATTCGGTACTCGTCTGGCTCGAGCGCATAGTTCTTCCAGTTCGATCTCAGTGTAGTATTTGCCGATATCGCTCAGGAAATGGGCATCACTGTTGCTCAGGAGGAGCAATTGGCGCTCCTTGGCCAATCTTCTGACCAATTCTCCATCGATATCGTCGTCGTGCGTGGGGTTTCTGATCTCGAGGCCATGGATGCTGTCATCTATTTCGGAAGCCAAGTCTTTGACAGGGGGATAACCTGGGTGGCCCACGAACCTGAAAGTACTGTCATCCGGCAGGTACAGCACCACCACATGCAGCGGCCCCTTGTCTATCTCCTGGCCGGGGATAATCAGTAGCTCATCGTGGAGCTGTTTCTCGACTATCTCCTTTACTTTGTACCCATATGCCCTGTTATAGTGCTCGGTGATGGCGATGCCATCCAACCCACGGGCCTTTGCGGCTGCCACAATCTGCTTCACAATGTCGAGAGTAGGAGTGTACAGCGATGTCGCTTCGCCACAGTGCGTATGCAAGTCAAGCTTCAAGCGTCCATTTCCCCTATTCACCCCTGAAGAGAGGCTGCTTCTTATCCCGGAAAGCCCTGATGCCCTCAACGCGATCCTGCGTTGTCTGCAGGATCATGTAGAGATCGCATTCAAGCCTTAGCCCCTGCTCGAGGGTCAGATCCATGCCCTTGTTGATGGCCTCCTTGAGGTAGCGAAGGGCGACAGGTGCCTCGGAGGCTATTTGACTGGCCGCCTTGTGACTCTCCGTCAGGACCTGCTCAGGTGCAGCCAGGCGGTGAACCAGCCCGATGCGAAGCGCCTCATTAGCGTCTATTGGCTGGGCGGTAAGCACCAACTCCATGGCCTTACCCCTGCCGACAATACGCGGCAGCCATTGTGTGATGCCACTGGCCATCAGATAACCCCGGCTGAGGTCATGGACACCAAAGAGGGCCTGGCCAGAAGCGATTCTGAGATCGCATGCCAGAGCCAGTGCTAGGCCCATGCCGGAGGCATCGCCATTTATGGCAGCTATTACCGGGCATTCCATTGAGGCTACCATGGCCGCCACGTTGTGTCGAAGAGCAAAGTCCTTCAGCGTGGTCAAGGATGGCGAGTCACCGAGGATGGTGCTGGAGAACTGATCCAGGTCTTCACCCAGGCAAAACGCCTGTGCTCCAGCACCGCTGATGACAACCACCCTGATATGCTGGTCCTGATTGACCTTCTGGCAGATATCCTCAAGATCCGTTGCCATTTGAATATTGATGGCATTACCGACATCTGGGCGGTTGAGAGTTATGTGGGCAACATGATCTTTCTTATCGAAACCAATTGTATCGTAGCTCATAAGAGATCCGACGCCTCCAAGAACACAAACCATGATAGCTAACACACGTGGGGAGTGTCAAGGAAAACGAGTAGGAGCACCCCTCCCTGGAAGGGCCGTGCCCCTCTCATCGAGGATCAAGAATGGGCTGGCATTTTCAACATAATGGGGTGCTCGTGGGCTTGTGGCATGAGGCTTCAGGTGTCTTGTCTATTAGGTCAGCAGGCCGTAACTCTCAACATCCACCAGGCCCAAATCGGTCAGCCTGATCTCGGGGATGACTGGCAGAGCCAGGAAGGAGAGGGTGCTGAAGGGCGAATTCAAGGTGCAGCCGAGATCAGCCGCAACACTTTCAAGATATGCCAGCTTTGCCACAACTGCCTCCAGAGGTTCGTCGGAGAGCAACCCAGCGATGGGCAAAGGCAAAGAGGCCAGGATATGGCCCTCCCCAGCGACAACCAATCCGCCCTGTAGCCTCTCAATCTCTCTGATGGCCTCAAACATGTCCCCATCGTCAGCTCCCACTGCGATGACATTGTGGGAGTCGTGGGCCACAGAGGAAGCCAAAGCACCTTTCTTCAGACCGAAACCTTTGACCAGGCCCAAGCCGATATTACCGCTGGCCTTATGCCTTTCCACTACCGCCAGCTTGAGCATGTCACGCTCAACGTCGGAAACAACAAAGCTATCTCTTACTTTGACCTCGTCCTTGTTTTTCTTGGTAATTATCTGGCCGGGCACAATCTCGATGACAGGTTGATGCCTTTTGTCAGCAGGTATCCTCAGTGCTTCTGATCCGAATGGCTTCATCTTGACTGTGTGTCGCAATGCGTTGCCTGGAGTGCTGTCTTCGTTGAACAGAGCATGACCGTCTTGGGTGACGAGTCTGCCCCGATGAAAGACCATCTCGATACCCAGGCTGGCCAGATCGGAGAACACCACAAGATCGGCCTGATAGCCTGGTGCTATTGCCCCCAGCCCCTCTAGGCTGAAGTACTGGGCCGGGTTTATGGTGGCCATCTGGATGGCACGAATGGGGTCCAGGCCAAGCTGGATAGCTTTCCTGACAACGGCGTCGATATCACCGTCAGCCAGCAGATCGACGCAACTACGGTCGTCAACGACGAAGAAGCAGCGATGCCAAGTCTTGTCGGTCACCAGAGGCAACAGGGCAGTCAGGTTCTTCTCAGAAGAGCCCTCCCGTATCATCACCCACATGCCTCGATTCAGCTTCTCTCTGGCTTCTTCGAGCGAAGTGGACTCATGGTCTGACCGAATCCCAGCAGCAGCATAGGCATTGAGATCCCTGCCGCTCAGCCCTGGGGCATGCCCATCGATCACCAGCCCACAGGCAAACGCCAGCTTCAGTAGCACCTCGGGGTCACAATTGATGACACCTGGGAAATTCATCATCTCCCCCAATCCAAGGGCGTGCTTCCAGTTGAGGGCCGCCTGCACACTGTCGGCGGTGATCTCAGCCCCCGCGGTCTCCAGATGAGTGGCCGGTACACAGGAGGGAACCATGAAGAAGACATCCAGAGGCAGATCGTCACATGCCATTAGTATCTGTCGCGCTCCCTCAAGCCCGCAGACATTGGCTACTTCGTGAAGGTCAGTCACTACGGCCGTGGTTCCATGGGGTACGACGGCGCGGGCATACTGAGTAATATAGAGCAGAGAGCTCTCGACATGCGTGTGCCCGTCGATAAAACCCGGAGCCAGATATTTGCCTTTCAGATCCAGGATATCCCTCCCCTGATGGTAGTCACCTATCCCGGCGATGCTTCCTCCATAGACGGCGACGTTTCCCTGCTCTATCTCACCGGAGAAGACATTGATGATCCGGGCATTGGCCAGCAGCAGGTCAGCAGGGGACTGTCCTCTGGCAACAGAGATCAATTCTTTCAGATTCCTCTGGTTCAACTCTTCTCCTGAAGAGAGTACAGTCCCGGCAGTTGGCGGAACTGTTCGTCGTAGTCCAAACCATAGCCAACCACAAAGACATCGGGGACGATGAAGCCACGATAGTCAATGGGCACCTCGGTCTGGCGGCGGGCGGGTTTATCGAAAAGAGCGCAGACCTTTACAGAGGCTGGCTTCCTGCGCTCCAGGTAGTTGAGAGTGAAGCGCAGCGTCAGGCCGGTGTCGACGATGTCTTCAACAACCAGCACATGCCTACCCTTCACTGGAGCGCGTAGCCCCCGCATAACCTCCACCTTACCACAACTCACCGTGCGGCGCTGACCATAGCTCGACAGGCTAAGGAACTCCATCTCCAGAGGCATGTCCAGGCACCTGACCAGGTCGGCCATGAAAACGAAGCAACCCTTCAAAACCCCGACAAGGAGGGGGTTCTTATCGCCATAGTTGTCTTTGATCTCCCGGGCCAGGCTGTCTACAACCTGCTTGATTTCCTGCGGGGATAGAAGAAGTTCAAGGCGAGGCAATTGCCATCTCCCGTTTCGGCGTTTGGTTCAACCAGCAACAATTATATTGTTTCCCATCCAGGCCGACAAGAAGAGCAGACCCTACGGGGTGGTGTCTATTCCACCAAGTCCTGCACGGACGGATGGTTTACTTGCTGCCAGTGCCGTGGCATTCAGCGTTTCGCCATCCGGCGGCAGTATGACTATGTAGGGAACCTCAACCATAGGATGGGATTGTACCTGCACATAAGCGCCAAAGACCTCGGCGATCAGGCTGGAGGTCAGAACTGCGCAGGGCGCTCCGTCGGCGACGATGCGGCCCGCCTTCAACATGATCAGCCGCTGGAAGTAGAGGGCGGCCAGATTGAGATCGTGCATGGCCGCAATGATAGTCAGACCATGCTCCTGGTTAAGCCTCCTCAGCAACTGTAGTATCTCCACTTGGTGGTTGATATCCAGATGCGCAGTAGGTTCATCGAGCAGGAGTAGCCTGGGCTGCTGGGCCAGGGCCATGGCCAGAACCACCTTCTGACGCTCGCCGCCGCTCAACTCGTTGAAGAACCTCCCCTCCAGATGCCTGACGCCAACCGACTCCATGGCCTGACCGACGATAGCATGATCCTCCCCGTCCCCGTCAGAGAATCCCCTGAGGAACGGCGTGCGCCCCAGCATGACTACTTCCTCCATCCGGAAGGCAAAGGGCATATGAAACTGCTGTGGTACAACGGCTACCCTCTGGCTCACTGCCTTTCGCTTGGCATGGCGCAGGTTCAATCCGTCGAGGTGGATATCTCCTTCGAGGGCAGGCAAGACGCCGCTGATGAGCTTGAGGAGAGTGCTCTTGCCGGACCCGTTGGGGCCGATCAAGCCAACCATCTCTCCCTCATTCGCCGAGAGATTGACATGCCGTAGCTCAAACCTATCACCGTAGGTAAATGAGACGTGTTCCATCCGAAAGGCGATCATGGCTAGAAGGCGTACTCCTTTCTGGTGCGTCGGAGCAGGTAGATGAAGAAGGGCGCTCCTATTAGAGCGGTAATGATGCCTACAGGCAATTCTCCTGACGAAATAATGGTTCGGGCCAGGAGGTCAGCGATGACTACGAAAGCGGCACCGACGGCGGCCGAGGCTGGAATCAACAGCCTGTGTTCAGGGCCCAGCACCAGCCTCACTGCATGTGGAACTACCAAACCCACGAATCCAATGAGGCCGCTGATGGAGACGGCTGCGGCAGTCAAGGCCGAACCCAAAGCCAGGATGACCATCTTGTCCCGCTCCACCTCAATGCCCACGTAGGCCGCGCCTTCCTCACCCAACGAGAAGGCATTGAGACGGAATGCCAACAGCCGGGCGGCGACGATTCCTCCCACAACGAGGGGCGCGATCACTGCCAGCTGTTGCCATCCGCTCACCGATACACCGCCCATGAGGAACATGTAGACGGACTGGATACGGGGATGGAGATCATCGCTGAGCGTTATGAGGAGGAACATCAATGCCGTCAGCATGCCGCTGATGACGAATCCGGCCAGAAGCATACTGACTATGGGTGTCTTGCCTCCCACACGGGCCAGGCGATAGACCAGCAGAACGGTCAGCAAAGCCCCCACGAAGGCCAGGATTGGTACTAACCCAAAGCCGAGAAAGGCCAGACCGACAGGCAACATCATGGCTATGGTGGCCCCGAGGGCTGCACCTGCGGAGGTGCCAATGATGTAGGGATCGGCCATAGGGTTACGGAATAAACCTTGAAAAAGCACCCCCGCCGTGGCCAGGGCTCCCCCCACCAAAGCCCCACCGACTACCCGGGGCAATCTCACCTGGAAAAGGATTGTCTCGTCTACCGCTCTCCAGGTAGGCTCAAAATCGAAGACGGCCAGCTTATTGAGAAACATCTTGGCTATGTCCGAGAACGAGATGCCAACCTTTCCCAGAATGGTAGCTGTCAGCATAGACAAGGCGAGAAAGCCTACGAGTGTCATCAAAACAACCGCATGGCGATTACCCTTCAATACAGCCTTCATTTCGTTAGTCCTGAAGCCATAACTAAAGTACCCTGCGGCATGCCCTGAGGCACGCCGCAGGGCCAACTCATTCGATTCAGACTAGCTGCCGGCCACAAGATCCCCTTTCTCGAAACCTATTCACCAAACAACTCCGGATGGATCATCCTGGCCAGCATCTCCAGGCCCTCCACGATGCGCGGCCCCGGACGGGAGGTGAGATTCGGGTCTTCGATGGGGTAGATGCTGCCTCGAGTCACGGCAGGCAATCGTGCCCAGGCGGAACGGCCGGCCACGCTTTCAGGGGTAACACCGAACTGGTAGTCCTCCAGGATGAGAATGTCCGGATCTGCATCAAGGATTTCCTCCACGCTCATCTCGTACCAGCCCGATCTACCGGCGGCGATGCTGGCGCCACCGGCCAGATTGATAAGACTGTCCTGGAAAGTGCCGTACCCGGCCGTCCAGGGCTTGTTCTCATTCCAGCTCCCATCAACTTCATAGAAAACGCTAGGTTTGGCAGTCGCCGTACTTGTCTTGGCCACAATGTCCTCCACTCGCTTCTTCATGCTGTCCAGCAGCGCGACGGCCTCCTTCTCTTTGCCGGTGAGGTGGCCGACCAGTTCGATATCCCGGTAGATGCCGTAGATATTTGTGGGATGCAGCACCACTACGTTAGCTTCGGCGTTCTCCAATTGCTGTACCACACTCCCCGCCAGTGACAGAACAAGGTCAGGTTCCAGGTCAAGGATAGTCTCAGTGCTGAACCCGGGGAAGGGCGCACCCACCTTCGTTATAGACTGGGCCTCCTCTGGGTAGTCACAGTAGTCGGTTACCCCGACCACCCTGTCACCTAGATCGAGGGCGAAGAGAATCTCCGTGATGCTGGGGCCGAGAGAGACAATTGTCTGTGCGGGCTCTTCGAAGCGTACCGGCCGGCCCAGGTCGTCAACCAGTACGTTCGCTGTTTCAGCCGACTCAATGCATCCGGCCAGTGACGAGACCACCAGACCCAGGGAAAGCAGAATAGCAAATAATAGAGTGAGTCTTCTCACTGAGTGAACCTCCTTAGACAAAACTAGTGCAGAATAGGGCAGATTCTGTCTCATGACATGGCGCGTGCCTGCAACCAACGAATCGGAGTCATGGCACGGCGACACGCCATGAGAGCAATGCATGAGGCAACGGCTCAGCCTATGATGATAGGGGCATAAGAAAAACCCCATCGCCTGGCAGAGCTAGGGGCTTCTATGGTGCTCTTGTCACTACTGCTCCCCCTTTCTCCGCGGAGGTATCCGATCAGCCCAGCAGCTCATTTTGCTTCGACCTGGGCTTCTTACCAGGGGCCAGCGTTCTGACTTTCACAGTAGGCGGGACTGTGCCGGATTTCCACCGGTCTTGCTTTCTGATTTAAGCCCTTGCTCATGCTCGGGCACCCCTGCATCGAATATTCTTTTTTGGGTTACTGAGTAAGAGTTATATCACTTACGTTGTCAAAAGGCAAATCCTCGCTGGATATCACCCGCCGGACAAAGGTAAAGTGAAGAAGCGCAGAAGCCACACACCGCACAACAGTTGCTTGACAGATAGCCACGATCCCGATACACTCACACTCGCCATATGGAGAGTTCTGGATTGTAGTTGGGTTAATTGGTGTACGCGGAGCTCTTAACAAACGATATGGGCTCAAGAGGTGCCAGATTTTTCTAGGGGTCTTGAGCGAAGTCTGATCTTGGTAGGGTCTCTTATATGCGTAGTAGATTGCGTATGAAGTAGGGGGTATGTACATGAAACGTTCGGCGGGCTTGATATCGGCTTCCATTGCGCCAGCTGTTTTCTTCATAGCCATTCACCAGGATGTTCCTGCTTACCTGGATGCAGGAACAGGCAGCATCATTCTTCAGGCTGTACTTGGCGCCCTGGTCGGCGCGCTGGTGGCAGTCAAGCTGTTCTGGGGCCAGATCAAATCTTTTTTTGGCAGGCTGTTCTCCAGATTCAAACGCAATGAAGAAACTCAAGACCAGCAGCATTGATCCAGCTTCCTTTCGTGATCCAAGCGGGTTTGTCTTCAGGCAAGATGGTTCCATTTATCGGCAGATAAATGCCACCTACAAAGAAGACTATGATCACCTGATAGATTGTGGTCTCTGCAAGACCCTCGTCGAGGCCGGTGTGCTCATTCGTCATGAGGAAGTGGCTTTCGAGAGCGCAAGACCTGAAATGGCCTACAAACTAGTGAAGCCTGAACCTGTGCCCTTCATATCTCATCCCTACGAGTGGAGTTTCAGCCAGCTCAAGGATGCAGCCCTGACTACGCTTCATATCCAGCGAAAGGCGCTGGACTTCGGAATGTCTCTGAAGGACTGCAGTGCTTACAACATTCAGTTCATGAAAGGGAAGCCCGTCTTCATCGATACGCTTTCGTTCGAAAAATACCGGGAGGGCAAACCCTGGGTGGCGTACCGGCAATTCTGTCAGCATTTCCTGGCGCCGCTGGCACTGATGAGTCATCGGGATGTTCGGCTGGGCCAGCTATCCCGCGTTCATCTGGATGGCATTCCTCTGGATTTGGCCAGCCGACTCCTGCCATTTCGCACCCGTTTCACATTCTCGTTGCTTTTCCATATTCACCTTCACGCCAAGAGTCAGAGCCGCTATGCTGACAGACGGATAGATACCAAGCGTCACAAGGTGGGCCGCTTGGGGCTAATCGGCATCGTTGACAGCCTGCAATCCGCGCTCAAAAAACTGAGGTGGCATGCCGGAGGCACGGAATGGGGGGAGTACTATCAAGACACGAACTATTCTGCAGAGGCATTTGAACACAAGAGGCAAATTGTAGCTGAATTCCTGGACAGGGTCAGGCCGAAGAATGTCTGGGATATTGGTGCCAATACGGGGATATTCAGTCGAATAGCCAGCCAGAGGGGAATACCGACGATTTCATTTGACATCGACCCCGTGGCTGTGGAGAGGAACTATCTGGAATGCCGGCAAAAGGGTGAGATCGATATCCTTCCACTCCTACTCGATTTGACCAACCCCAGTCCCAGCATCGGCTGGGCGAACCAGGAAAGGGCATCCCTTACAGACCGCGGCCCTGCAGACATGGTGCTGGCTCTGGCACTGGTCCATCATCTGGCGATCTCAAACAACGTGCCGTTGGCCAGGATTGTTGAGTTCCTGGCAGGTATCTGCCATAGGCTGATCATAGAGTTCGTGCCCAAGAGCGACTCACAGGTGCAAAGGCTGCTGGCGACAAGGGAGGACATATTCTCCCAGTATGAACAGGCCGCTTTTGAGAGGGATTTTGGACAGTGCTTCACAATACAGCATTCTGCAAGGATCAGGGAGTCGGAGAGAACGCTGTACCTGATGGAGAAGAGACATCCATGAAGAGACAGTTTGTCGCCTATCCCCTGTTGTTCGCCCTGTTTCCAGTACTGGCTCTGTACTCCGCCAACGTCTCAGAGGTCTCGCCCTCTCAAGCCTTGATACCGGCAGCCGTGGTGGTCGTCATAACAATCCTGCTGTTGGCGCTGGCGTGGCTTGTTCTCAAGGACTTCAGGAAAACGGCGCTTCTGGTGTCCATCTTTCTTATGCTGTGCTTCTCCTACGGGCATGTTGTCAATCTAGTGGCCAAGAATCCGGATGCTGGTCAGAATTTCTTCTCTACGGTGCATACGCCGCTGGCATATCTGATCTTTATAATCTGGATTGGCGCTGGCGGTGTGAGCGCCTACTTGGTATGGCGAACCCGCATGGATCTGCGCAACCTGACGAGCGTGTTGAATATTGTGGGTATCGTGCTGGTCATCATACCAACCATAAACATCACGGTGCAAGAGGTGCGCGGTGTATCGCGAGATGTGGACACAACGGGCTCAATAGGAGTGATATTGCACAACCCTGAAACTCTGCCAGATATCTATTACATCATACTGGACAGATATGCCAATGCAAATACGCTCACTGATGTTTACAATTTCGATAATAGCGAGTTCATCGACTATCTGTCGACCAAAGGATTCTATGTCGCGTCGAGCAGCTACTCCAACTACCACGACACTCAGCATTCGCTGGCATCATCCCTCAATATGGAATACCTTGACGAATTGGCTGATCAGGTTGGCACAACATCGGTAGACCAGGGACCGATCTATGCGGAACTGCGCGACTATCCGGTATGGCGACTACTGACGTCGTCCGGCTACAAATTCATACACTTCGGAAGCTGGTGGGAACCAACCAGAGAGAACAAGCATGCCGACATCAATATCAACTACAGAGGACAGCTACCGGAATTCTCAATGCTTCTGCTCAGAAGCACGGTCCTCGAACCTATAGGCACCACTTTGGGTCTCTGGGGCGAACCGCGCAAAACGCAGTGGGAGAGGATCAGATACAAATTTGACAGACTGGCTGAAATCCCAACTATGGAAGAGCCTACTTTTGTCTTTGCTCACTTCCTTACGCCACACCCCGACTACGTTTTCAAAAGAAATGGTGATTTTCTGCCAATAGAACAGGCAAGATGGAAGAGCGTCAAAGATCGATACATAGATCAACTCGTAGCAACGAATAACATGGCGAGATCGCTTATCGACAAGCTGCTGGCAGATTCTGATACCCCCCCCATCATAATCCTACAAGCTGACGAGGGCCCGTACGCGAGCGGAGGTGAGACCTGGGCCTGGGAAGAAGCGAGCGACGCGGAACTTAGGGAAAAGATGGGAATACTGAATGCCTACTACTTTCCTGGGGTGGCTGATAGCGGTCTGTATGAATCCATAACCCCAGTTAACTCGTTTAGGCTGATGTTCAATCTGTACTTCACTGCGGACCTCGAGTTACTGCCAGACAGGAGCTATATCTACTATCTGGGGCAGCCCTATGTTTTTCATGATGTATCCGAACGGCTCGAATACCACTGATGCCGAAGAGTCTGCTTTCACCATAGACAGGTTTGTGGACAATACGGCCTATCACAGCTTTAGGTCTCGTATGGATACTAAGGTGCTTGAGATGCATGTCCTTCTCCGAATGCAGCACACCTTGTGCTGAATGCCACTGCACACGACGAGCACAACTTTGACATTCTCTGCGTAATATGGCATCATCCTACACAAGTCAGGCATCCAATCCGGGGTGATCACACATGATATGGATCCTGGTATTCACCTCAATCATCTCCTTTTCGGCTGATATGACCAGCAAAGGTCTGGCTTTGGCGGATGCGTACCTCGGATATTTCGCGACTGTGACGCCAGCGGGCCAGATGAATATCTGTGGCACAGTCTGGACGATCTACAACGCGGAGTTGACGGCCTGTGGCACAACTTTTGTCCGTGATTCAGTGGTTGAAACCGTGATGCAGCTGGCATATATGGCTCAGGACCTGGCTGGCATGACGAACATACTACTTGGTCTATTGGCTGTCTAATAATCGGTCAGTTCCCCGGGATAGGTTCCCTCCCTGAATAAGCCCAGAGGAATATAGACATCTTCGCGGTTGGCTGCTCTTGCCCCTGGCGAGGATTGAGAGAGAAACGTACTTGGAAAACCTCTGCTATGGGAACCGATGTACTGTTGAGCTTCGAAGTGCACGATCAACTGACCATATGAGTCCTGCACAACATCCCAGTGGTGCTTTCTGTCATCAATCCGGGACCAGGCCAAGTGAATATGCGTAGGCATCAGCCTAGGGTAATTACAGGAGGCTCGACGGACATGTCTGTGGCATCAAATCTTCCCCCTGAAACCTCGAAGGGAAGTGCCTCGCGAGTGTCAGCGTCTTCTGCGGCCTTGAAGTCGATGGTTAGATCACTCGATCCTGTTTCATCAACGATATTAAAACGTGCGACAACCAGAGTGCCATCGCGATCAAGCTTCTCGGCATTTGTTACCACTATCAGCAAAACACCAGGCGTGCTCTTGTCATATGCAGCATCCGCCCCAGTTGCCAAGGTGCTCTTGTCCACACTGACGGCTTCCAACACCAAGGGATCATATAGCAGTTCGAAGGCCACAGCAACCACCTTTTTGTCAGTCAGTATCTTGATGGGTACATCTATTGTACCATCCTCTCCTGAGTTGCAGCCTGTTACCAGCGCACACAGGAAGATCGTCAGGCATAGAATGGCTATTAACTTTGAACGCATGGTCTACCTCCTCTCCTACCACCCAAAATCCTAACATGGCGGGGTGTATCGTGCAAACGCATTCCCAGATAACCTGCGAGACGCAATCAGCAGATCGCTTCTGCTATGAACAGTTCTTGAGATACTAAGCCCCAATGTCATAGGCCAGCACTGGACAGAACGGCGAAGGATTGCAGTATCCAACCAACGAACTGGACGAGTACATCTTCTTGCAGCAGGCGTCGACTGATGGTATACTGGGTTCGCAGAAGTAAGAAACCAACCGCAGGGGAGCTCAGAGGCTGAGAGCCCTTCTTCTGAAGGGCAACCCTTTGAACCTGAACTCGGTAATGCGAGCGTAGGGAAGCGGTTCGCAAAAAGACCAAGGACCGTTGCCTGAGACTCCTGGTCTTTTCTGTTTTTCTGGGGTTATTGAAGTGACACAGCTTAAACTGGCCCAAAAAGGAACTATCTCACCACAGATGGAGTTGGTAGCCGGAACGGAGGGACTGTCGCCCGAATCCGTCCGCCAGGGCCTTGCCGAGGGAACGATGGTCATCCCGGCCAATCCCAGGCACAGCAGCCTGAATCCGTGTGGCATCGGCAAGGGCCTGCGCACCAAGGTTAACGCCAACGTAGGGACTTCTTCAGACTACGGAATGCTGGAGACAGAGCTGGAGAAGGTCCGGATATGCCTGGAATACAAAGCTGACACAGTGATGGACCTCAGCACGGGAGGAGACGTCACTGCCATACGTCGTGCCATGTTGTTGTCCTGCCCCATTCCCTTAGGCACCGTGCCCATCTATCAGGCTGGCATCGAGGCGGTGGAAGGGCGAGGGGCCATAGTGGATATGACTGCCGATGACCTGTTCGCTGTCATTGAACAGCAGGCCGAGGATGGTGTAGATTTCATGACTGTGCACTGCGGTGTGACGCAGAAAGCGATAGCTCGGCTGAGAAATCAGGGGAGACTCACTAATGTGGTTTCGCGTGGCGGAGCGTTCCTGATTGGATGGATGCTGCATCAAGACAAGGAGAATCCGCTCTGCGAACAATATGACCGCCTGCTCGATATAGCTGTTCGCTATGATGTCACCCTTAGCCTCGGCGATGGTATGCGCCCGGGAAGCCTAGCTGACGCCACAGACCGCTGCCAGATCGAGGAATTGCTTACCCTGGGGGAACTAGTGGAGCGAGCCCGGACGGCAGGCGTTCAGGTGATGGTGGAGGGGCCAGGTCATGTGCCCCTGGACCAGATCGTGGCCAATGTGCAGTTGGAGAAACGTATCTGCAAAGGGGCACCCTTCTACGTGCTCGGGCCATTGGTCACCGATATCGCTGCTGGCTATGATCACATCACGGCGGCCATAGGTGGGGCCATCGCAGCAGCGGCCGGTGCTGATTTCCTCTGCTATGTCACTCCGTCGGAGCATCTTTCCCTCCCTGACACCGATGACGTTAGAGAGGGCATCATTGGGGCGCGCATTGCCGCCCACGCTGGTGATATTGTCAAAGGAGTCAAGGAAGCTTCTAATTGGGACAGAGAGATGTCCATTGCACGGAGAAACCTCGATTGGCAGGAACAGATAAGGTTGTCTCTCGATCCGGCTAAGGCACGTAGTTTACATGATCGCTTCGGCACGAAAGGCGAGACATGCAGCATGTGCGGCCCGTATTGCGCCATGGCCCTAGTGGAGAAATCTCTGGGGATCACCGTTGCCAGATGTGCCCTTTGAGCCCTCATCCAGCTACTCCATGATGGGTTGTGATTTCCGCAACAGCAGAAACATGGGAACATCAAAGCTCAATGAATGCCGAGATCATCTCCATTGGGACTGAGCTTCTCCTGGGGGAAGTAAACGACACCAATGCCAGCTATCTGGCATCGCAACTGGCGTTGCTTGGCGCCAACCTCCGCTGGATCACGGTGGTCGATGACAATATGGACAGACTGGTTGAGGTTCTCGGCCGGGCATGGAAACGTTCGGATCTGGTTTTGGCAACCGGAGGACTGGGGCCCACTCAGGATGACCTTACCCGCGAAGCCATTGCACAGATGCTGAATGAGGATATGAAGGTCTCTGAGCCTCTGTTGCAGAATCTGAAAGCCATGTTTGCTGCTATGGACAGACCAATGGCAGCCACGAACAGCAAGCAGGCTGCCCTGATATCATCGGCGCAGGCTATCCCCAATCCCAGGGGTACTGCGCCCGGGTGGTGGGTGGAGAGAGACGGGAGGGTGGCGGTGGCCATGCCCGGGCCACCTGCCGAGATGCAGCGCATGTGGCAAAGGGAGGTCATGCCCAGGCTTCAGGCAAGGATTCAGGGGCGTGTCGTAATGCTTCGCACTTTGAAGTGTTTTGGGTTGTCTGAAGCGGAGGCGGGTGAGACCGCCAGCCAGTTCGGGGATTGGGGCAATCCTTCGCTCGGCATATATGCCGGGTCAGACGGGGTACATCTGAGGATGATTGCCAGGGCAGCAAGCTGCGATGAAGCTGCGGAGATGATTGCTGGTTCGGAGGTGCGACTGCGCAATATGCTTGCCACGCACATATGGGGTGCGGACGATGACACTCTGGAGGCAACAGTGGGCAAGCTTCTTGCCGAGCGGGGACTAACCTTAGCCACTATGGAGTCGTGCACCGGCGGCCTGCTGGGCAGCATGCTGACGGATGTTCCTGGAAGTTCGACCTACTACAGAGGAGGATTTGTGGCTTACTCTGATGAGGCCAAGGTGGCCCTCGGTGTGGATCTGCGGCTCATTGAGCAACACGGAGCGGTGAGCAGCCAGACCGCGAGGGCCATGGCGGATGCGGCCTGCCAAGGTTTCGGCGCCGACATTGGCTTGGCTACTACAGGGGTAGCGGGACCTGACAGCGTAGAAGACAAACTACCCGGTCTGGCTTACATAGGCATATCTGACAGGCTGGGTCAGAACTCGGTTGAGGGAAGGTACCCACCGGCCCGTCTGGAGGTCAAAAGGCGTGTGGCCATCCATGCACTTTTCGTGCTGAGGCAGAGGTTGTTGGTACACTGAGGGCTATGCCGTTGAGTCAGCAGAGATAGATGCAGCGCTCAGAGGGGATATGTAGGTGGGGGGATACTAGTCTTCGGTTGCTCTTCTGGTGACCAGGACATAGGCCAGCCTCGCTATAACGAAGACAGAGAGTAGCAGGACTAGGCCGATGGGTATCCACCACCACGGGAAAGGGGTTGACTTGACGAAGTTGGCGGTTATCACTTTGGGTGAATCGATCTCTATGGTAATTGGGTTCTGCGAGCCAGACAGATCGCCGCTCCAGTGGTCAAATCTGTAGCCCTCGCTGGCTGCAGCCCTGACGGCAACAGGAGTAGCCGTCGGGTAACCGTGGGCTGGCTGAGCCGGGTCAAGGGTCACCGTGCCAGCGTCTGATGGCTGGCTGGCTAGTTCCACAGTGGGGTTGAAAACGGCAGTCACTGACTTATCACTATCTATAAGGAGTGACGAGGGGTTGACAACTCCCGAGATGGCTCCCATCCAGTGGCTGAAACTGTAGCCGGACTGGGCGTAGGCCGTCAGGGTCACGGTGGTATTGATGGGGTATCCATTGGGCGATGGCAATGGCCGCATGCTCACCGTGCCACCATACTGAGAGACATTTAGCATGTACTGAATCTCGGATGACATGAAGAACGCAGTCACCGTCTTCTCTATTGGAGGGGTACTCTCTGGCCAGTCAACCGTCACAGATGTGGGATTGGCAGCCACGCTCGCCACAGGGCCCTCCCAGTGGTCGAACTGATAGCCAGCAGAGGGAATGGCGGTTATGGTGACCACGATGCCTACAGCATACTGCCGAGACGAACTGGGGCTGACTGTGCCTTGATCTATGTTATCACTGACGACCGTCAGCTTGGGCCAGCAGCTAGATCAGCCACTCTTCACGGCTGCCGGAAATGGCAAGGACAACAAAACCACGGCCGTCGCTAGAGCGGCCATCACTATCAACGCACCTTTGCTCAGCAAACGTACGGACAACTATGACTCCAGTTTGTCATGTTGGTGTGGTCTGCCAGCAAATCACTCGTAGTCGTAGTACGCACCTCTGTGTGATATGAGTCGCAGGACGATTCTTCCAATGACAACCAGAACAAAAAGGCCAATGAGTCCCGCGAGTACCATCAGTATCCACCACCATTGGAAGCCGCTGCTATTGAGAGCCCCCCCAATCGCAAAGGGGGTACCAGCAAGATTGCTGAGGTTGGGACTGCTGTCCGCCCCGATCGTGGCCCGGATACAGTCTTCTGCTTTGTAGACTTTCTGCTTTGAGCAGACCATCCATTCGGAACCGTCCCACCAGTACAAGCGCAGATCTCCCTCCGTCAGGTCACCAAGCTCATCCATGGTGTAGTCCGCTTTGATCTCAATCTCCTCGACGCTGCCGGTATCACTGATGCAGACATCGATCCACTTCAGGATGGACACCTCGGGTGACTCCCCACCGGGATTCCCTGAGTAGCTGGCTACCCAGATGATGGGATCGCCACTTCCTCTCAAAGTGACGGAGGTTGATGCCTCCGCCCGGGCATCCAGTACGTAGTCGCCAACATCTGGTGTCCCAGTTGCCACATACAGGGGCGCTGATTCTAGCCAGGGGCTGAACTCGACCATTTCTCCCACATTGGCCCCAGTGCCGGCAGGGTTGCCCGATGCATGATAAGGACCGCTGGGATCACCCCACCAGTTCTGGATGGCATCAACAGGCTTGAAGAATCCGTTGTAGTAGACTTGGGTGGCCTGGTTCGTACCTGAGCCAGAGCTGAAGCTGTTGAAGCGGAGCCAGTTGTCTGCCGAATCCTCTTCCAGATATATGTCGGAGCCCTTTGTGGCCGTGTTGCCCTCCATGTGATTGCCGCAGATATTGTTCTGCTGTCCTCCCACCCAGATGCCGTAGGTGTTTGAAGTAGCACTATTTTGCAGGATCACGTTCTGCCTGCTGCCGCCGGCTTCCGAGGGTTCTGATATGTAGACCCCATAGTAATTCCCAGAGATTGTGTTGTTGGAAACAAGGCACTCGGAGACGTCATTGAGGCGTACACCCGCCACCTGATCACCACTGCCCCCTCGAATAGTGAATCCATCTATGGCGACACCGTCAGACGTAACATTGAAAACGTCGGCGCTGCCGTTGGCCGCCTCCACGAATGTCACGGACGGGCCATCGCTTGAGATGATCGCCAGATCCTTGTTGACCAGGACATTCTCAGGGTATGTCCCTGGATGGACAATGACGGTGAGCAGCGGATCGGCGTCGTCAATTGCCTCCTGGATTACCTGGTACTTGTACTTGAAAGCGCCGCTAGGCAGCTTCTCTTTGCCCACGTGGATTTCGGCTCGTACGGAAGCCCGAATCAATAGATCACCATATTGGACTGGAAAGATAGCGATATCGGGTTCATCAGCACGGAAAGAGCGGTCTGTGTCCTTCTGGCGATCGTGGAATGGCATCGCGGTCTTTGATGGGGTCTGTATCCAGACGTAGAAATCTCCGGTGACGGTTATCTCTGGGATTGGGACGGTGTACCAGCCATTTCTGGACACAGGGACAACGATTGGATCAGGAAGCAGAGGTACCTGGTTCACATCGTTTATGTGTACCCGCAGATTACGGCTTTCAGTAGCGTAGGCATAGAAACGCAGCGATGTGACGGCGGCTATTTCTACACCTCCCAGTCCGAAGCGCACACCCTGATACTCTATGCATGATGGGCAGGCAACCTCGGATTCAATTACGGGCTTGTAAGGGATACCATCATCATACACCAGTTCGGTAGCTCCTACCTCCCGTTGCGCGGCAGCCGGTCGCACTATGAAAGGCAGTGACATGGAAAGTATCACGCTTGCAATGCCGAGCAGCACTGCAAGATAGAAGGCTCTTTTCGTTTTTTGCATACTATCCTCCTCTCGGACCAATCTGATACGGGTGCATAATTTATGAACTGAAGCCAGTCAGCCCTGCGGCGAACTCCCCAACCTAATATAGCACCTTGGCTATTGTTGTCAAACGGCGAACCCAGTCAGAACCTCTGTCACTGCAGAGCCAGAATCACCACCGATGGCTCAGTGGCATCGGGAGACGCATATATCCGCTCAAGACCATAGTCGGAGTGAAAATCATCGCTGAAGCTTCTATTGTACAGAGAGTCTTCAAGCTCCGGCGGCACCGAGCCCAGATCCACATCCGTCACGTCAATACCCACCCTGGCAGCAATAACGGGAAGTATCCTTGTCTCAACCTTGGAGAAGACGAGGTACCCAGCCCCGTACTCCATCATGACACTGACTGCCTCGGAGTCGTCCGTTGTGGTGTAGACGCGAGCAATATCCTCATCTGTGGCCTTTGGATGGACACCGTTGTCGACCACAGGAGTGCGGTGGGACACGTCGAGTATCCAATAGCCATAATCCCACCACGTCATGATGACGGCTTCTTGAGGTGTCTCCTGCCGCAACCAGGTCAATGCTTCATGCCATTCAGTGTCTGGCGCCACAGGAGGTGTCGATGCAAACGAGTACGCACCGAATGTCGAAATGGCGACAGTTGCCAGCAGAACCAGAAAGCCGCACCCCAAGCGCAGGTAGGCACGCAGTTGTGGTAGAACAGCCCGCGGGTCTACCAAAGACAGCTGCAGTATGGATGATGACAACCGAAGCCCCCTGATGTCGAGCAATGTCACCAAGCCCAGACTGGTAACGACGCACATCGCGGGTACGGCATAGAGGAAGAGTCGCCTGCTGAAGAGCCCGGCGAGGAAGAGTGCACCAAACCAGCCCAATACTAGTAGGTCTCCCTCGTGTCTCCTTCTGACAGCGATGTACAGCCCGATAGCGATGGGTATCAGCAGCAGCCCCAGGGATAGGATATCCTCAGTGGCGAGCCCCTGCAATTCGGCGACAGTGGTTTCTCCAGAGATTGTACCGCGCAGTGCGTCCAGCAGGAGGTTCCACATCGATTTCAAGATATCGGGCCTCAAGGCGATTGCAGCCACATTCAATCCAAGTATGACAGCCAATGGTTTGTATGACGATCCTCTCAGGGCCACGCGTAGCGCCATGGGAAGCCTTCTGAAGGCAATCAGAGGCCAGTCCAAAACATTGTCCTCGGCAAGCAAAGCGGGCATGATATGATTGAAGAGGGTATTCAGTATTTGAACAAGAAGGAAAACAACCAACACAGTCAGGAGGATTGCTGGGCCCAGGTACCCCCATTCCAGATAGAGCAGAGCCTCCACGCTAATGATAGCAAATGCAGAGACTAGCCAGGTTAGGGCGCGACCGCCCAGCACAATTGTCATGCGCTTCAGGAAAAAGAATAGAAATATGCCTATGATAACTAAGATGATGCTGAGACAGTCTCGATCAAGATACCCTGCTGCCTGTTGCACCAGGGCCCACGAGACAAGGGCCCAGACAAGGGCAGATAGCATGGCAACAGAACGTCCGTAGAGCCGTGACACGCCGAAGTACAGCACGAGAACGGTGATCACACCAAGAGTCGGGGGAAGGAATTTGCTGACCAGCTCCAAAGCACTCAGTGGCGTCTCAGTGGTCACGAATGCAAGTCCTCTGGCCATCAAAGCCAAAGGGTAAGTTATGCCACTGAACATGGGAATTGGCAGCACCCGATTATGCGTTGGGTAGAAGTAGGTCTCATCCAGGGCCAGCAGTTCGGCCATGCGGTGAAAATAGTGAGAGTCAGCGCTGACTATGAAGTAGTGGTCATCCCTGAGGAGATGAAGGCACCGGAATGCGAACGTAAGGATGCACACTAGAGCCATGGCCAGGGCAATAGTCCACTTCGGGGGCTTCTCCATCCAACTCGAGCCCAGGGAACGCAGCCGGATCCCGATAGAAGTACTCACTGCGAAAGCTCCAAGGTCATTGCCAATCGAGTTCCCAGCCGATAGCTGCTCTTGCAGATGCAAGAGGACCCCTGTCATAATCGTAGAACATTCACAGGACCCCTTGTACCAGCATAGAGGATATGCTATAGTGTCACGTCAGCCGATGTCAAGGAGGTCATAAATGAAACTCAATCGGGGTTGCGGGTGCCTTCTACTGGGCCTAGCAGCAGTCAACTTGATGGCGCTGATTGGCGCCATAATTACACTGGTTTCAGGGGACGATTTATGGCTGGCCTTTCTGGGGTTGGCACTGTTTGGTTCCAACCTGGTAGCGTCCCTTCTTCTGGGCATAGGAGCCTTTAGAGGTGTCGCTGTTATGAGAACACGTGATGGCACTGAGGAGCTACAGGGGGCGCTGGGGCAAGAGGACGAAGGAGAAGACTCTGAACAGGAGTCGGGTGAGGATTAGAATAGAGCGGGCGGTTGACAAAGTTGCTGGAATGTGTTATACGTTAACTAGCAAAGGGCGGTGAGCGCCCGGTTCGCTTCAGATGGAAAGGGGGTGAAAGCCAGCGGAGTCGTATTCAATGGTAAGCGCGTTGCGCACGTGCGCAAAATCAGGTACTTAAGTCAGGTAATTTAGAAAAGGGGGGTGAATATACATGATAATCACCGGCGTAATGGCAAAGGGTTTGGCGATTGTTGATGCCATACTCAGCTACTTTGCAACTTCAACAGCAATTGCGACGACCAACATCTGCGGCACGGTATGGACGACCTACAATGCTGAACTGACAGCCTGCGGCACCAGCTTCGTCGCAGACCTCGTTGCTCTGATCACTGGACTGACGCGCTTGGCACCCAGCCTGCTCGAGGGTCTGCTGGCCGTCTAGAGAGAAGCTTTTATAGTATGCTGGCAACCCTGTAAGTCTGAAGAGAACTGTTTCGAAAAGGGGGAGCATTGAAGCTCTCCCTTTTTCGTTGGGCTGAGCCTCGGATTCTCCCCGTGAACAAAGCTAATCACCCCGCATTGGTGCGGGCATTACTGACTAGGTGCGATGGCCCGAAAAGAGCATGAATCTCGCTTGACTTAGCTGTAGAAAGGTGATAACTTTGAACTCCGCGTGATGATGGGGAACTCAGAAGGTACTGGCGGGCATATCTGCAGGCTTGGGCTGGTGGGAAGGTTCGATAGATGACACCTGGAGGGTACTTGGGACTGGTCGCGCTGAGGGTTAGTGCGATGTTTCATGGAGCCCTGGCCAACTATGTTGATGTGACCAATGTGACCTCGAGCGATGGTGGCCACCAACTCCAGTTCACACTGCTGCCTGCTGGTATCAGTTTTGCGCAATGGGCAGCGGACGTGGTTGAGCAATACATAGGCCTGCTGAATATGATGGCCTTTGTTCCCCATGTGGGATCCGAGTTGGCCAAGCTATTCATAGTATTGCTGTCATAGCAAGATCATGGACATCTACGATTTGCTTATCCAGAACCTAGGGATGTGGCTGGCTATTACCAATCAGACCTTGATCTATTGGATAGACATGCCGGCCAATGCCACAGGTCCACTGGACCCTTCTATCAGCCTCACTAACGCTGGTTTCAATGTAGTGCGAGAGATTGCAGGTACAGCCATCCAGCTTTCCCAGGCTCTGGTTGATTTTGTTAACACGCTCTTCTGGTAGGGGGCAGCATAACAGCGGGATGCGGAGTACAGGGGATGTGACCGGGTAAAATCCTGTGCAGGGAAGATGCTCCAGGGATCTTTACAGC